>JAHJQM010000014.1 GCA_018819285.1 Candidatus Omnitrophota bacterium
ATAAAAGGCCCTTATATAAAAGCATGCATTTAAATGCTATAAATTACAAACAAAAGCAAGGAGAACCGGTATTAACTAAACAATAAAAACAGGACATTTCTAATTTGGTAAAAACCGGACATTTCTAAATTGGCTTGACAAATTTATATAATTTTTGTTGAAATATAAAGCGTTTTAGGTATATAATCCCTTTATGGCTCATAGGTTTATCAGCGATTTAAAAGAAGGAGAGGTTGTAGAGTCGGTTTATCTTGTAAGAGAAAAGTCTTTTGATGTCACCAAGAACGGCAATCCATATATAGCGCTTGAGCTTTCCGATAAGACAGGCATGGTGGATTGCAGAAAGTGGGACGCCTTAAAATCATTATTCGACTCTTTCAGCGTGGATGACTTTATTAAAGTAAAGGCAAAGGTTGAATTATACAAAAATTACCCGCAATTAAAGATAGACTCCATAGAGAAAACAAGCGATAAATCAGTAGACATCTCGCTTTACATGCTTGTATCAGATAAAAATAGAGATAAGATGTTTAGGGATTTTTTATCTGAAATGGAGTCAGTTAAAAATCCTCATCTTAAGGCGTTGGTGCGCAATATATTTTCAGATAAAGACATATCTGAAAAATTCAGGACCGCTCCCGCTGCCAGCGATTTTCATCACCCGTATATAGGCGGTCTCATTGAGCACACGCTTGCATGTGTTGAACTTGCCAAAATGATCGCTTCGAAACATAAAGACATAAATCTTGACCTGCTTTTATGCGGTACTGCGCTACATGATATAGGTAAGATAGAAGAGCTTTCATACAGGAGGAGCTTTTATTATACGGATAAAGGCAGGTTGATAGGACACATAGTTCTTGGAGCAAATATCGTGAGCGCAGCGATTGATAAAATACCAGAGTTTCCAGAAGAATTTAAAAATCTTATTCTGCATATGATACTCAGCCATCATGGAGAGCAGGAATGGGGTTCGCCTAAAAGGCCAATGTGTTTTGAAGCAATTATACTGCATCATATTGATAACTTAGACGCAAAGATAAATGGATTCAGGCATTTTGTAAATACATACAATGACCCTGATTCTAGCTGGACAAAATACAGCAAGATGTTTGGAGAGTTTTTATACAAAAAATCGGAGGTGAAATATGAAGAAAAAGAAAGCAAAGAAAATAGTTAAGAAGCCTGCAAAAAAGGCAAAGAAGAAGGCTGCTGCTAAAAAGCCGGTTACTAAGGTTAAGAAAAAAACTGCTACAACCAAAAAACAACCCGCTAAAAAGGCCTTGTCTATACCTAGCGGCGCATCTCTTGAAGAGGTGGGAATAATAACGCATTATTTTCCAAAAGTAGACGCAGCTGTTGTAAAACTTACAAAAGGCAGCCTGTCCGTAGGAGACAAGATTGTTATAAAAGGCCATACGTCTGATTTTAAAGAAAAAGTGGAATCTATACAGCTTGACCACGTGTCGATACAGAAGGCTGAACAGGGCGCGGAGATAGGATTAAAGGTAAAGTCAAAGGTCAGAGAACACGACGTTGTGTATAAAATTATAAGCTGAAAACAGGTCTTGAATTTGCAAAAAAGTGTGCTATACTTTGAATGAAGCCGATAAAGTTAAAGAAGGATGCCCGATACAGGGCTAAGCCGGGTCGCGCAAGGCGATCAATCTTTATCGGCTTCTTTTTTTATGGAAGACTCTGATAATAAAAATGTAATAGGGCTTGCGCTTGGTTCCGGAGCTGCTTTTGGCCTAGCTCATATAGGCGTTTTGTATGTGCTGGAAAAAGAAAAGATACCCATAGGCGTTGTTTCAGGCGCAAGTATAGGAGCCCTTATTGCAGCAATGTGGGGCATTGGCTTAAGCCCCAGGGAAATAGAAAACATTTCCGGAAAACTGAAAAGAAGACTTAATGTTATGAGGTTATTGGATTTTACTTTTCCGATATCCGGAATACTTGCAGGCAAGAGATTGAAGAGATTTTTAAAGGTTATCCTGGGTAATAGAACATTTGAAGATTTAAAGATACCTGTTAAGATAATAGTTTATGATCTTGCAAATAGAGAAACAATTATAGTTAGTAAAGGTAGGCTTCTAGACGCTGTTTATAAAAGTATTGCTGTCCCTGGGATATTTCAGCCTATAATGGAAGACGGGAGGATGCTTGTGGACGGCGGGATTTTAGATCCTGTGCCCGTGGATGTGCTTTTTAAAAACGGGGCAAAAAAAGTGATAGCAGTAAATGTCTTGCCTGGCCCGAAGAATATATGCGAGAGGAATATGGCTCAAAAAGAGGTTGCTAAGGAAGAAGAAAATATATTAAGACAGGGTTCTTTCAGTGAAAAGATCCGCGTCCATTTCACAAGATTTCTTAGAAAGGCGTTTACGCCAAATATATTTGATGTAATAATGACAAGTATGCAGGCAATGGAATACAGCATAGCAGAGATAAATTGCTGCAGAGCTGACGTGAGCCTTCATCCTGTCTTAAGCGACGCGACTTCGATAGATTTTCATCTCATAAAGCAGTTTGTAAAAATAGGAGAAGAAGAGACGCTGAGGCATATTGAGAAAATAAGGGCGCTGGTTTAACAAATTATTGATTCAGAGGTGACTATGCATCTGGAGAAACAGGGCATTAAAGTATTGATAGTAGATTTTAATTGTGCCAATATATCAAAAATAAATGATGCGCTTTCCAACATGCCAGACATCTCTTATGATATATCCTGGCTCCAGAGTGAAGAAAATGTTCTTAAAAAGGTAGAAGAAGAAAAGTTCGATATTATTCTTCTTTCGTACGATATCACTGGTTTGAACGGCCTTGAAATCCTTAATGATTTGCAATATAGAGAATTATCGGGGCCAATCATCATGATGGCAAATGCCGAGGATAAGGAATTTGCGCCTCAGGCAATGCGAGAAGGCGCATATGATTATGTAATAAGAGAGAACGGTTTTGAAAAGGGCCTTCCTGTTATTATGCATAATGCTATGGCTGCATTTCATGCTGTGAGGGAAAGAGAGCGGTTGCAAAAAGAAATAGCTGCCAAGAAAATAGAACTTGAGGCGGCAAATAGAAAATTGCAGCAGCTGGATAAGATAAAGTCAGACTTTGTGGCAAACGTGGCGCATGAATTCAGGACCCCGCTTATGATCATAAAAGGCAATGTAGACCTTGTTAATAAGGGCGGGCTTGGGAGCGTTGCGCCTGCTCAGAAAGAGATGCTAGATGGAGCTATAAACATAGTTAACAGGCTTTCAAGGCTTGTAAATGATCTGTTGGATATATCAAAGATAGAATCTGGAAAAATGGAATTAAAAAAAGAACCTGTTCAAATGAATAATATAATAGAAGAAAATCTAGCTATTTTTGATAAGATAATAAAAGATAAAAAACAAAGGTTACAGAAGGATCTTGCCATGGATTTGTCAAAGATCAGCGCTGACAAGGATAAAGCTACTCAGATATTTGTAAATCTTCTGAGCAATGCAATAAAATATACGCCTGAGTCAGGGATAATTACAATAAAGACTGTTAATCTGGAAAAAGAAATAATGGTAGAGGTTTCTGACACAGGTGAAGGAGTGGCGCCCGATAGCCTTGATAAAATATTTGATAAATTTACACGCGTCACTGCTGAAAAAAAGGAAGGTACAGGACTGGGGCTTCCTATAGCAAAGGATATAGTAAGTTTACATAACGGCAGAATATGGTTAGAAAGTGAATTAGGAAAAGGGAGCCATTTTTATTTTACGCTGCCGAAATAATTATTATAATAAAGTTGAAGAGGTTAAAATGTTTTTAGACAGAATGAAGGAAGACATAAGATCTGCAATGAAGAAAGATCCTGCGGCAAAAAGTATATTGGAAGTCGTGCTTTGCTATCCAGGTATTCACGCGCTATGGTTTCATAGAGTTGCGCATTTTTTCTACAATAGAAAAATGCATATAGTCGCAAGGCTTGTTTCTCATTTTGCAAGATTTATCACAGGGGTAGAGATCCATCCTGGCGCGAATATAGGCAGGCGCGTGTTTATAGATCATGGCATGGGCGTTGTTATAGGAGAGACTTCGGAGATAGGAGACGATAGCCTTATTTATAAAGGCGTTGTGCTTGGCGGCACAAACCTTGAAAAAGGCAAGCGCCATCCTACCCTTGGAAAAAACGTCGTAGTGGGGTCTAATGCCTGCATACTTGGGCCTATTAAAATAGGCGATGGCGCGAAGGTAGGTTCCGGATCTGTTGTCGTAAAAGACGTTCCTATAGGCGCGACTGTGGTTGGCGTGCCTGGAAAGATAGTTGAAAAGAAAACCGCTGAAAAATTAGAGTTGGATTTTGAACATGGAAATCTGCCTGATCCTGTAGCAGACGTGGTGAAGATTATGCTTAAGATGCAGCATGAGTTAGAGCAAAGACTGGGGGCCATCGAGAAGGATCATAATATAAAGGCCAGGAACATTTTTCATGATTATGAAGAAAAGGCTACGGAAGAGCTTCCTGACGATAAATAACATCAAGCGGTATTGACAAAAAATGAATCGTGGTGTATAATTTAACAAATTTATGGAAGGAGGGTAGTAAAGGTGCAGAAAGGAAAAGTGAAGTGGTTCAGCAATCAAAAAGGCTATGGCTTCATTACTCCTGAAAATGGCAAAGATGTATTCGTGCATCATACAGCCATACAGGGAGAAGGTTACAAGACTTTGCAGGAAGGCCAGGAAGTAGAGTTTGAGATTGTCCAGGGGCCAAAAGGAGAACAGGCAGCTAACGTAACTAAGTTATCATAAGTTTGATAAGTGGCTATCTCTGCCCCCTCGCCATAAAATGGCAAGGGGGCTTTTTAATTATAATAGAGTGTCTAAAAGGAGACAGGACGGTATGAATGAATTGATAAGGGTGTGGAAAGAAGTTGACGTAAAAGACGTTGAGAGCCATCTTTTGATAGTAGGTCTGACAAGCGCTGACTGCTCTAATTGCAAGGAGCTCGGAATAAACTATTCTACTGCCACTTCTTGCCAAAAATGCGGCACTGATTTTAAATATATTGCTTCACGGGGCAAGGAGATAAGAAAGATAAAAGAAAAAAGGCCGGATTTGATATTTATAGATCTGGAGGATTACAAAAGGGTAACAGGATTCATTAAAGCAAAAGGGTTTTTTAATTCAGGCGGCAAATGAATATTTTATTATAGCCCACAGTACCCCGAGAGAATAAATCCTTTTAAATTTTTTCCCTTCTTCGAATGTCCTTGCTTTATAGGGGATTGCCACCTCTTTTATTTTAAAACCGGTTTTACTTATCTTGGCGGTTAGCTCAGGCTCTATCCCAAACCCCCTGGATTTAAGCGTAATCCCATTCAGGACATGTTTTTTAAAAACCTTAAAGCATGTCATGCAGTCTGTGAGCGATGTCCTGCATAACATGTTTGTAAGAAAATTTCCGAAACAATTCGCCAGAAAATAAGACATTTTCATTCCTGTAGGATGAGGGTTTGCCAGGAATCTTGAGCCATACACCACATCTGCGTTTTCCTGTGCTACGGGTTTTAACAGCGCGGGATAAAGCGAAGGGCTGTATTCCAGATCAGCGTCCTGGATTATTATTATATCTCCTGTTGCATGAGCGATTCCTGATATGAGGCTAGCGCCTTTGCCTTGGTTTTTCACATGTCTGATTACTCTTGTGGGAGGAATCACAGATGCGGCTTTTTCTATTGTTTTATCAGTTGAACCATCGTCAATAAGTATTATCTCTTTTTCAGACACGCCGTATGAAGACAAGTCCAATGATTTTATTTCCTGCATCACCTGAGCGATTGAGTCTTCTTCGTTATATGCTGGAATCAAAATAGAAAGTTTCATAAAGTGCAGTATATCTGAAAATGCCCATCTTGGCAACCCTATTTTGGCCGTCATCTATTTGATTGACCGGGACATTTTTCTGAGATATAATTAACAATAATGAATGCTGGAAAAAGAAAGGCATTATTAGCTGAGCACGAGGCAGGTATTGCGGAGATAATACAATATCTACTTAAGGCATGGGATTACGACATAATCACTATCGCTAAAGGCTCTGCTGTTCTAGATGCAGTAAGGCGGGAGCAGCCGGATATTATCATAATAGACTGGGGCCTGCCTGATATGGACGGACTCAAGGTATCCAAAATCCTGAAAGAAGATTTTCTTACCGCGCATATCCCCGTAATAGTCCTTATAGACAAGAAACAGATAAGAAAAAAGATGTTGGAGATAGAGCAAGGTGTGGACGATTATATCGCCAACCCTCCTGACCCGATAGATCTAGAAGTCCGCATGGAGCTTGCTTTACGCAGAACCAGCCACCAGCTTTACGCAAACGCCCTTACGAAACTCCCAGGAAATAAACAGATAGAAAAGGCTATTCATTCCAGGATGGAAGAAAAAAAGCTTTTTTCAGTCGCGTATTATGATATAGATAATTTTAAATCATTTAATGATAAATATGGTTACATGAAAGGCGATAGCGTTATAAGGCATGTTGCTTATATTACAGCCACCACAGTCAAAAGATATGGCAATCCGCATGATTTTGTAGGGCATATAGGAGGCGATGATTTTGTAGTAGTTACAACGCCTGACAGGGACAGGTTGATCGCGTCCGAGTCAATACTTACTTTTAATAGAGCCATGCATTTTCATTATTCAAAAGAGGACAGGGAAAGGACTTATATAGTTTCCAAAGACAGGCGCGGCAATGTGATAAACATGCCTCTTATGAGCATCTCTATAGCTATAGCGAATAATAAATATTTCCCCATAAAGAGTATGGTGGAACTAATGGAGACAATTACAGAGATAAAGAGCTATTTAAAGACATTGCCTGGTAGTAATTTTCTTGTGAACCGCAGGCAGATAAAAAAGAAAGTGTTTATCGATGAGTCTTTTAAGGAAGAAGATGCCGGCTCAAAGAAAGAAGGAAAATTTAAACATAAGCCGCTTGGCCAGATATTGCTTGAATCGCAGATAATTACGCTTGAGCAGCTTGAAATAGCGCTTAATAAACACTGGACCACAGGCCAAAAAATAGGCCAGAGCATTATAGGCCTTGGCATGGCCAGCTCTGGCGATATCGCGAGAGCCCTGGAGTCGCAGTTTAATGTTCCGCATTTTGATATTCGAAATTTGAGCGAAAACGGAGACATAAAAGAAATAATCTCCAAAATATCTTTTGATATAATGAAAGATTGTGGTGTTTTACCAGTAAGAAAAGATAAAAATGTGCTGCTTTTAGCAATGCTGGATCCCAAGAACATGGAAGTTTTGGCTAAGATAAAAAGCCTTACAGGTTGTGCTATAGTGCCTTTGTTTGTTCTGGAAAGTGAATTCAGCGAGATATTTGACAGGATAAAGAAAAGGGCCGATAAAGGCTTCTAGCTTCGGCTTTTCATCGCTCGGCAACCCAGCCGCCATATTATTCCTGACTGCCTCACTAACCTTTTGCATTCGCTGAGGTTACGGCTTGTCAGAATAACTTAGGCCCGTAGGCTTTGCGCCCCCTGATTTCTCAGGGTTTGCCCTTATCGGCTATAGTAATTATACCATATAAAACCATTTTTTTCAATAGCAAAGGAGAGAACAATTGAAAAAAAATAAGATGCCAGGCATTGCGATTCTATGCTTTTTATTATTTTGCGCAACTGATACCTTTGCAAAAACAGGCTCTGCATCACAATGGCGCGGGGCAGGGCCTATTCCAATTCGCAACCAGATGCCGCTCTATCTTTTCTACCTGCAGATGGAGCCTGATAAAGCAGGAGTTGTAGAGCAAGATAAATTTGAGATAGATGCTGATTATACTGTTTCAAATGTAACTGTCAGTTGTTTTACGCCTGTTTCATCGCTATACAATATAAATATTGACGCAGAGGTTTCTAGGATAACGCTGGATCTGAAATACGGGATTTATGAAAACGCGGAAATCGGGCTGGAAATACCTTATTTAAGCTTGTCGCGCGGATATCTGGATGGATTTGTAGAGGAATTTGAAAAAACCGTAGGAGCTACGACCCCGCGCTCCAGGATACGCCAGGGTTCTTATAATTTCAACTACTCGTTTATTTATAATGGCCAGAATTTAATAAAAAGGACCAATGCCTCGGATGGTTTAGGCGATGTAGTATTAAAAGCAAAATACCAGATGCTGGAAGAGGATGTTTATTGGTTTTTGCCGAATATGTCTATCCGGACAGCTGTTAAATTTCCCACAGGAGACAAAAAGTCTTTACTGGGAAGCGGAGAACTTGATTATGGATTCGGTTTGCTTTTAGATAAGACGTTTTCAGAAAAGATAACAGTATATGCGGGTTGTAACTTTATAATCATAGAAAAGCCGAGTTTTTTCAGCGTCTTGAATTTAAAACGCAATATGGTTTCCGGGATAATAGGAGCGGAGTATCTTTTTACGCAAAGATTTTCCATGGTTGCCCAGCTGACAGGGAATTCAACGCCTTATCCGTCCAGCGGCACAAATGCATTGGACGAATCCGCATTTGATGTGGGTCTGGGCCTCAATTATATCTGGAAAGAGAAACAAAATGTGTCATGGCATTTAGCGTTCACTGAAAATATTAATTCCGCATCCAGCCCGGATGTGAGCCTTAATACAGGATGGAAAGTGGGGTTTTAATTAATATGAGAAAAATTTTTATAACAATAGCTATTATTTTAGGATTATTGGTTATTGGCATGGCTGTATTTGCGCTTACTTTTGATGCCAACCGGTATAAGGCCGCCTTAATAACAAAGCTGGAAGAATCAATGGATAGGGATGTCATGATAGAAAGCGTCTCCGTTAACCTCTTAAGCGGATTAGTCCTGGAGGCAAAAGGCGTGGCAATTAAAGACAGGCTAAAATCATGGAGCGATTTTCTGTTAAAGGCGGACAGATTCAACGTGAATCTGGAGATCCTTCCGCTTTTAAAAAAGGATATACAGGTAAAAAGGCTAGTTATACCTGTATTGGAAATAAATGCCGGTTCAGGAGCTGCTAGCCCGGTATTCAGATGCGCGGTAGATATAAAGGTGCGCGTTTTAATCAATAGCCTGTCGCAGGATGATATGTTAAAGACATTAAACGCTAAGGGAAACGTGAAGCTGACAAATGCGGTTTTAAGTAATATGAATGTTTTAAAAACTGTTTTGGACAGTTTGAGCATGTTGCCAAATGTTGTCCGGAAATTAAAAGATAATCTGCCTGAAAACTATAAAGGGCTTTTAAATCAGGATTACACTGCGTTTAAGCCCATGAAATCGGATTTTGAAATAAAGGATGGCAGGATTTACTTTGATAATCTTCTAGTGGAATCAGACACTTTCTATCTTGTGAGTAAAGGGTCTGTTGGCATAATAGACCAGAGCCTCAGGATCAGCTCGAATTTATTTATACCTAAAGACCTTTCTGGCGCATTCAGTAATGTTGTGCCGGAATTTAAATATCTAACAGATAATGACGGCCTTATAACAATGCCTCTTGAAATAAAGGGCAAGATGCCTAGCGTGTCTGTAGCGCCTGACCTTAATTACATACTGCAGAAATTGATTGCGTCAAAAGGCCAGGAGTTTTTAAATAGGATATTTAAGGGCAGATGAAAAAAGCCATTATCTCGCTTGGGATTTTTCTTATAGCATGGCAATTAGCAATAGGAGGCGAAGGCCTGGTTATGAAATTAAAAAGCCCTGAATTTGAAAATAATGAGTATATACCTAAAAGATTTACCTGTAGCGGAGAGAACGTGAATCCTGCTTTAATAATAGAAAACGCTCCTACAGATGCCAAAAGCCTTACGCTGATATTCGATGACCCTGATGCCCCTGGCGGAGATTGGGTTCACTGGGTAGTATTTGATATGCCTGTTGTTTCAAAGATAGAAGAGAATTCAGCGCCAGGAAAACAAGGCGTAAATGATTTTGGTAGAATTAATTATGGAGGGCCATGCCCTCCGTTTGGGACGCACCGGTATATATTTAAAGCATATGCGCTGGATATAAAACTTAATTTAGAAGAAGGGCTCACCAAGGCTGATTTAGAAAAAGCCATGGCTGGGCATATACTTGCCAAAGCTGAATTAACAGGGCTTTATAAAAAGTAATAACTTTAAAAATAATCTTTTGCTTTACCCTTGCAGATAAGCGTTTTCTGTGGTATTATATAATGCAGAAAGTTCCTGTCTTTTTAAGACATGCCCAAAGCTTTTAGAGTTAGGCATTGGTAAATAATACTATCTATAATTGCAGTCATACCAATAGTTTTCAGTATAATATAGCAAAGGGTGGCATGGAACATCAAGTCATTGAAAATCATTTTATAAAGTTAAACAAGTGTTTCCTTTCCTTTGGTTCTGATCCAATAGAAAATATAAATAGACTTGTAGCGCTATGCGGGGAGTTAATGAGCGCAACCTGCGTTCTTTATAATCGCCTGGATGGCGATATGCTTTGTTCTATAGGCAAATGGAATACTCCTTCGGACTGCAGTTTGGCTGATAAAGCAAAGGGCCATATCTGTTATGATGTTATAAAGTATGCGTCAGACGATGTTGTTTTTATACGCCACCTTCAAAATACCCCATATGTAAATTCAGATGTAAATGTTAAGAAATATGGCCTTGAGACCTATATAGGCCAAGCAGTAAAATTCAACGGTAAATATATGGGGGCGCTTTGCGTTGTTTACCAGAAGGATTTTGTTCCGACTTCTGAAGAAGAGAATTTAATGGAGCTTATCGCTTCTGCTATAGGTATTGAAGAAGATCGCAATATAACAATAGAGGCTCTGAAAAAAGGAGGACAGGAAAAGGCGCTTCTTCTTAATAATATGCCATCCCTGGTGGTTTATCAGGACACAGCCAATAGGATAATATGGGCGAATAAAGCAACTGCTGAAGCGTTCAGTATAACCACCGAGCTTCTGGAAGGAAAAATCTGTTATAAGGCTTTCCATAATACTGACAAGCCGTGCAAAAATTGCCCCGTTGTAAGATCCTGCAAAACAGGAAATATAGAGGAAGAAGAAATGGTTGCTCCTGACGGCAGAGTATGGATTATTAGAGGCATTCCAGTAAGAGATAATGCGAATAATGTTAAAGGGATTCTGGAAGTGGCTAAAAATATAACTGAAAATAAGAAATCTCAAAAAAAACTGGAGCTGTTAAATGAGAATCTTTTGAAATCAAACAAGAAAATGCAGAACCTTGTTATAAAAGACCCTCACACAGGGCTTTATAATCACAAGTATTTCAAGGAAATAATAGAGTTGGAATTTTACAAGGCCAAGAGATACCATCAGCTGCTTTCGATGATAGTTATTGATATAGATTATTTCAGGTCTGTGAATGACGCTTATGGATATAAATTCGGTGACCTTGTCATTAAACAGTTTGCTCATAGGCTCAAAAAGTTAGTAAGGAAACATGATTATGTAATAAGGTTTGGGGATGAGGAATTCGTGATTATATTGCCAAGTAATGATAAAAAGGGCGCGCTAGAGCTTGGCCAGAGAATAATTAATTCTATCAGGATGTTTACTTTTGGAGATAAGAAGAATACGGTTAAATTGCGAGTGAGCATGGCTATTATTTCCTATCCGGAAGACGGGTTATGCAGAAGTTCTGAATTTATTGAAGTCGCAGACAATGTTTTAAGCAAGGCAAAGGAGTATGGCGGAGACAAGATATGCTCTATCTCAGATTTACAGAAAGATAATGCCTTGTCACATAAAACAGTAAGCATCGAGAATTTAAAACAGAAGCTTGCAAAGCTTACAAGAAAGGCGAACCAGAGCTCAGTTGAGTCAATCTTTGCATTTGCGAGAACAATAGAGTTCAAGGATCATTATACAGGTAACCATGTAGAAAGGACTGTTTATTACGCAAATGAGATTGCTAAGAGTTTAAAATTGTCTGCGGAAGACATAAAGTTCATAGAGCAGGCGTCAATGCTGCATGATCTAGGCAAAATCGGAATAAGCGAAAAAATTCTTTTAAAAAAAGGCCCTCTTACCAAGTGGGAATTTACAAAGATCAAGGAGCACCCTAAGATCGGGGTGGATATAATAAGGCCTATACAGTTTTTTCATAACCTGTTGCCTTTGATTCTTTATCATCATGAAAGATGGGATGGAAAAGGTTACCCGTTTGGATTAAAAGGAAATGAGATACCAATAGGCGCGCGCATTATAGCTATAGCTGATGTTTATGAAGCCCTGAGATCAGACAGGCCTTACAGAAAAGCCTTATCAAAAAAAGAGGCTCTCAAAATAATCAAAGATAATAGCGGCAAACAATTTGATCCAAAGGTTGTAGATGTATTGATTGAGGTGTTGAAGAAGAAGATAAAGGCTTAGAACTTTATAGTAAATATATATTTTGCTTCGTTGCTTTTAAATTCAGGCTTGCCTCTTACCTTAAAAATTCTTACGCTTGTTTTTTTCCTAACCTCTGATTCTAGTTTTTTTGCTTCAAAGTAAGGATAAAAAATATCCATTCCAAGGGTTCTTTCCCATTGATCCCTTAAAATTATTTTTTCCATGTTTTCATCAATTGGTTTATTGCTAGGCTGTGTGTTGACCCATTCCGAAAAAGAGCAGGATGCCGTGTTTACTGCAAGGCCTGAGTCTGCTCCTGCATAGGCGTATATAGGCGTTATAATAAAGCCTGCTATTAGGATAATAGTCAGCTTAAACATCTTATCATCCTCCCTACTATAACTATACCACATTTAAGGCCATAGTACAAATTTAATATGATTTGTAACATTAGTTATTATAATAGGTTAGGAACATTATCAGGAGTATTATAAAGTATAAATCATAATAAGTTATAATTGTGATACTTTCAATGATAGGTAACAGTTATTGCTTTTGCCAGCCCTGGCAGATTTTGAGAAAAGCCTCGCCGATTCGAGCGGGCACGGTGCCCTGGCCAGGCTGGGGCCATTCGGCACAGAGATGGTTTCGCCGTGCGCTACGGTTTACGGCTTGTTTTTTATACTGTAGGTAGTCTTGACAGTATAAAAAACTTCGCCGTAATCCCTTGCGCACCTACATACAAAAAATAGCATATGCCGAAACCTCTCAAATGTGCCTCAGGCCCCAGCCTGGCCAGGGCGAGCGAGAATCGGCGTGGAGCGAAGGACGCCACGCTGGGGCAGTCAAGCCTCCTTAGGAAATCTCATAACTAAAAGTCCCAAGCGAGGTCGAAGTCCAGGGACGTCTTTTCGAAAGTCTGCCAGGGCTGGCTATTATGCAATGCGTTACTTATCTATTTAAATAGTACAATAATAAGCTATAATTTTCTTGATTTTATATAAAATAAGAGTAATATTATTAAAAGAGCCCCTAGTTATTAAGCGTAAGAGTTGTGACAGCTCTGGATTAAATTTTGTTTTACAAAATTTGGGAGGATATAAATATGAAAACGAAAAGCTTGATTTTGATTATGCTTGGTGTTGTAGGTATTGTATTTACATCAACATTTGACATAATTGCTGGAAAGGCTGAAAATTATATAGGGCCAAAGTCTATAATTGCCATTATAATCTGCGGACTTTTGATAATTTTAGGCATTATTTTCTTACTAAAAAAGCCAAAAGCTTAATTTTATAGAAATCCCCTCCGGGCATTATTATATGCCTTGTTTGTCCTTGATTGATTAACTTTCGATAGAGTATACTGAAGCTACTTTTATCTTAATATCTCTATTTTCCTTCATGCTGAAATTTTTCCAAAAAATAGGAGGCCCCTCATGAAAGTCGCTGTTACCCTAACAATATTTTTTATCTTCATGACTTGCCTTAAGATACCTTGTTTTGCAGATGAAATATGGGAGCCAGTGACAGGGATTAATGAAACCGATCTGAATCATATAGCGATAGATGCTTCCAATAATAATATTATTTATACAGCTAGCGAAAAGGCAATATACAGACCGCAAAACAACGGCAATATATGGACAATAGTTTTTTCTACAAGTGCAGAGGACAATGTCATTAATTTTATAACTGTTAACAAAGGGGATATTTTTGTATGTACAAAAAATGGTCTTTTTAGAAGTGATAATAACTGCTTGGATTGGAAAAAGATATTTAAAGGAATAGGAGATAAAGAAAATAATGTAGCACATATTGCGTTTTCAAAGGATAAAAAAATCTATATTGCTACAGATAGCGGCCTTTTTATTAGTAGCGACAATGGCGTTACATGGTCTAAGGATTTTTTAGAAGTAGCAGGATATGGCGTAAGATGGGTTGAATTTTTGGATGATATAATATTTATCGCAACCGAAAAAGGCGTATATAAAAATTCAGGTAGCGGCTGGAGAAGGACATTTACGACAACCAGGGAAGACACCGAGTACGATGCGGATATTACAGATGAATCGCTACGGGCGGCAAAACCAGTGAATAGCATAAGTATCAATAAAGATATAGTATTTCTTGCAACTGATTCTGGAATCTTTGTAAGTGAAGATAAAGGTGAAATATGGAAGAGTTTTATTAATGCAGGTCTCATATCTTTAAAAATAAAAAAACTTATATGTAAAGATAATTTTTATGCTGCAACCAATAAAGGTGTTTTTATGTTTTCTGAACAAGAAAAGCTATGGAAGCAGCTTTATAAAGGCATGGCTACGAAAGATACGCGTGATATTGCTGTTAATGAGGATGGATATTTATGGGCAGCTACAAAGAAAGGCTTGTACAAAACTAAACTGCTAAATATCGATGATAAAGGTTATAATCTTGACGAAATTTTAGAAAGTTTTAATAATGAGCCAAGTATAAGAGATGTTCAAAAAGCAACTGTTGAATACGCAGAAGTTAATCCTGATAAAATAAAAGCATGGAGGAATTCTGCCAACAAAAAGGCGTTACTTCCGAACGTTTCAGTAGGGTTGGACAGGTATGTCACTGATTACTGGCATTGGGATTCAGGGACAAATCCTGATACATTGCAAAAAGGAAAAGATGCTGTTGGCTGGGATGTCAAAATGACCTGGGATATGGGTGAGCTGATCTGGAACAATGACCAGACATCTATAGATACGAGATCGAAATTAATGGTTGAATTAAGGGACGATATAATGAACGAGGTTACGAGGACCTATTTTGAAAGAAGGCGGCTTCAGATAGAGATACTAGCCTCACCTCCTCAGAATTTAAAACTTAGCCTTGAAAAAGAACTTCGGCTCCAGGAATTAACTGCAGATATTGATGCCCTTACAGGAGGATACTTCTCCAAGTGTCTTGAAAAATAACCGCCAGATTTATGAATTTTATCTTGACGCAATAAGGGGCATATGATAAACTTATGAACAATGGGAAAAGCATGCCGTGGAAGATTTATAAAAATTAGTTTAATCTATTTTATAATTTTATTTTTCCTGCCATTTTTAAATATATCTTATATATATGCTGGGAAGGTAACTGGCATAAAAGACGGTGCAGAAGATTACCGGGCAAAGGGGTATGAAGCGCAGCAGCGTGGCGATATAGACACTGCTATTGAATGGTATCAGAAGGCAGCTACTATCAAGCCTAGCTATGCTTCTCCGCACAATGATCTTGGTATTTTGTTTGAGACAAAAGGATGGTTGGACAGGGCAGAGGCAGAATACAACAAGGCCCTTGCTATAGACCCGGAATATAAAGAAGTCTACACAAATCTGGCGCTTCTTTATGAAAGAAAAGGTGAGCTGGAAAAAGCTGCTTTTCATTGGATGAAAAGGTATAAATTAGGTAGCCCGGAAGACCCTTGGACACAGGAAGCGAGGGATAGGCTGGAAAAGCTCGGGCTTATTGATAAGACAGAAAACGCTAGCCTAAAAACAACGCCGGAAGCCCCTAATCAGAGGTCTCTTGAGAAAAAACAAAAGTCTGAGCCAGCGGCAAAAAAAAATTCTGACTGGACAAGGATAGGATCTGAAAAAAATAAGAAACAGGCAAAAACTTCCAAAACAAATCATGCTCTCAATGCAGAGCTTAAAGAATCACTGAGGATGGCTGAAGAAAGGCTGGAAAAAGAAAAAGCCAGTAAGCAAAATGCCGTAACTAAGCAGAAGTCACGGCCTGAGTCTAGGGCAAAAAAAGATTCCGAATGGACAAAGATAGGATCTGAAAAAGAGAGGAATCAAGTAAAAACTTCCAAAGTAAACAATACCCTAGATGCAGAGCTTCAGGAATCGCTGAGGATGGCTGAAGAAAGGTTAAAGACAGAAAAGGCCAGCAAACAAAATGCCGCAACTACAAAGAGACGGGATGGAGCAAAAACTGCGACCGTGCTTAGTAAAGAGGCAAATATATCTTATAATAAAGCAAAAGATTATTATAATAAAGGTGAGTATTCAAATGCGCTGGATACGATAAGGCTTGCAAAGAGGAATTCTAAAGACAATAAAACGCTCTTGGAACTGGAAGAAGAAATAAAGTTTAAAATGAAGGAGGAAAGGATAGAGGATTATTGCAAAGAAGGCATAATACATTACCACCAGAAAGATTTTGCAGGCGCCAGAAAAGAATTTGAAGCAATATTGAGTATTTTACCAGAATAAAACCGCCTGGTTTATGCAAAGAAATACCCATCCTAATGAATTGTCACCGCTCTTAGGAACCCCATATAGATAATGAATGGCTAAAAAAGAAAAACTTTTTTTGATTGATGGAAATTCTTATTGTTACAGGGCTTTTTATGCCATAAAAGAGCTTAGAAATTCAAAAGGCAAGCCTACTAATGCTGTCTATGGGTTTATCTTAATGCTTAAGAAATTGCTGGAAAAAGAAAAGCCAGCTTATCTTGCTGTGGCGTTTGACCTGAAAGGGCCTACGTTCAGGCATGAGCAGTTTGAAGACTATAAGGCTCATAGAAAACCTATGCCGGACGACCTTGTGAGCCAGATGGGCTTGATAAAAGAAACCGTATCCGGGTACAATATACCTATTTTTGAAAAGCAGGGTTTTGAAGCAGATGATATATTAGCAACTATTGCTAAAAAGATATCTCAGCAGGGCATAGATGTGTATATAGTAACCGGCGATAAAGATATGCTTCAGATAGTCGATAAGAATATAAAAGTTTACAGCGCTCATAAAGATGACCTTATCTATGATAACGAAATGGTAAGGGAAAGATTCTCAGGGCTTGGGCCTGAAAATATAACTGATTTTATTGCGCTTAGTGGAGACGCAACTGACAATATCCCAGGCGTGCGAGGCATAGGAGAAAAAACAGCCATAGAGCTTATAAAGGAGTTCGGGAGCCTGGATAATATTTATAAGAATCTTGATAAGATAAAGAGCGAGCCGAGAAGGAAGATGTTATCTGAGCAGGAAGACAGCGCAAGGATGTCCAAGGGACTTGCGATGGTAGATCTAAATGTGCCTATAGAAATAGACATTGCTGACATGCGCGTAAAAGACCCTGACTCAGAAAAGCTATTGGTTATTTTTAAAGAGCTGGAATTTAAAAATTTTGCAAGAGATATTGCGTCATGCAATTCAGATGTTCATAAAGAGGCGCGTTATAAGACAATTACTGGCCTTGGAGATTTTAAGAATTTTATCCTGGAGCTGAAAAGGAAATCTGAGTTTGTCCTGGACACTGAAACTACAAGCGAACAGCCTATGGAAGCAAAACTTGTGGGCATATCGTTTTGCTGGAAAGAGGGCGAAGCGTATTATGTGGCTCTGCGCTCCATGACTGATGTTCAAGGCATAGACCTGGAGATAGCCATTAAGGAGTTGAAACCGATTCTGGAGGATGAAAATATAAAAAAAATCGGACAGAATATAAAATATGACAAACTGGTGCTGTTAAATTATGGCATAGAGGTTAAGGGCATAGCGTACGATACAATGATCGCGTCATATCTATTAAATCCTTCCAGGATGAGCCATGGGCTGGATACAATCGCATTTGAATATCTTGACCATAAAATGACTTCCATTGACGAGCTTTTAGGCGCAGGCAAGAAAAGAGTTACGATGGATATGGTGGATATAGAGAAGGTTTCCATGTACTCGTGCGGGGACAGCGATGTTACGCTGAGGCTTAAAAATGTATTTGAAAAAGAGATTTTTAAAAAAGAGCTGGAAACGCTTTTTGAGAATATAGAGCTGCCGCTCGTGAATGTTTTGAGCGACATGGAAAAGAATGGGATAAAAATAGATATAGATTTCTTAAAAGAGGCGTCGTCTGAAATGGAGATTGAGTTATCGCAGCTTATTAAAGACATATACCAAATAGCCGGCGAGGAGTTTAATATAAATTCTCCGAAACAGCTTAGACGGATTTTATTTGAAAAATTAGGCCTGCCTATTGTAAAAAAGACAAAGACAGGCGCTTCCACGGATGTGGAGGTTCTTGAAAAACTTTCTCCTTTACACCCATTGCCGAAAGAGCTCCTGAGGTACAGGGAATTGTCAAAGTTGAAATCCACTTATGTGGATGCGCTGCCCGAGCTTATTAATAAAAAAACAGGAAGGCTTCATACCTCTTTTAATCAGGCAGTCACTGCTACAGGAAGGCTTTCATCCTCTAATCCAAATCTTCAGAATATACCTATAAAGACAGAAGAAGGCAGGAAGATAAGAAAGGCGTTTATAGGAGAGAAGGGTAATTTTATAATGTCAGCTGATTATTCTCAGATAGAACTCAGGATCCTGGCGCATCTCTCAAAAGACCCTGAGCTTATATCTGCTTTTGAAAAAGATAGAGATGTGCATAACCATACCGCTTCTCTTATTTTCGGGGTGGATGAAAAAGAAGTAACGCCTGGAATGAGGGCAAACGCCAAAACAGTTAATTTTGGAATTATTTACGGCATCAGCGCTTTTGGATTAAGTAAAGGCCTTGGCATAGATCCTGGCAACGCCCAGCAATTTATAGATTCATATTTCGAAAGATATCCGGCTGTAAGGGTTTACATGGAGGAAAGAATCGAAGAAGCCAGAAGCACAGGATATGTTATGACCCTTTTTAACAGGCGAAGATATATCCCTGAAATAAAAACAGGCGGGATGAGAGAGCAGCAGCAGGCAGAAAGGATTGCTATAAATACGCCTGTCCAGGGCTCTGCAGCGGATCTGATAAAAATCGCGATGATAAATATCCATAGGGTGATGAAGAAAAAGAATCTAAAATCGCTAATGACTTTGCAGGTGCATGATGAGCTTGTTTTTGAGGTCCCCAAGGACGAACTGGATAAAATGAAAGAGCTTGTAAAAGAAGAGATGGAAGGCGCTGTAAAATTGCTGGTGCCCATAAAGGTAAGCGTGCAGTACGGGAAAAATTGGTTGGAGATGGAGGAATAGTTTTGTCAGGGTAGCAGGTTTTGACCCTTGCTAGCCTCGTGAAGCAGGTGGGGTCTGAGACACATTAGAAAAGTTTTGGCAAATGTTCGCAAGGATTTACAGCGAGTTTCGATCGATTGACAAAACGATAGTCGACAGAGAAACGAGCTGTAAACCGTAGCGAACGGCAAAACTATTTCGTGCCGAATGGCCCCACCTGCTTCACTAGATGCTGTGACAAAATAACACGAGGCATCTTAACTATGATTATCGGCATTACTGGAAGCTTTGGAAGCGGGAAAACAACGGTTGCAAAAATGTTTGCAAAGTTTGGTGCTTATACGATAGATGCAGATAAGGTTTATCATTTGCTTATCAAGCCAGGGAAAAGCTGTTATAAAAAAATAGTAAGGTATTTTGGAAAAGACATATTAACGAATTCTGGCCGGATAGATAGAAAAAAACTCGGAAACATTGTTTTTAAGGATAAAGCAAAACTCAAAATTCTGAATAGTATTACTCATGATGAAGTGATAAAAGAGATAAAAAGAATTGTAAAATTAAAAAAAGGAAAGGTTGCTATCGAGGCGCCACTTCTGATAGAATCAGGTTTTTATAAGGAAACGGATAAAGTAATATTGGTAGCCAGTAAGAGAGAAGAGCAGGTTAGAAGAATAAAAGAGGCGAGGGGATTGTCTTCTAAGGAGATTCTTAAGAGAATAAGAATGCAGATGCCTTTTAAGAAAAAATTGGCATTAGCAGACTTTATCATAGATAATAGTGGTTCAAAACGAGACACATTAACCCAGGTCAAGGAGATCTGGAAACAAAGAGGAGCATAATATGGATGTAAAAGAAAAACTGGATATTGAAAAATTGAAATCAATGAAGATATCAGAGTTGAATAAGATTGCGCATGATTTGAATGTGAACGAGGTAAGTGGACTCAAAAAACAAGACCTGATATTTAAGGTTCTTCAGGCTCAGACAGAAAAAGACGGGCTTATATTCGGGGAAGGGGTGCTGGAGATATTGCCTGATGGATTCGGTTTTCTCCGTTCGCCGAACTATAACTATCTGCCGTGCCCTGACGATATTTACATTTCGCCTTCGCAGATCAGGAAATTTGAACTGAGAACAGGCGATACAGTGAGCGGGCAGATAAGGCCTCCCAAAGAAGGCGAAAGATATTTCGCATTATTAAAGGTGGAGGCTGTTAATTTTGAAAGCCCTGAAGCGGCAAAGGACAAAGTGCTTTTCGATAACCTTACTCCAATATATCCTAACGTAAGGTATAAATTAGAGACAAAAACCATAGACACATCTATGCGCATAATAGATTTATTGACTCCTATAGGAAAAGGCCAGAGGGGAATGATAGTTGCGCCTCCTTATAGCGGCAAAACTATAATAATGCAAAAGATAGCCAATAGCATTGCAACCAATTTCCCAGATACCATTATTATGGTGTTATTGATAGATGAGCGGCCAGAAGAAGTTACTGATATGCAGAGATCTGTAAAAGGCGAGGTTATCAGCTCTACCTTTGACGAGCCTGCTGAAAGGCATGTTCAAGTTGCAGAGATGGTGCTTGAAAAAGCAAAGAGGCTGGTGGAACATAAAAAAGATGTAGTGGTGCTCTTGGACAGCATAACAAGGTTAGCCAGGGCATACAATACTGTAGTGCCTCATTCAGGCAAAATACTTTCAGGAGGCGTGGATTCAAACGCGCTTCATAAGCCAAAGAGGTTTTTCGGCGCAGCAAGAAATATAGAAGAAGGCGGAAGCCTCACTATCATAGCAACAGCCCTCGTGGATACAGGCTCGAGGATGGATGAAGTTATTTTTGAAGAATTCAAAGGTACAGGCAACATGGAACTGCAGCTTGACAGGACATTGTTCCAGAGAAGGGTTTATCCTGCAATAGATATCAAAAGGTCTAATACCAGAAAAGAAGAGCTTTTGGTAAACGAAAAAGAGCTTCAAAGAATATGGCTCTTAAGAAAAGTCCTGAACGAATTAAATAGCGTAGAAGCCATGGAACTTCTGATAGAGAAAATCAGCAAAACCAAAACAAATGAAGATTTTTTAGAGAGTATGAATAAGTAGAGAGCAGTCCCCTACATTAAAGAGGAGGATATGTAATGAAAGACAAAATTCATCCAGAATACAAGGAAGCGACTATTACATGCGCATGCGGAGAGGTCATTCACACACGTTCTACAAAGCAGAACCTGCGCGTGGAAATATGCTCTAAATGCCACCCGTTTTTTACTGGCAAACAGAAATTCGTAGATTCTGCTGGCAGGGTGGAGAAGTTTTTGAAGAAGTACAAGAAAGAAGAAAAAAAATAACTTTTGTGCTTTGCTCAAGCTGGGGCCTGAGGCACATTAGAATTGTTTTGGCAGATGTCCGCAAGGGATTACAGCGAGTTTCGGTCGAGTGACAAAACGATAGTCGACAGAGAAATGAGCTGTAAACCGTAGCGGACGGCAAAACAATTCAGTGCCGAATGGCCCCAGCTTGAGCAAAACCCGACAATATTATCATGTTCGAAAAACTAGACTCTTTATTAAAACGTTACGACGAACTGCATAAATTAATGTCAGACCACGATATTATGTCCGATATGGATAAATATCAGAAGCTAGCCAGAGAACTGTCTTCGCTCGAAGATATTGTTAAAAAATACAATGAGTACAAAAAGATTATCTCAGAGATAATCGGCACAAGGCATCTTTTGGAAAAAGAAGCCAATAAAGAAATTATTGAAATGGCTGAGAAAGAGACCGAAGAGCTTGAGGGTAAAAAGAAACAGCTTGAGCTTGTATTGGAAGAAATGATACTTGAGGAGGACCCTGACTCGAATAAAGATGTTATTATAGAAATAAGGGCTGGCACAGGCGGCAAAGAGGCTTCATTATTCGCAGGGGATCTTTTCAGGATGTATTCCAAGTACGCCGCAAAGAACAATTGGAAGATAGAGATTATGGACGGCCATTCTGCTGAAGGAGGAGGATTTAAAGAAGTAATATTCGCTGTAAAAGGCCAGGGAGTTTATAAAAAACTTAAATATGAGAAAGGCACGCACAGGGTTCAAAGGGTTCCTGATACAGAGGCATCAGGCAGGATTCATACATCTGCTGTAACTGTTGCTGTCCTGGCTGAAGCAGAAGAAGTAGATGTGCAGATTAGCCCTCAAGACATAAGATTGGATGTCTTCAGGTCATCAGGCGCAGGCGGCCAAGGTGTAAACAAGATAGAATCAGCTGTGCGTATTACGCATATATCTTCAGGCATGGTTGTTACATGCCAGGATGAAAGATCGCAGAATAAGAATAAAGAAAAAGCTATGAGGGTATTAAGGGCAAGGCTTCTGGAATACACCAGGAAAGAGCATGAAGAAAAAATAGCAAAGGACAGGCGCATCCAGGTAGGTACAGGAGATAGAAGCGAGAAAATCAGGACTTATAATTTTCCAGACCGCCGCGTTACGGATCACAGGATAGGGTTTACTATACACGACTTGCCCAATGTAATGGAAGGCGAAATGGATAAAATTATAGAGGCGCTCATAGAAGCTGAAAGAAAGCTGAAGTTAAATAAAATCGCTAGTTGACACTCTGACAGTTGACACTCTGACAATGTTAGAGTGTCAACTTTGGCTACAATTTCCTATGTTATTAAAAAATAGAGTTGGCAAAAAAGATATTTTTTATTTAATAGATAAGTATTCCTGCGCTATTTCCAGGGTAGAGGCGGAAATGCTCCTGGAGTATCTATTTAATTGCGAAAGACTTGACTTATATATCAGGGACTTCAGCATAAATAAGACAATGGAAGAACTGTACGATTCCCTGATTAGTCGTCGTCTAAAAGGAGAGCCTGTGCAATATATTACAGGCTGCACGGAATTCATGGGGCTGGATTTTATTGTAACAAAAGATGTTTTAATTCCAAGGCCAGAAACGGAACTTCTTGTAAACGTAATACGTGACACGTTAAGCGTAACACAAACAAAGAATCCTAAAATATTAGACTTATGCACTGGCAGCGGAAATATTGCCGTAAGTTTGTCTAAATTAATGCCGCAGTCTGAAATAGTTGCAACAGACATGTCCGAGGCAGCGTTAAAAATAGCAGAGAAAAATGCGGCCAGGCATAATTTAAGCGATAGGGTCAGATTTTATAAAGGAGATCTTTTTAACGCTTTAATATTTGCTAAAAATCCGAAATTTGATATAATAGTCTGCAACCCGCCTTACATAAAAGAGGATGAGCTTTCATATTTGCAGAAGGAAGTTAAAACTGAGCCTGAGATTGCTTTGAATGGCGGAAAAGATGGCCTGGATTTTTACAGGATTATAGCGAAAGAGTCGTATAGATATTTGGAAAAAGGCGGCAGTATTTTATTGGAGATAGGTTTTGGCCAAAAAAAGGACGTAGAAAATATCTTCTCCTCATATAGTATATTTGAGATATGCAGGGTAATAAAAGACTTTAATAATATTCCAAGAGTAATGTGGTTTAATTTGATATAACAATAGATATAATAGAATTCCTTAACCAATTTTGTAAGTTGACAACCTGACAATGTCACAGTGTCAACTTACAAAATTCAGCGGTGGCTACCCATTGGATAAATTTATCATAGAAGGCGGAGTGAGATTAAAAGGCGTTGTGGAAATAAGCGGAGCTAAAAACGCTGCGCTTCCGATACTCGCAGCTACCCTTCTGACAGACGAAAAGAGTGTTATAAAAAATGTCCCGCCTTTACGGGATGTATATACAATGCTTAGGATACTCAGGAATATGGGTGTCAGAGCTGACATGGAAGACGGAGTCTGTGTTGTCCATCCAAATGGATACAATAATTATATCGCACCATATAAACTTGTCAGCACAATGAGGGCTTCTGTGTGCGTACTTGGCCCCTTGCTTGCAAAATTAAAGCACGCAGAAGTATCAATGCCTGGAGGATGCGTAATAGGGCCTAGGCCGATAGATTTGCATATAAAAGGCCTTAAAGCCCTGGGAGCTGACCTGAAAGTGGAGCATGGATATATAATTGCAGATGCAAAAAATCTTACAGGCGGACGCGTTTATCTTGGAGGCAAATTCGGTTCAAGTGTCCTTGCGACAGCCAATGTTATGATGGCTGCGACTCTTGCAAGAGGAAAAACTGTTATTGAAAACGCTGCGTGCGAACCAGAGGTTTGCGACCTGGCAGATTTTCTTGTTAAGATGGGCGCCAAAATAAAAGGCCAAAGGACACCCATATTAGAAATAGAAGGCGTGAAATCTCTCCATGGAGTGGAATATTCAATAATAAATGACAGGATAGAGGCAGGCACTTTTATGGTAGCATCTGCGATCACCGGAGGAGATGTGTTAATAAAGGGCGCTAACATAGAGCACCTAGGAGCCGTGATAGATAAATTAAAAGATGTGGGAGTGAAAATTACAAGTACGAAAGACGGAATCCGCGTTGTAAAAACAGGTTTTATAAAACCTGTAGACGTTACTACTTTGTCTTATCCGGGTTTTCCTACTGATATGCAGGCCCAGATGATGGCTCTCATGTGTATAACTAAAGGCATAAGCGTGATAACAGAGAAGATATATCCGGAAAGATTTATGCATATAAGCGAACTCGCAAGAATGGGCGCGCATATTATACTGGAAGGCTCTAGTGCAATAGTCAAAGGTGTTTCGAAGCTGAGCGCAGCTCCTGTAATGGCTTCTGATTTAAGGGCGAGCGCAGGCCTGGTTCTGGCAGCGCTTGTTGCAAAAGGCAAAACAGAGATATCAAGGATATACCACCTTGACAGGGGGTATCATAACATAGAGGAGAAATTAGAAAAATTAGGCGTTAAAATAAAAAGAGAGAAAGAAGACTAACATGGAGGTCTTAAATGGCAGTAAGAATTAGATTGAAAAGGCTAGGGACAAAAAAGAAACCTCATCGAAGGATTGTTGTATGCGACATAAGGCGCGCAAGAGATGGAAAAACAATAGAGGAGTTAGGCTATTATGACCCATCCAAGAAACCAACCTTTATAAGCATAGACAAGGAACGGGCTAGGTTTTGGTTGTCAAAAGGCGCTACAGCTACGGAAATAGTAAGAAGTTTATTTAAGAAACAAGGGGTAATTTAAACTAAAAAGTAAGTTTTGAATTTTTAATTGTAATTTTACCTTTTTCGTTTTTACTTTTGAGTCAGCAATTAATATTATGTTAATAGATGTCCTTACAATATTCCCGAACATGTTTAACGCAGTGCTGGGGGAGTCTATTGTAAAGAGGGCTAAAGAAAAAAGAGTTGTTGAAATAAATATAATAGACTTGAGGCTCTTTTCAAAAGACAAACACAGGAAGGTGGACGATAAGCCTTTTGGCGGGGGGCCTGGCATGGTGATGAATGCTGAGCCATTTTTTGAAGCGGTTACCTATATACGAAAGAAGACAAAAGACCGCAGGCTAAAGACAAGGACAATACTTCTGACTCCCAAGGGCAAAAAATTCGATCAAGCCCTTGCGCTAAAGTTATCAAAATATGAGCACATGGTGCTATTGTGCGGCCATTATGAAGGCATAGATGAAAGAGTTGCAGAACGCCTTGCGGACGATGAGATATCA
>JAHJQM010000015.1 GCA_018819285.1 Candidatus Omnitrophota bacterium
CCTCTTTAGTTCCTTCTGGCTCATTGTGATAATGTCCTTTCCTGCCATAGCGACCTCCTTGTAAGGAGTGCATTATAGCATCTTTAAAACCGGACATTTCTATTTTGGTATAACAGGACATTATCATATTGGGAGGACAGGGGAAACTTAAGAGGGGCGCTTCTGTGAGAAACTTCTAAAACAGTACAAGGCTTATTTAATGCTAAAAGTATCTTTTACGAAGCCATTTATATCTTTAACGGTAATTTCGATCGCCTCGTCGTCTTTTACGTCTATAACTATAAAATTATAAAACCCACCTTTTTCTTCCGGAACAGATACAGGAGCGCCGCCTCCGCCTGCAATTATCTGATAAACGCCGTTGTGAATAGACCTGTTGTATAAATGCTCATGGCCGCAGATATAGGCGCTAACATTATATTTTTTAAATATGCCCCATAATTCATCTCTCTCAACAGCATGTTTATCCAAGGAACTTCCTATGTGGTTATAAACAGGGTAAGCGGGATCATGGCCAAAAATAAAAATGGTTTTTTTCTGGTTTTTTTTCACATCTTCCTTAAGCCACTTTAACTGCACTTCGCCTATTGCATGAAAATTATTAAAGGCCTCTGTGTCAAGCATTATAAAATGGGTATTCTTATAATCAAAAGAATAGATTAGTTCCTTAAAGTCGTTAGGCCCGTTTTCAGGCATTTCAAAAACTGACCTTATTATATTCTCAGACATCTCTGATTCTATCTCATGATTCCCGACGCCTATATAGAAAGATATTCCATATCTTTCGATAATACCTTTCCATTTTTTTAATCTATTCCTATGGATGCTGCTCTTTGCAGAGCCTGTTATCATATCGCCTGTCACTACTATAAAATCCACTTCCTCCTGCTTTATCTTCTCCAGAATAACCTTCATTGTCTTGGCATTAATCCCGTCGCTGCTGTAATCTCTTGTGTCTCCTATAACAGCAAATCTAAAATCCGCAAAACAAGGTGCAGCTAATAGAAAAAATATTGCAGCGATTATTATTATTTTACGCATATAACTATCTCCTGCCGTCAAGCAACTTTACAAAAGTAACACTGTAGTTTTTGTAAAGTTGTTTGATTACGCTAAACAATAAAGAGGGCTGGGTTATATCCCCAGCCCTCTTGAGAACTATGTAGAATCACTAGCTATTATCTACTCCTGGCTAAAAGCCATTTCAAGGAAATTCTTTAGCCTCCTGGATCTTGTAGGATGCCTCAGTTTCCTTAATGCCTTTGCTTCTATCTGCCTGACCCTTTCCCTGGTTACATTAAATATACTACCAACTTCTTCAAGCGTCCTCGGATAACCATCGCCTATTCCAAATCTCAGCCTTAGTACCCTCTTTTCCCTTTCTGTGAGAGTATTGAGGATATTATCCATCTCTTCTTTTAAAATTGTATAAGCAGTGGCGTTTGCAGGAGAAACAGCTCTCTTGTCCTCTATAAAATCTCCGAAATTAGTATCTCCCTCATCACCTATCGGCGTTTGAAGAGAAATAGGCTCCTGTGCAATCTTGAGTATGCTCCTGACCTTTTCAACGCTCATCCTCATCTCATGCGCAATCTCCTCAGCTGCCGGCTCTTTGCCGTTTTCCTGGACAAGGATCCTGGAAACCCTTATGAGCTTATTAATCGTCTCTGTCATGTGAACAGGTATCCTGATAGTACGGGCCTGGTCAGCTATTGAACGTGTAACAGCCTGCCTTATCCACCACGTGGCATATGTAGAAAATTTATATCCACGCCTATATTCAAATTTCTCAACTGCCTTCATAAGGCCAATGTTACCTTCCTGAATCAGGTCCAAGAAAGAAAGCCCCCTATTGGTATATTTCTTTGCAATACTAACTACAAGCCTCAGGTTAGCCTCTACCATTGCTTTCTTAACCTTATTGAACCTCAAGGCCTTTTTTCTGATAACAGCATAATCCTTTTTTATATCATCTAACTTTTTTCCAAACCTAGATTCTATATCTTTCTTTCTTTTTTCAAAACTCTTTATGCTGCCTTTTATCTTGCGCCTTCTCATTCTCTGAATCTCTTTATCAATAGCGTCCATCTCAGAAATTGCCATTTTGATGCCATTAGACATGTCATTTATAACAGAGATGCAAAAATTAAACTCCAGGCACAGCTCCATTATATTGGACCCTTTTCTGGCAGCCCTTATCCTGCGCACAAGGTTTGTAATTTTTTTAAATATCAGGATTTCTGTTTTTACCTTCGGGTCTTCTTTTATAATTTCTTCTATATTAATGCTTCTAGAAAGGATTCTGTTGCTAAGCGCAAGAACCTCCTCTTTTACAAAAGGCGAGCTCAACACAGACCTCTTACAATCCTCTTCTGCCTTTTCTATTTCCTGGGCAAGCCTTATTTCATCCTGCCTGGAAAGAAGAGGTATCTGCCCCATCTGCCTTAAATACATCTTCACAGGGTCTTCTATGCCTATTTTTACTACCTCGCGACCTTCAGCAGGTTCTGTAATATTACGTTTGTTTGTATCAAACTGCTTACTTTCGTTAGCGTCTTCTTCTTTATTTACAGGCTTTAATTCCTCTTCTGAGTCAATTATCTCTATGTTCTCCTTCTCCAGTATGGCAAAAATCTTCTCTATCTGCTCAGGAGAAACAATCTCTTCAGGAAGAAAATCATTTATTTCTTCATAGGTAAGGCGTCCCTTTTTTTTACCAAGAGTCACCAGTTTATCAAACTGGTTTTCAATATTTAATGCCTTCTTGCCTTTCATTTCTTTTTTCATAGTTAAAGCCCCCTTTTTATAAGCTGATTAAACTCTTCTACAAGTCTCTTTTCTTCTTCTTCGTAACCGCTCTTCTGAGCTGCATAAAGCCTGTTCTGTATATCTTTAAGGAGTATAGACCTGTTTTCCTTCTTTATAGTCATTATGCAATCGCAGACATTCTTCTCTTTGTCCCTTATCTCCACTTCTTCGTTCACTATAAAAGATATGATATTTTGAGGAACCTTGTCTTCTATGGAATTTATTAATTTACTTATATCTATCAGTCCATCCTCTATATTAATAGAAAAAAGCGCCTCAGCTATATTCCTGATATCTTGATTCCTGAAATCGGACGGCTTAAGCTCATCTCTTACTATTCTTACAATATTAACATCTTCTAACATCAATTTTGCGAGTATCTTTTCCGCAGGAGATATGTCTGTGGCTTTCCAGATATTTCGTCGCTCGCCTGCCCTGAGCGAAGTCGAAGAGTCGCTCGTCGCTCGTCGCTCGAGACGGGTTTTAACCTTCTTGAGTTCGTCCCATACCGCATCCTCTCTTACAGAAAGTTCCTGCGCCAGGAGTTTTATGTATTCTGCTTTTATAATCGCGTTTCTAACTCTATTGATAGTGGAAAGCATTTCCTTTATAGTTTCTGCCTTTGACTCAGGCTCTGTGTTATTGGACCTGCCTTGTAATATATTTAATTTATAAGTAAAAAGGCTTTTTGACTTTTTTATTATTTCATCGAACTTTTCTTTTCCGAACTTCCTCAAGAAACTATCCGGATCATGGCCTTTTTCCAAAGTGGCTATCTTTACATTCATGTCTTCTTCTAGGAATAAATCCAGGCCCCTTAATGATGCCATTTCTCCTGCCTGATCAGCGTCATAAAGCATAACTATATTATGGGTATATCTCTTTAAAAGCCTTATCTGCTCCGTAGTAAGTGCAGTGCCAAGAGACGCTATTGTATTATTAACCCCGTACTGATGGCACGTTATTACATCCAGGTAGCCTTCTGTAATTATTGCAAAATTCCTTTCTTTTATATGAGCCTTTGCAAAATTAAGGCCGTATAAATGCTGGCCTTTTTTGTAAACAGCTGTTTCTGGAGAATTTATATACTTTGGCAGGGTTTCATCCATGACCCTGGCGCCAAAACCTATGACCTTATCTCTGGCGTCAAATATCGGGAATATAACCCTGTTCCTGAAAATGTCATAATAAGAATTGTCTTTTCCTTTTATAGCCAATCCTGCCTTAAGAATAATATCCTGTTTTACACCCCTCGCTAATAAATAGTCTAGGAGAGCTTTCCATGAAGAATCTGCATAGCCAACCCTGAATTTTTTGATTATAGCTCCATCCAGTCCTCTTTTTGCTATATACCGCTTAGACTCTAAAGATGAGTCTAGCTTTTCTAAATGATTGGAGTAATAATTCGTCGCAATATCATTTACTGAGTATAAAGTACTTACAAGAGAATCGTCTTGATCGCCGTGGCTTTTCGATTCAGGCAGTTTCACGCCTGTCTTTTCAGCCAGCATCTTTACAGCATCAATAAAATCTATTTTTTCATATTCTTTTAAAAAATTAAACACATTACCGCCTGAGTTGCATCCAAAACAATGATATATCTGTTTGTCAGGACTCACTACAAAAGAAGGCGTTTTCTCATGATGGAAAGGACAGCATGCCTTAAAATTTCTGCCGCTAGGCTTCAACGGAATATAGTTTGAGATTACTTCAACTATATCGCATTTATCCTGAATCTCGTTCAATATGTTTTCCGGTATTTTTCCCATTTATTTTTTCCTTGAAAATCGCCTAAATCCAGAACAGGCCAATATGCGGAACTTTACCTTTTTCTGAAGCTCATCAAGTACAATATTAAGGCCTATGTTATCGCTTGCAATATGGCCTGCGATCACCACGTTCATATGCTCTTCCTGCGCCTTCTTAAAGTGCTCTTCACTGAGATGCATGCACACAAGAGTGGATATACCTGCTTCTGAAAGCTTTTTAAATATATCCTTAGAGCCTTCCGTGCCACCTGTCATATCTACGAAAATCTTGCCTGCCTTACTGGAATTATCGCCTCTCGTAATCTTTGGGCCTGCGTTTTGTTTGGCTGCGGTATTATATTCAGGTATCTCTCTTAATATATCCACAATATCTCTGAGCGTATTCGGTTTTTTCTTGTCCATCAAATTCTGTAGATATGAAGCAACACAATTATCAGCAGGAGTATGGCAGCTCATAAGATTAATATTGAGAAGTCTTGCTGCATCAACTGCGCGTGTATGGTTTGCAGGCATAACCTTTCTCTCAACTTCCTTTATCCTCTCATGCATAAGCGATTCAGCAACATTTATAGGAACGCCTATCTTATTTAATATATCCACCTGCATATACATCACATTGAAAAATCCTGCCAGGGCAAGGCCTTCTGGATGATGGGTCATTATCAGGTCTATTTTTTCGCCTTTTTCTTTCAGCCTGTCAGCAAGCATTATCTCTCCAACCTCTATATCCACGCCCACCAGTATTGTCTTTATTTCACTATCATATTTACCTATAAGAATCCTTGTGTCGCTATAAGGGTTATCAAGCCTTTCCTTGTCGTAAAATTCTTTATCTTTAGAGCTTAATTTTTCGTATTCATTCTTCGCCTTTAAAAGTTCCTTCTTTATGCTATCCTTGCCCCTTGGATCCTTTTCCATTCCAAAAAGTACTATGCTCTTATAGATATCTATAAGCTTCAATTGATCCTCCTGTTTTATTATTATTTTTCTAATAGTTTAACGAGCGGTGTTTCATATTTCTCGAAGGGATAAACTCTCATCCCTGCATTATACGCAAAAGATGCCACGAGCGAGGCGTATGGAGCTAGAAAAGACTTTTCTTTTGCGCTTTTGTTAAAATAATTAACAGGGCTGTGGATAAACAAAATGTAAACAAGCCCTATTGAAAGAATTCCTCTTGCTGATCCTAATGCAAGGCCGACTATTTTATTGGCCAAGGAAACGTTTTCAGAAACGCCCAAAATTTTATCTGCCAGAACAGCTAGCAGTTTAAAGATAAAAATAATTATTAAGAATATAAATAAAAAAGCTGTTATATCTGCTTTTAGGCCTGTTAATTTAGCCTGTTTTGCCAAAAAATCACTTATTAATATATAATTATTAAACGAAAGAACGAACGCTAAAGAAAGGCCTGAAAGCCTGAAAAGTTCAGATAAAAGCCCTTTTTTAAAACCTACGTAACATGTTCTAAATAAGAGAATTACAAAAAAAACATCAACCCAATTAAATTTTACTTGAGACATAAGTTAATTTGAGGAATTACTCTGAATATGGAAAAAGTATACCACATATTTCCGATTTGTCAAGGCTGACAAGTTAAAAGCCTGTATTATTTGAATAGCCAGGTAACATTAAGGGGCTTTTGCCAGCCCTGGCAGACCTGAGAAAAGCCTCGTCGATTCGAGCGGGCACGGTGTCCCGTTAAGCAGGCCGGGGCCATTCGGCACTGAAATAATTTTAGCGGTCCGCTACGGTTTACAGCTCGCAACTCTCTCGACTATCGCTTTGTCAACCGACCGAAGCTCGCTGTAAATCCTTGCGGACATTTGGCAAAATTTTTCTAATGTGCCTCAGACCCCGGCCTGCTTAACGGGACGAGCGAGAATCGGCGCGGAGCGAAGTCCGCCACGCTGGGGCGGACAAGCGTCTTTTCGAAGGCCTGCCAGGGCTGGCAAGC
>JAHJQM010000003.1 GCA_018819285.1 Candidatus Omnitrophota bacterium
ACGCTTTCCCATCAACACTTTCCTTTTTAACAACTTCTGCAACAAATCTTGATACTTCTTCAATCGTATTAAAGTCAACATTACAATTCTCACCATGTCCTGGCAAATCAAAAAACAAGCACTTATATTGGTTACATAATACCTTCTGTTCATCCCACATCCATTTACTTAGTCCTGCTCCATTAATAAAAACAATTAGTTTTCCATTTTCATTACCTTCTACTGTATATTTCATTTTCTTTGTCTCCTTTTATACACCGCTACTTATGCACCAAAGATTTCGCATAACGGTGCCGATAAATGAAGTTGCGACCGAAGGGAGCAATTTGGGTGAAGTGAAACGAACTCTTTTATCCGCTGTTAGTGACCCGAAGGGCAAGGTTGCGAAGCAATTTAGGCGTCAGCCGCTTACGCCGTGTTATCCAAAGTCGCTCGTCTTCGTTAGTCAACTACTCTTGGCAGTATTATCCCGAAAGGCCAAAGAACCACTTGCCAAAAACGATGATCTCTGGAAACTTGCTCTCTGGGACAAATACCCAACCGTTCTGCACACGTAAAAAGAACCAACCTGGGTTGTCGTAGTCCCGACCTGAAAATCCCTTCTCATCGGACCGACTGGCTGCCCAGACGTGTGCTTCCACAAACCGGAGATCATCAAAGATCTCTTTGTCTGCATGTACAATCTCTACTTTATCCACGCCAGAATAGCAACTCGCTATCAACTCGCGCATACCATCTTCAGGTGTTACATAAACCACCTTGCTTTCTAGGGCTCGCAATTGCCCAGCGGAATAGATCCACGTTGTGGTTAGAACAACGCCTACTGCCAAGATGACTATGACAGCAATCAGCAAGAATTTTCTTCTGTGATTCATCGAACTTGCTCCTTCCTCCTCCCGCCCATCTTAATTAGCGATTTCGTCTAACGGTATGGGGGGTTACAAAGTTGCTGCCTTAAATATAAAAAGCTACCAATACTTATTTGCATCTTACCTTTGCCAATTTTTCTAAATATAATCTACTGAATTGCAGTAATTTTGTAAACCCCCAGTTGTGCGAAGTGCCGAGGGCATTTGTTAAGCCCGAAGGGAAAACGCAAATACGCTGTTAGGCGCTATAAGGCGCAGGGTCACCTAATCTCCTCGGGTTTGTAGAACATAGGGCTCAAACAGCAAAACATAAGAAGGTTCTACGCTTTTTGGACAATGCTCTGCACCTTTTGGTATAACCGCCATTTCCCCTTCATGTAACGCTATATCAGGCTGGTCTTTCAGTTGAATAATGATGCTTCCTTTATAGACATAAAAAAGTTCGTCTTCACCAGTATGTTTGTGCCAATGAAATTCTCCTTTGACTAAAGACATCCGCACAACTTGGTCATTGACCCGTGCAACCTCAATAGGATACCACGGTTTGGCAATCTTCTTGATTTTATCCTCTAAATTAATTGTTGAGATCATCTTTATCCCTCCCATCGTTTTTAATGTTTGTCTTCTGAGGTGACCCAAGTATTATTGCGCCTAACGTCTCCAGCATAAAAGAAGTTCCGCTAAGCCGAATTTGGACGGAGCGAAGCGTAGTCTTTTACACCGTGTTATGCGCAGTCACGCGGATACTTAAATTATGGATAAAATGATATTTTAAACACATCTTATATCACCGATTACCTCTTATCAAACCTTTCGCAATAAAATGTCTTTCACTTACTTTTTCCACTTCAAGATTTAGTTCGGCTTCGCATAGTTGTGCTTTAATTTCATTAATAGTAAATGCTGCTAGAAGCGAATTGTAAAAATCTTGTTTAAGAATAGGTGTTTCATCACCAGAAAATGATTCTACGATGTTCCTTGCTTCTTCTTTTGACCTTGGACGGAATAAGTCCATTACATAAATTACTGTTTCTCCTTTTGCTAAATGCTTCACTTCATCCCAGAACACCATAGGGTTAGGCAAATGATGAAGTAAATCTTTTGATAATATAGCATCATAATTATTTTCAAGCACAAGCCCAGGCAAGCGACCCTTTATCACCTTAATTTGCTTTTCTAGTCCTGCTTTATTTACTTGTTTACGTGCAAATTGTATCATTGGATCAGAAGCATCAATTGCAGTAATGTAGACTGAAGGCATTGCTTTTGCTAGGCGAATTGGAACATCTGCAGGCCCGCAACCAATATCTAAGACATTCTTTAATCTTGAATAATAATCTGCAATTAGTTTATCAACAAACATTTGATTAGATAAAGAAAAATCTGCTTTTGCATAAGCTATAACTTGTTTCTTATTATCCATGATCTCAGGCTCTAATATTCTTTCCATAATTATCAACTACTAATCCTCGTGATTGCGTATAACGTTTTGCGGATAAAAGAAGTTGCCAAAGGCAATTTAGAGAAATCTCTGATTTCCCTTTTATCCGCTGTTATATGAAGTCGTTCCATTTCCTTTACCTTGATTTATTTCTTCTTGGTATGATAAAACCTGTATTTCTCCTATACCTAAGATATTCTTCTCCATAGCGAATAATGAGATCTTTTTCCTCTGCCCAACAAAATAAATAGAATATTGGTATCCAGATAAATGAGAGTAAGGCAAGAAAAGGAGAATTTAAGAAGAAGGCAATTACCCACCACAATGTTAACTCACCAGCTGCTTGAGGATGTCTGATTTTCTTGTAAATGCCACCATAGAGGGTATGCTCTTTCTTCACTATCATGGTCTCTTCACCTGCGTCTTTCATGCCTTTTCCAAACAAGTAGCCTCCCGGGATTGCAATTAAAGTTGCTATTAAAGCTGAAATCCACCAATCCCAAGGGAAGGTTTGAGGAAAAGGAACTGGTAGAGGGTAGAAGAAGTAGACTATGTAGTTAATGCAGGTAATTATCTCAAAGATCAAGGCTATCAGCCTGTATATTGCGCACTTAGGGTAAGCAATTTTACCAATCTTTTTTTCCAAAACAGCAGGGCCTACACTTTTCACATAGAAATAGGAGAAAAGTAAAGCCGAAACAAGCATTACGATAAAATTAATCCATGCGATCATCTTTATCCTCCTCTTCAATATAAATTTGCTCGGCCGATTTCATATAACGTTTTGCGTGTATCTGAAGTCGCCGAAGGCGATTTGGGTGAGGGTGTAAGCCCGAACCAGATACACGCTGTTAGGCGATGGGCTGACCATCATTTTTTAGTCCTCCTCAACCATGGAATAAACATAGGCACCCTTTTCTTGTATTCGGTATATTCCTTGCCAAGACGTCTTTCAAGTTCTGGTTCTTCAACTGCTTTCAACTCAAGCACATTAAGCAGAATAAAAAATGGAGTGAATATAAATACAAATGAAATTGACCTTAATAAGAAACCAAGACCAAACAGGAATATAAACACACCGGTAAGCATGGGGTTTCTGATATAGGCATAGGGACCCGTTGTAACCAGTTTAGGCGGAGGGTTAAACGGCACAGGTGTTCCCTTTACTTTGATAAAATGAAGAATTGACCATAGTATTAAAAACAATCCGATAGCAAGAATAGGCATAGAGACAATAACACTCCATGATTCGGGGAGAAATTTTGGGAACTTTAACGATTTATCCAACCAAAGAGAAGCAATAATAAATAATGCTACAAAAGTAAAAAAGAAGGTTGCTCCTACAGGGGTAAGAAGATTTCGCACCTTCCTGGTACTTGTTGCCGCCCTATAAAAGATGTTAACCAATTTGTTGCGTAAACTCATAATGAACCTTCCTTTTTATTTGGTCAGCCTTTCGCCTAACGTTCCGCGCGTATACGACGTTTTCGCCATAGCGAAGCGTAGGCGAAAATGTGTCGAAGCCCGGAGCGACCAACGGGAGCGGAGCGTATACGCGTTGTTAGCTGGAGTGGTGCGCCCTTTTCTATCTTAACTATCTTTCCGTTTCTGTATGGCTTTGATGAAGTCTACAATTTCTCTTAAGTCCTTCTCTATCTCTTCAGGCATCGGAAGTTCAACTGGTGCCTCATCTGGTTGTGAGTGCTCATACCGCGAATAAGAGGTCATCAATTTGTCGATGAACATGCAATCTTCCACCGTGATCTTTGCAAGGTGTTCAATCTTGTTCTTGGTTTGCACTTCAGGATTGTACCGACGGACTACGCCAGCTATGAGATCGGTCTCAACGACTTGCTCGATTAGAATCCGGATGTCACTACAAAGTGCTTTCGCTTCCTTCTCGTACTCTGCATCGCCAATCTGAAAAGCAGCTTTCGCGGCTTTGATCCGCTCATTCAAGAAACGGTTAGCAGTTGGCTTGGTCTTTGTCAGAGTAATCGGCAACTCTGCAATATCACCTATCTTAATCCGGCTCAGACAGACTATTTTTTTTGAAACACTCTCCTTTTCGGAGTAATTCTCCAGGAGGCCAACCAAAGAGAGCCGATGCGTGAAGACGATTACCTGACGAGACTTGGTCAATTGCACTAGACGCTGGGCAGTGGCTTCCTCATAGACCTGATCGAGCGACGAGATGGGGTCATCGAAAACGAATGTCGTCTTTGATCCGCGGCCTTCGGTGTCAGCAAGAAAGGCTGCCAGTGACACAATACGGAATTCTCCTTCGCTGAGTATGTCGGATGTTCTTACGTCTCTTGTGGCGTTCCGTAATGCTATCCTGTGATATACGCGGCCGACCTCTGCCCTAGTCTTCTTCACTTCCACAAGAAGTCTGTCGGCTTTGAGGACTTTGAGTTCATCCTTGAAGCGCTGAATATATGCGTTCGTTATCAAGTTATCTGTAAGCATGGATTTTTTCCGAGAAAGTGCTGCAGTATTGGTGAGATCTTCCGCCTCGTGTAGTTTCTGGACGGTAACCAAACGGGCAATCTCGTTATCAATCGCCCGGCGCTGCTGATTTAGCCATTTCCGGGCGAAGAGCTCTTTTCTTTTGCTTTCCAGTTGGGGACGGTTTTGCCCTTTGGCATCTTCATCACAGGCAGCAGCTCGTCTTTCAAATTCAGCGCTCAGGTCTTTCAGGGGAACGAAAAGGTCGTTTGATGGCAAGGCAGTTACTTCTTCGAAAGTTATTGCTGCGAGACACGTCTGCTTGCGCTTCGCAAGCGCCTCTACAAAGCTCGTGACCATCAGCCTCAGACTATCATCAGCGATTCCGGTGGCATCCAGTCTCATGGTGACTACATCACTGGTCGGAACAACTGGAAACGATGTTTCTATAGTCTGGAGATGTTGTTCTGCTCGGCTGGCTTGGTTTTGAAGTTCGCTCTTGACAAAGCTCTCGAAGGATCGAAAACGGTCGCGACTCTCTTGATCCAGTTCTCTTTGGCAAAGGACGCAACGCGCATCTTCGGCAACATTAGGAAACGACTTTGACGTGTAGGCTTGATCCTCGGAGTATTTGCGCGCAGCTTCCCAAAGTAGCCGCCAAGATTCAGAACCAATTCCAGTAAGCGGTGCCTTCTGAAAGACCTTCTCGGCATCCTGATCTGCGGCCGTGCGCTTCGTACATGCATCCGCCTTCGCCTTTAAGTATGAGCGACAACGTTCATCGGAAAGTCCGTCATAGAGCTCATTCAAGTATGTGACGAGTTGATCAAGCAAGGTTCGCTGTCGACGAAGTGTGTTGGCTTGTGCTACAGGGTCGGCCTCCACGAGTCTTTTGCTTGTTTCTACCAATTCGGCCTCATCTTCCAGTTCCCATCTCGTGTTGTTGTCAGCATCAACAGTGGATGTAATGGATGTAATATTAGCATACCATGTGGCCTCTGTTGTATTTGCGAGTTCTGCTGGGAAGACAGGTTTTGTTGATTGCAGAGATGTCATCTTTGCGTGAATGCGCTGCTTTATTGTTTCGCACCCCCCCGTCAACTGTGTGAACAGACGCAAAATCCATGGTTCAAAGGCGACTTCATTTTCCTCATTAACATATACAAGACCACCAGCCGTGTCATAAATGTCTACTCTCCGCAATTCCGTCAGGGGATTCCCAGACCACTTGAGGGTCTTTGTTTGGCCGTCCTCGGTGAATGTAAAACTAGCGGATTGAGGTTGCGCATCAGCCTTATAAATGTTAGCCAGAAGTTCGCCTGGGTGACGAGCTCCGCACGCATGCTTGAGCAGTCGTACATAACCGGATTTGCCAGCCCCGGTTCTTCCATACACAATACAAAGAGGCGTTTGTCCAAACTCCAACGGCTTGCTCGGGCAAAGGGCATTGATGCTTTTCACATCTGAGATAGAATCAAGACGAAGAGGCTTTGTAGTTTCCTGTATGTCAAGAGAGCCAGCGCTGAGACCTGTAAAAGTAACAGGCTCATCTATAGCTTCTGCGATGCAGATAGTAAGTAATTCCGTGTAGTCCTGTTCTGTAAGATTTCCCTTCTGTACAATTCGGCGAGCGGCGTCCTGCAACCACTTTGGGCGTTCTTGAAACCAGTTTTCCAGATCAATAACAGTTCCTGTCATTCTACCATCTCCATTTCTTAACTATTGAGGACAATTCACTCTTGGGCGCACCATTTCAGCTAACGGTTTCGGTGTATGCGAAGTTGTGCCGAAGGCACAATTTGCGTGAGCGGAGCGAACCGCATTACACCGTGTTATACGCTGTCGGCGAAGGGACGCTTGATTTTATAGCTATGATGACTTTTTCAAGTATGTTCATCAAATTATGTGATAAAATTTTAACCCCTCAATTACACCTTTTGCATAGCAGGATTTAGCTATATAAATATTGGAACGGTTTGCCAACTCATTTTTTAAATTAGTAGACGCATTCCAGACCAATATTCCGTATTTGCTCTTTTCTAACATATCAACATCATTCTCAGAGTCCCCACAACAAATTGTTGGCAAAATCATTTTATTTCCAATATACTCCACCGCATTTCCTTTTCCAGCATTTTTAGGAATGATATCCAAACATCTTTTTTTAGTGTATATGACCTTAACCTCGCATACTCGCAATATCTCTTTTATTTCTCTTACTACAGTTCTATTTTCAATATAATATGGTATCACAAATCTTTTTTCGTAAGGTTGAGGTTGTAAATCGAATTTATCAAGAATCGAAATAATTCTCTGTTTAGTCTTAGCCCAATTTTTGCCAATTGTTTCTTTCCATTTTTCATCTACGTTCCAATCAGGAGCATAGTATATTTCAGTACCGACATTTGAAATTATACAGTCTGGTTGTATTAATTTTTCGCCTTCTATTAGAGATATTATAGATTTCTTAAATCTCCCACTTGAGTAGACTAAATAGAATTTTTTCTTTTTAGACAACATTAGTTCATTAAATACCGCAATTCCCTCTTTATCTCCAATTAATGTATCATCTAAATCACAGGTGAGTAGGTATTTCATCATTGTCCCTCAGAAAATCAAAGACACATACAACACTTTTATTTGCCTAACAGTCCTTTCTAATCCAAATTCTATGGATGCTCTTATACGAGCATTTATTCCCATTTCTCTTAATTTTTCGGAATCTGTAATAATCCCTAATATTCTTTTAGCTAAATGATCAGATCTTCCGGGTACAAAATGCAGGCCCGAATAACCGTTTTTTACTGTATGTGCAAGACCGCCTGCTTTTGAGGCTATCACTGGAGTGCCGCAAGCCATAGCTTCCACTGCCACGAGTCCGAATGATTCGTATAAAGAAGGGATTACACAAATGTCTGCAAGCGAATAATAATATGGAAGTTTCTCTCTATCTATAGGTCCTAAAAAAATAACATCATCAGATAAATTTAGTTCGTTTATTTGTTTTTTTATGTATTTTTTCTCTCTGCTCTCTATTTCCGAATGCATAGCACCAGAAATATCCCCGCCCACTATTAAAAGTTTTAATTCTTTATTAAAATCTATTTCCACCTTTTTGAGGGCTTTAATCAGTATTCTTAACCCTTTTGCTTTGGTTATTCTGCCTATAAATAAAATGGTTTTTTCAAAGTCTAAACCCGTCTCTTTTATTGCTTCTGTTTTTTCAATAGGTCTGAATAATCTTTCATCCACTCCAGCCCGAATCAAATCAATATTTTCTCCTGTGACATTGTAAAGATCCAAAATATTCTTTACCTCCTGGGGTGTTGATGCAATTACGGCATTAGCTCTCCTTAAAATCAATTCTTCTTCTAATAATCTCATATCTGCAAATGGTGGTTTCTCTTCCTCTAGAACATTATACTTTACTCTCCCAAGAGAATGACAATTATGCACCATAGGTATTTCAAAGTAATCTTTTAATTTAAGTGCGACACTACCAGAGTACCAATAATGTGAATGTATTAACGAATAATTCTTTTTGTTTTTTTCAATCCATCGAACCGTATTCATGAAAAATTCGTTTAGATGCAGATAAATTTTATCTTTTGGAATAAATTCAAGAGGCCCTGCTTCTATCCGGATAACATTAACATCAGGAAATAACTCTACAATTTCCTCCTCAGATTTATTTTTCCTTCTTGTGAAAATATCTATTCGATAATCTTTAGATAGCAATCTACATATGTCTTTTATATATATAGGTTGCCCACCCTGCTCCTCTGATCCAATTTCTGTTGCAGGGTCACCGTGGATTGATATCATTATTATGTTTCTCTTGCTCATTTTTTATCACTTCCTTTTATATATTCGTGTCGTCCCGAAGCCGATTGCGTATAACGTTCCGCGAATATATGACGTTTTGTGCCCTGAAGGGTTGGCGTGGTTGATGCAAATGCAGCAACCATGACAAAACAAAATGTGGCGAAGCCCAAGCCGAAGGCGCCGCATATATTCGCTGTTAAGCGCTGGAATGGGTGGCTACTACAATGCTTAGTCACTGCCAGGACGGCAGTGACGCCGTCTGCTTAGTATTTCTTTCATAATAGCAATAATTACCTAATACTTAAAGAAATTTTCAGGCCATAAAAATTCAGGTAAATATTGTCTAATCAATTCAGAAGCCCAGTCATAGCCTCTCGCCTCTAGTTCCCTAACAAAATACGGCCACGGAGGAATGTTACTTTTATAGACATTAGAGGAAGAAGTTGACATACCACCTCCTGAGGATGTAGAAAGACCTCCATATTGTGAAGTCGATAATCCTCCATACTGAGAGGTAGATAAACCACCATATTGGGATGTCGAGAGCCCGCCGTATTGTGACGTTGATAAACCACCATATTGTGAAGTCGACATCCCCCCATACTGAGAAGTAGAGAGACCTCCATATTGAGATGTAGATGCACCACCATACTGCGATGTAGACATTCCTCCATATTGTGATGTGGAAAGTCCGCCATATTGACTTGTACTTAAATTACGAGGCCAAGTTCTTAAATTAGGGATTTCTGGTCTATTCATTCTTTCAACTCCTATTCATATAATTTAAATCAACTTTTCTCATTAGCAGGGCATGGATGCCCTGCTGAATTCTTCTGATTAAATTTTTTGTCCATTCTTGCGCTTAACGTTTTGCGGATAAAAGAAGTTGCCGAAGGTAATTTGGGTAAATCTTTGATTTCCCTTTTATCCGCTGTTATACGCTGGCCCATATACGCGCTACATGTGAACACGGAAAGCTATATATCCGTTCTTTCTCATCGCATCATGGCGGATATGGTCTTATAGATCGCTTCAGCTTGTTGTTTTGCATTCATTTCCTCTTTGACATATCCTCCAGAGATAGGACGACCTCCAATGAGATCAACAGCCACATAAAGCGCTTTTCCTACTGGTTCTCCACGCCATTCGGAGAATCGCACGCATTCTACAATATTGCCTGGGATTCTACTGTTTACCAAGCGAGCAACCTCTCTTTCGCGCTTAGTTGTTCCAGTATTCATGAACACCTCTGGCTCGCTCTTACCCTCGCCACTAAACCATTTCCTTAGCCAACTCATGATGTCCTCCTTTTTTAGATGTCTAACCCTGCGAATCTGCCCCGATTCGGGCTGGCGTATAACGTTCTCGGCATTTGCGAACTCCAGCCGGATAGCGATTGTCCAAGCACATGAGCATAATACCAATCATGATGCGCTGCCGCCTTGGCCGTTTAAATTGCCCTGCCCTGGAGTTGCGCGTAGTGAGCGTAGCGAACGAAGCCGCAAATGCTCGTGTTATACGAAGTGCACGGCTTCTGTATGGTGCACAATCTAGATGTATTATAGCTCTTACTTCCTGATGCAATAAAGATTCGCATTGCCAAGAGAATCTGTAATTCCTCCTTCAGCGGAAAGACTTAGATCTTTTTCCTTCAAAATGGCAACAAGGTCCTGCATATACCTATTGGCATTGTGGACTTCCACGACCATCTGCCTGATCAACTCCCAATGCTTGTCCTGTATCCCCTTAAGGACTTCCTGCTCGTTTCCTTCTACATCTATTTTAAGGAGGTCGATCCTCTTCACTTTTTTTTCTTCTAGAAAGGATGATAGCGTCCTCATTTCTACGGTCGTTCGCTCATACTGAGATAGGAACTTGATTTGTTCATCGGTGTAAAAAGAGCGAGCCGCTTCTATCTGGTATTCTTTCTCTTCAGGTCGAGTAGTAGAGTTTCCGGGCATGTTGACGTAGTAAGCGAACTCAACTCCTTTGCGGTCCTCCGAACTTAGTCCGAAGTTATATAAGTCAACGTGCTGCAAAGCTTGTAGTTGTACGTTAGCTTGCAGAACTCTGAAGGTCTGTGGGACTGGCTCGAATGCATATATGCTGAGATTGCTATATAGAGTGCCCAGAAGAAGCGTAAAGATACCAATATTGGCACCAACGTCGAATATGCAATCGCCGTCCTTAATTGAAATCCCGTGCTTAAGGTACTCCTTATCCTTGACTATCTCCTTATAGATAAGCTCGGTTTCAAGCTGACCCGCGTGGGAGTAACACCTGAATCCATCCGGGAATGTGTAAACTGGCCACTCTTTGCCCGAGTTTTGAGCAACACTGGCGTGTATAAAATCTTTTTCGAAATCTGACCTCATTTTGGTATTCTCCTTCATAGTACAACTATTGTTGGCAACAGAATAAGTCTACACGAACAACAGCAGACGCATTTTAGCACTAGCCGTGCATTTCGTCTAACTCGTTTGTATCCGAAATAAGTTCGGATATACTGCTATTCTGGGTGTATAAACGAACCATGTTCGGATATACATCCTCTGGCCGAATGCCAGAATTTCTCCATCCTGATATTTTTTGTCATATCTCACTCTCTTTCAAGGTTTAAACTGTCAAGTGGACTTTTAATTCTTCCTACGTCTTTTGTGCTTACATGGGTATAAATCTCAGTTGTTTTACTGCTTTTATGCCCTAAAATTTCTTGGATATATCTCAAATCAACTCCACTTTCTAAGGATTCCAGCTTTGTTAAAGTAGTATAAGAAATATCGGCTTTTCTTGCAAGAATCGTCTTTTGTATGTCTTGTATAAGTCTTATGTAAGCCCCTTTTCCTCTGAAATTCCTTTATGTTATCATCAACTATATTTTATCTGTGATATTATCTCCAGACTTTTATAGCATTCATAGAGTAGCATTTTTTGATATTATCTATCTAAAAGAAGAAGGTGGTAGAAGAAATTGGTAAGAGTAAAATAAGCGCCATCAAATTTCATAGAAACTTAATGACGCTTATATTTATAAAATATAATAAATTATTAAACAATTGTCAATATACAATCAATATATTTCCATCTACATTTTAAAAATACACTCCTAAAATATCTTCATTCATTGTTATTATATGTCGAAATATATCATGAGCATCTTTAAAAAGGGTAACGTCAAGTTTTTCATATTTGTCTTGCTTGATTCTTGATAATAATCTGGATAAATTGTATTATTTCTAAAGCGCCGGAGTGGCGGAATTGGCAGACGCGCTGGACTCAAAATCCAGTGAACCGCGAGGTTCGTGTCGGTTCGACCCCGACCTTCGGCACCAGTAAAAAGCTGCCAGTACCTTTACTATCTACTATAAATATCAGTACATCATAAAACAATATAATTTTATAAAGCCAGGATATGCGCTAATCTGTATAAATCTTCGTCTATGCTTTTCTTTGTCTCAAGAATATCTTCAAATTTAGATGTTTCTATTTTCATACTCTTAATTCCTATCATACAGTCGCTCTCACCTTCCAGTAAGAGGTCCACAGCATTTTTACCAAACTCGGCAGCCAGTATCCGGTCCAGTGCAGACGGAGAACCGCCTCTCTGAATATAACCAAGTACTGATATTCTTACTTCATGACCTGCCAGTAATTTAATAGAGGATGCAACATCACTTGCGCTGGCTGCCCCTTCCGCAACTACCACTAAAGTATGTCTTTTTCCTTCTCTATGATGTTTAATCTGGTTAGCAATTTTTACTAAATCAAACTCTATCTCAGGAATCAATATATAATCAGCGCCACATGCAATTCCTGTATTTACTGCAATCATCCCTGAATTTCTTCCCATTACTTCTACTACAAATATTCTTTCATGGGAAGATGCTGTATCTCTAATTTTTGACATGATATCAATTATTACATTAAGGGCAGTATCAAACCCAATGCTATAATCAGTGCCCGCAACATCGTTATCTATAGTTGCCGGGACGCCCACAACCTGAATCCCTTGCTTATGAAGTTCATGAGCACCTCTAAATGAGCCATCCCCGCCAATTACAACCAGCCCTTCTATCTTGTTTTTTTTCAAGTTATCTATAGCGCTTTTTTGACCTTCTCTGCATTTGAATTCTTCCGATCTTGCCGAATAAAGAAAAGTACCCCCTCTGTCAATAATTCCACCAACTGAATTTAAATCCAGCACTATAAAATCATTATTGATTAATCCTTTAAAACCCTCATAGAACCCGTAAACTTTCAGATTATTATATATTGCATATCTTGTAACTGTCCTTATAACCGCGTTCATCCCGCTGGCATCTCCGCCGCTGGTTAAGAGCGCAATATTTCTTTTTTCTCCCACTAAAATCACTCCTCTATTTTCTTCTATTTTTTAATTCATCAAATAATTCATTTAAAGTAATCTTCTTCTCAACCATCAATACCAGTAAATGATAAACAAGGTCAGCTATCTCGCTAATCATATCCTGTTTTTCCTGATGTTTTGAAGATAAAATAACCTCCATACTTTCTTCACCGAATTTCTTTATTATTTCATCCAATCCCTTTTTATGCAGAGAATAGGTGTAAGAATCAGAAACCTTATTTATAATTCTACTTTCAATAACGCCATGCAGCTCATCGAGTATATTTTGTTTCGAGTTCTCTTTGAAATATTTTTTAAAATCTAAATTATTATCAATATTTTCCAGAGTTCTGTAAAAGCAGCTTTTCATCCCGGTATGACAGGCATTTCCTATCTGTTCTACACTAATAAGCAAGGCATCCCCATCACAATCATACTTTATTTCTTTTATTTTCTGTATATTCCCTGATGTCTCACCTTTATTCCAGAGCCTTTTTTTTGTTCTGCTCCAAAACCAGGTTGTTCCCGTACTAAGGCTTTTTTTAAGAGATTCTTTATTCACATAAGCCAGCATAAGAACTTCATTTGTTTTATAATCCTGTATTACAGCAGGGATTAGACCAGTATTTTTATTCTCTTTTGTATTAATTTTTTTACCCTTTTTCATAATTCCTTAATTCCTTTTTACATTACA
>JAHJQM010000060.1 GCA_018819285.1 Candidatus Omnitrophota bacterium
GCCTCGATCACCCGGATCACCTCCTCCGCCGTCTCACTGCCGGAAACGCTGAAACCACTGTGCAAATAACTCTGGACATCCACCGCCAGCTCCAGATTGAACTTGTAACAGACACCGTCCACAATGACCTTGAACTCGCTGCCGTCAACGCTGATAAGTCCATTGGGTATGCTCTGCCTTAATTTCTGATAAAATCCCGGTCGTCTTCTCCGGGTGCTCACCCGGTAAAGATCATTGGCAACCAGGATATCCGCCACCGTCTTGCTGCTGAGGCTAATCTCCGCTTCCGTTGATAGCCGCCGGGTAAATGACTTGAGGCGCAGACGTTGTCCTTTATCCCGCATATCCTTCGCAACCGCTACGATCTTCCTCACCGCCTCCACCGTGACCTTGCCTGTCTTACCCCGTTCATCCAGCATGACCAGGGGCGTCATCCCCTCATCAAAAAGCTGACTCCATTCCGACAAGGTGCTGATCTTCAAGCCCAGAACCCACGCCGACCTCTGAAGACCTTCTTCCTCCTTACGAATAAACGCTACCGCACAGGCTTTTTCGGGACCACCGTAGTGTTTTTTTTACCCGCCAGCAACTTGTCCACACCGTGGATGAACCACGCCGCCTTGCGGCCCTCATTTTCAAAACGGACATCTTTGTAAAGCGCTGTCAAATCAGCATGCTTCCTCTTCAGATCATCGTTCTCCCGTTGAAGGACCGACACCCGTTCATCCGACCTCCCCAACTTGCTCTCCCATTCATATCCGGTCTTGCGGGATATCCCCGCCGCATCGCAAATGCCGCTTACATCTATATCCTTAGGAAGACCCTTCTCTTTGATGATCTTCCGGGCGCGAATCAAAATCGCCACTTCATCAGCACTGAACTGCTTTTCCATTGCCACCTCCAAAAAGATCCACCGGTTGACCCAGTATATATAATGCTACCCCGCCACGCGAATCCAATACCAGATTCATTAAACTGCGTGAAACGCCGTCAGCCTGATAACACATATTCGCATCCGGGTCGATCTTCTCAGAGAGGGTCCTCCTTACTTCATCCACCCGGCCATGAAAACGATCCGCCGGCACCAGAAGTCCCCCCATCCCCTGGTGGGTACGTCGGTAATTATACATCTCCACCCATTCAGACAGGGCCGATTCACATTCCCCTGTACCATTGAAGTGCCGCTGGCTGATCAACTCCTTCTGAACCTGCTTGTTCACAGACTCTATCTTGCCCAGCGTCTGTGGATGATGGGGGCGGGCGTGGGTCTGGTGAATCCCCTCAACTTCCAAAAACTTCTCAAATCGATTCACCCCGTGCCAGGAATAAAAAACAAATCCACGGTCGGTCAAAACCTCCTCCATCTTCCCATAGCGATCCATCGCCCCACGAACCAGACCAATCACCTCATCCACACTGGTCTCCGTCAACAGACGATACCCCAAAATAAACCGGGAGAAATCATCCAGTAACAACAACAGATAGACCTTCTGCTTGTTAATGAAAAACTCCAGGATGTCCATCTGCGCCAACTCTAACGGACGCAACGCCTCGAATCGCTGTGATGTCTCCTTCTCTCGCTTCTTGCGATTCCCACGGTAACCGTTGGCCTCCATGATCCGATGCACAGTCCTCGTCGATACCGTTACCCCCTGACGTCTTAACTGATTCCTCACCTGGCTCGGACCAAATCCCGGATAGCGTTCCCACGTATCAAGCACCGCCTTCTCCTGAACCTCCGTCACTTGCTTGATCCCGCGGCCCCGACTCTCAGAACAGTATGACAAAAATCCATCCCTGCCCAGAGCCTCCAATCTGTTCCGCCATTCATACACCGTCGTGTAATGGACTCCCGCTATCCGCGAAGCCTCCTTGATCCCAACCTCCTTCGCACCCTCCAAAATTACCAGCTTCTGCTCCTGATTAAACTGACGACTCTCTTCCATGTCACTTCCTCCTTCTCAAATTTCGGAGAAAGTGTTACCTTCTACCAACTCAAATTTTCCGGTTTCTTGGTAGCACA
>JAHJQM010000064.1 GCA_018819285.1 Candidatus Omnitrophota bacterium
AATTGATAGAGTTTATCCATCTCTTCTTTGTTTGCTCCGGCCAAAATCGCCCCTAAGCGCATCGGCCCGGCAATAGTGTAATAAACTGTTTTGCTCTCCAAAATAAACAGGATATCTTCGTTGTTCAGATTGGTTTCATTTTCCTGAATCCATTTCAGTTCAACCGTCTGGCCTAAAACAGTCCTGTCTAACATCACTAAAAATTCATCGATGATTTTCAGAGTTTTTTCGATACCGACTAATTTCTCGTTGTCCCTTAAGATCCGCCACATGATTACATGAAGGCCGTCACCGGCGTTGATCGCTAATTCTTTACCGTAAACCCGGTGTAGGGCCGGTTTACCCCGTCTTACCAAAGAATCGTCTTCAATATCATCGTGATTTAAAATCCAATCTTCGGAAACCTGCATTGCCGTCGCCGTCTTAATCGCCTTTTTTTCCGGAAAACCCATTGCCGAAGCAGTTAAAAGCACCAAGGCCGGCCTGATATACTTTCCTTTTCTTTCCGGATACTCGGCGACGATCTTACGATGAAAATCAACCATATTTTTATAACGGAGAGGGATTTGGCAAAATTCCGGAAAATCGATAAATCTATCAAGGTAGTTTTTAATCTCCGGCCAGACTAAGTTTCTTTTTTGTTTTAAAACCTCGAGAAAGTCGATCATTTTTGAAACAGTTCAACGATTTTCCAGCCAAAATTTTGAGCTGCCGCCGGACCGGAGGCGGTGACGATCTTCCCAGCTACCGTTACCGGCTCGCCGGTGAATAAAGCGCCTTTATCGACCAAATTATCTTTCCGGGAAGAAAAAGAGGTTGCTTTTTTACCACGCAAAACACCGGCATTAGCCAAAATCGAAGGAGCAACACAGATAGCCGCCAAGATTTTATTCTGGCGAAAAGTCTCTTCGGCGATTGCCAAAGCAATCGCATCGTCAAAGTAAACCGAAGCGCCAATACCGCCGATAAAAATAACCGCGCCGTAATCAGCCAAATTAACCTCTAAGAGAGTTTTTTCTATTTCTTGGATGCCACCTAAAGAACCCTTTATCTTCCCGGCCTTTGAAGAGGCAACTTCTGTTTTTATCCCGGAAGCTTCTAAAACTTTTTGGGTTTCAAAAAGCTCTTCATCGCGAAAATTTTCCGGAGCAATGATAAAAAGGGCTTTTTTACCTTTTGCCGGCATAGTTTATTATAACAAAAGATTCCACCCCCGGAGAGTCAGACCGAGCCAACAGCTCGAGGGTGTACACCGCAATCCCGAGGTGTCATACCTAGGACACCCCGGGGGTGTACAGGGTTTTATCATCGCCGGCATGATTGATTACACCAAAAGGTCCCAGTCAGTATCTTCACTCCGAGGGAATCAGGGCCCTGCCTGCCGGCAGACAGGCTACCCCCCCGGGGTGAGTTGATCGAGATCCCACCCCCGGAGAGTCAAAGCCCACTCCCGGGGTGGCTAATCGATCAGCCGTTCTCGGCAAAACCTAAGCGAGGCCGGAGAGTCAAGACGAGGCCGGGGAAAATCGGAAGATAGGAATTTCTCGACTCGAGTTTACCCTGAGTTTATCGAAGGGCTCGAAAAATAAATATCTTAGCAACGCCTCTCCGTCATCCTGATCACCCGCAGGGGGAGAAGGATCCCGTTGTGTAAGCAAATCACTCGTTTCATGGGGACCTGCCTGCCGGCAAGCAGGTTCTTCGCTACTCTGTACCGAACGGAAAAGAGCAGAAGAGCGGGGGTACTGTAACAGCCGTCCGCAAGATCAACACCCCCCAGGTGTCCGCAGATTTCACCTCGGGGGTGAAGGACTTTCACAAGATTCTTCGGAGCATTCACGATCCCGGATCACCCTCAGAATTTTCGATCCGGGATCAAATTATTTAACTTTTGAGCTTTGAGTTTTGAGTTCAAGAAGCAAAGCTTCTTGTTACATTCCCATCCCGGACATACCGCCGGGCATGCCGCCGCCGGAAGGGATCTTGTTATCTTCTTTTTCGGGAAGATCGGTAATCATCACCTCGGTGGTTAAAACCATCGAACCGATGCTGACCGCATTTTCCAAAGCGCTTCTGGTCACCTTCAAAGGATCAAGCACCCCGGCAGCAATCAGAGATTCAAACTTGCCGGTTAAGGCGTTAAAACCGAAATCTGCTTTGCCTTCCTCAAGCGCCTCGGTAACTTTGCTGACGACATAGCCCTCGTCCTTGCCGGAATTTTTAGCTAACCAGCGCAGAGGCTGGTCTAAGGCAAAGCGGACGATCTCCACCCCGACTTTTTCCTCCTCGTTTTCAACCTTGACCTGATCAAGAACTTTAGAGGCTTTAATCAGGGCTATTCCACCGCCAGGCAAAATACCTTCTTCTACCGCTGCTTTGGTCGCCTCAACCGCGTCCTTGACCCTTTCCTGCTTTTCCTTAAGCTCAACTTCGGTAGCGGCGCCAACGTTAATCACCGCCACCCCTCCAGCCAATTTGGCCAACCTTTCTTCCAATTTTTCCCGATCGTAATCGGAAGTGGTTCTTTTAATCTCGCTTTCAATTTGGGCGATCCTGGCTTTGATTGCCGACTTAGTACCCATACCTCCGACAACTTGGCAGTTGTCCTTATCGGCAACTACTTTGTCTGCCTGACCGCAGCTATCGGCAGTGACCGACTCTAACTTTTGACCGGTATCTTCGGCGATAACTACTCCACCGGTCAAAGCGGCAATGTCTTCCAACATTTCCTTTCTCCTGTCGCCAAATCCGGGCGCTTTGACTACTAAACAATTGAAAGTGCCTCTCAGTTTGTTGACCACCAAAGTAGCTAAAGCTTCTCCTTCGATATCTTCGGCGATGATGACAAAATTCTTGGTGGTTTTAACAATCTTTTCCAAAAACGGCAATATTTCCTGAACCGAGGAAATCTTTTTGTCGGTAATCAGAATGTAAGGATTCTCGATCACCGCTTCCATACTTTCGGCATCGGTGACAAAGTAGGCGGAAGAGTAACCCTGGTCAAAGGCCATTCCCTCTTTATAATCAATTTCCATTTCCAATCCCCTGCCTTCTTCAACAGTGATCACTCCGTTTCTGCCCACCTGTTTTAAAGCCTCGGCAATTTTTTGGCCGATCTTTTCATCACCGGCAGAAATAGTCGCCACATTGACAATCTCCCTGTCTCCCTTGACCTCTTTGGCCATTTTTTTCAGCTCTTCGATCACTGCCAAGCTGGCTTTTTCAATCCCCTTTCTGATAATCATCGGGTTGGCTCCGGCGGTAACATTTTTTAAGCCCTGATTGATGATTGCCTGGGCCAAGATGGTCGAGGTGGTAGTTCCGTCGCCAGCCTTGTCGTTGGTTCTGGAAGCGGCCTCTTTGATCAGCTGGGCACCCATATTTTCAAAAGGGTCTTCTAAATCGATCTCTTTGGCAACGCTGACCCCGTCGTGGATTACGCTGGGAGCACCCCATTTTTTATCAATCGCCACATTCCTGCCCCTTGGACCTAAAGTAGTTGCCACCGCCTGGGCTAAGATATTAACCCCTCTCAAAATCGCTTGCCTTGCTTTTTCTCCGAAAAGAAGTTGTTTTGCCATTTTTTTCTCCTTTTAAAAAATTAATTCTAAAGTCCTTCTACCGCGAGGACATCCTCGAACTTAACAAAAAGTAGTTCTTTTTCAAAACCTTCCGGTTTATATTCATTACCGGCCCATTTTTTATAAATCACCACCGTGCCCTTTTCCAACTTTTTCCAGGGCTTTACTTTCTCGCCGGAGTCGGTAACCAAACTCTCTCCCACCAAGAGAACTCTTCCTTTTAGAGGTTTTTCTTCGTGACTTTCGGGAAGAACTATCCCTGAAGCAGTGGTCCTTTCTAAATCCAAAGGCTCTACTAAAATATATCCGGGAGCGGGAACGAGAATCATTTTACCCATTATTTCCTCCTTATTTATTAACTGTTACTGAATACCGATAATAAGATTATAACACAAATTAGCAATCGGGCAAGTTATCTGACAAGAGTTCAAGAGTCCGATAAGCATTTATTTTATTCAACTTGGGAAAAATGTCAAGAAGAAAGACTGAATGGTTAAATGGTTGAAGAGCCAAACCTGCCTGCCCGCCTGCCGGCGGGCCTGTCTGTCGTCAGGCAGGTGGCTAAATTGTTAAATTGTTAGAAGAATTTCTCGACTCGCTCTGCTCCCTCGAAATATAAATAGCCGGATGACTGAATGATTAAACGACTAGATGCAATTGCCTTTTCCGTCATTCTGACCCGCCCAAAGCTACGCAGTTGCTGGCGGGGAAGAATCCCTTAATCTAAGCAAATTGCTGGGTTTGGGGGATCCTTCACATTTGTTCAGGTAACATGAAAAAGCCTGTCAAGTAAGTTAAGAGCAATCAAGGTAAAATGAGGCCAATTACCAATTAATTGTTTAACCAAGGAGGAAAGAATGGATCAGTTATCAGACAAGCTTTACGCTGGAATCGATTTACACAA
>JAHJQM010000016.1 GCA_018819285.1 Candidatus Omnitrophota bacterium
GTCCTTTCCTGCCATAGCGACCTCCTTGTAAGGAGTGCATTATAGCATCTTTAAAACCGGACATTTCTATTTTGGTATAACAGGACATTATCATATTGGGAGGACATCTTTTATTTTTTCACTAAAAATACATGCGGCCGCAGCGTAAGGGGATTTTCTTTAACTATAACGACTGTCTTATAAACCTCTTCTATTATTTTATAATCCAGAACCTCTGTGGGGGAGCCTTTTCTTTTTATCACGCCGTTATCCATTAGAATTAATTTATCGCAATAATCTGAGGCCAGGTTCAGGTCATGCAATATCGCCACAATAGTTAAGCCGGAAACCCTATTCATTTTTTTTAATAGCCCAAATATCTGGGCCTGATGGTTTATATCCAGGTGAGTAGTAGGCTCGTCTAAGAATAAAATCCTAGGCTTTTGCGTAAGCGCTTTGGCGATAATCACCCTCTGCCTTTCGCCTCCGCTCAATTCATCAATAAACCTATCTTTTAGATGAAGCGCGTCTACGAATTCCAGCGCCTCTAAAGCAATCTTTAAATCCTTCCGAGATTCAAAGCCAAATCTATTTATATAAGGTATACGGCCCATTAAAACTACATCTATCACCCTGAATGGAAACATGAATACAGTATCCTGGGGCACAACAGCCATGACAGTTGCCGATTCCTTTAAAGGCATATTCGCAATATTTTTCCCTTCCAGAAAGATCTCTCCTTTAAAAGGCTTGATTATCTTTGTGGCAGTCCTTAAAAGAGTTGTTTTGCCAGAGCCGTTAGGCCCTATTATGCCTGTAAAATCTCGTTTTTCTATATTAAACGAGATGCCTTTTAGTATCTCAAAATTATTATAGCCTGCCCAAACATCTGAAAAATAAAACATTATTTAAAATATACCTTTCTGGATTTTTTCAATATATATATGAAAAATGGGACGCCTATAAAAGATGTTATTACCCCTATAGGTATCTCTTTAGGGGCCATCATGACCTTGGAAAAGATATCGCATAATAAAAGAAAAATAGCCCCCATTAAAACACTGGTCGGTAAAAGCAGCCTGTGATCAGGGCCCACAAGCCTCCTTGCAATATGCGGCATCATAAGCCCTGTAAAGCCTATTATCCCGCAAATAGAAACCGCAAGGCTTGTTACAAAAGTCGCAACCAAGAGAAGAATGATTTTCACGCTTTCTGTATTTATGCCAAGATGTCTTGCCTCTTCTTCTCCAAGAGACATAGCGTTAAGTTCTTTTGAAAATATAAATGAAATCAAAAATCCTGCCAGGGACGTCAGGGACAAGATTAAAACAGGGGCTATTTTATATACTTGAAGATTTCCAAGGAGCCACCAAATCACGGAATGGATGTTTCCGCTGGATGAATTTGAAACAAAAAACATCAGGATGCTTGAAAGAAACCCGTTCACAATTATGCCCGCCACTATCATATTTTCAGGAGACATGCGGCCGTCTATCTTTGCAAGCTTATAAACAAGAAATATTGTAACTACTCCTCCTATAAATGCGGCAATATTGACACCGATACCCAAAGAAATAAATAAAAGCCCGATAACAGCGCCTAATCCTGCGCCTGAAGACACTCCTAGGACATAAGGTTCTGCCAGGGGATTTCTTAAAACAGTCTGAAGTATTATGCCTGCAACGCTAAGGCCAGAGCCTGCAGCTACTGCCAGCAATGCCCTGAACAGCCTGAGCTTAAGAATCTCAAAAAATCCCGGTTCGAACATTTTATTTACAGGAACTCTTACAGCTCCTATAAAAATATTCAAAACAATAAGCGCTAATAAACAAAAAGATAATATAAATAAAAAAGGTCCTATTTTAAACTTATTCATAAAATATCTTGTTAAGCATTTCAATCGTTTCGGCTGCCCTTGGGCCTGGCCTTAAAATCAGGTCTGGATCCAAATCCCTGTAGATCTTTTTATTCTTTATCGCATTTATTGTATTAGAATTACTGGTATTTCCTGAAAACCCCACTACTAAGATTATATCCGGATTTCTATCTATCAAAGCCTCGTAACTAAAAATGCCTGCTTCATCCTTTATATCCGACGCTATATTTTCTCCGCCTGCTAGTCTGATAATATCGCTTATAAAAGAAGAAACTGTTACAAGCGGATCATCAAACAGCTGTACAAAAACCTTTGGCGTTACGCCTCTTCTAGTCTGGGAAACTCTTTCTATCCTAAATTGCATATCTTGTATGATATTTTCTGCATTTTGCTCTTTATTAAAAATAATCCCAAGCTTTCTGATATCGACATACAAGCCTTCTATTGTCTTGGGAGAAACCTTTATAATCTTTATACCTAGACTATTTAAATACTCCTCTTTGGCTTTCCCCAACCCTGAATTTACCAGAAGATACTCTGGTTTCAACAAAATTATCTTTTCTATATTAGGGTTATTAAACGTACCAAGCCGCTCTATGTTCTTTGCTTCTTCAGGATAATTGGAAAAATCGTCTACGCCTATAATTGAACTGCCAAGGCCAAGACTGTATAAAATCTCGGTAGCATTGGGAGCAAGAGAAATTATTCTAGGTATAGTCTCTGCCTTGCACGCAATAACCAATAAAAAAACCGCACTTATCAATAATAGCGATATTTTTTTCATATCCCTTAGTTAATACTCTATGCCGCGGCGGGCATTTATGCGCTGCCTGAAAGGATGTTTTTTGTCTATCATTATGGTTATATAATCAGCAAATCTTTCTATCTCTGAGATATCCCCCCTGCCTGTAAGGACAAGCTCTATATCCTTTGGGGCCTTTTTAATCAGCCCTAGAAATTCTTTTTTACCAGCAAAGCCCTGATCTATAACATTTATAATTTCGTCAAGTATCACCATGTTATACTTGCCACTAAAAATAGCTCTCTTTACATCTACCATAGTTTTCCCGATAGATTTTTTTATTTTTTCTTTAGTTCTAGACTCGACCTTCGGCCTCGCTCGAACAATATTCTTATTTCCCATAAACATTGGATGAACCTCTTCATATTTCATCAAATTAATATTTTTTATTTTTCTAACTGTAACTTCCTCTCCTGTTACAAGCGATTTTGGTTTCAGGAATTGAAATATAATGACCTTCAGCCCCTGGCCGCTTGCGCGCATAGCAAGGCCAAAACTGGCTGTCGTCTTGCCTTTACCATTCCCTGTATAAATATGTATCATTTCATCCACTCCTCAAAACAAGTTTACACAAGTGACATTGTCGGTTGTGTAAACTTGGCGTCTAAAAGGCAAGTTTACCTATTAATGTAAGGGCCGTTACAATTACTGCCGCTATAATAACGCCCATGGATAGCGATAAAAAAGCAGGCATAAAATGCATACGTAAAAGCGATGCTATAATAGCCCCTGTCCACGCGCCTGTTCCAGGCAATGGCACTGCCACGAAAAGCATAAGCCCTAATGTTTCATACCGCTCGATAATCTTGGCATGTGTTTTGGCCCTTTTAAGAAGCCATTCAAAAAACCTGCGCATATACCTGGTATTGCTAAGTTTCTTTGACACAGGGTCTAATAAAAAATATATAGGCATTATAGGGAGAATATTCCCTAACACTGAAAAGAAAAACGTAGCTTTAACGCTCTGTTTTAATATCAGTATACCTATGGGTATAGACGCTCTTAATTCCGTAACAGGCAGCGCCCCTAAAAAAAAGATTACTGCTTTTGGAGACAGACCGAATGATGCAAATAAATTAAATATCCTTTCCTGCATTATCCCCCCCTCCTAAGTTGACAAACTAACAATGTCAGTTTGTAAACTTACTGCTTCCAGCCATACTTACCAATCAATGGAACGAATACGCATCCGCAGATTTCCTTTTCTAACACTTCTCCTTTGGCTGTTTTTTCTATGACTAAAAGTTTCTGGCTGATTCTCGGGCCAACAGGCATAACAAGTTTGCCAGGCGATTTCAGCTGCTTCATAAGAGGCCCCGGCACAAATTCTGCGCTGGCTGAAACAACAATTTTATCAAAAGGCGCAAATTCCTCCCAGCCCATTGTACCATCGCCAATGTTGAACGTAATATTTTTATAGCCCATTTCTTCCAAAACCGCCCTAGCCTTTTCTGTCAAATTCTTTAACCGCTCTACTGAAAACACCTGATTTGCCAGCTCAGCAAGTATTGCTGCCTGATAACCAGAACCAGTCCCTATTTCAAGGATTCTGTCGCTCTTTTTAATATCCAGGAGCTGCGCCATAAGCGCTACTATGTAAGGTTGAGATACGGTCTGTTCGTCTTCTATTGGTAATGGGAAATCGCCGTAGGCGTCTTTATAAAATTTAGGGTCTGTAAATTTGTGGCGGGGGACCTTTTCAAAAATATCCAGAACCAATTTGTCTTTGATATCACGGCCTGATAATTGATCAATGACCATTTTTCGCCGCATCTCGCCAAAATCATTTTCGAGTATATTCATTGATAATAAATTTTACGAATCTTGCAGTGTCTAGAAATGGGTTTATCTGGCTGGCTTCGCCCTCATAGATAGAATCTATATTCACAGAGGATATCTTTAAACCTCTGCGCTTTGCCTCCATAATCATCTCTGATTCTATCTCATATTTTGTAGTATTTAATTTTATTTTCTCTATACCTTTTCTGGATATAAGCCTGTAGCCGCATTGGGAATCGTCAACTCTTTCAGTTATAAGAAGAGATATTATAAAAGACATAAATCGATTCGCGCACTGCCTGACAAAAGGCATTTTCTTGGGGTCATGAAGCCTGTTGCCCAGAATCAGATCTGCGCCTGACTTTCTATACTCATCAATAAATTTATCAATATCATTAAGGCTATGTTGGCCATCTCCGTCCATTGTAATACAAGCTTCGCAATTATTTTCCAGGGCATATTCCAATCCTTCGCGTATGCAGCGGCCTTTGCCTGAATTTTTTGCATGCACAATAATCTCTGCCCCGAATTTATTGGCCTCTACTATGGTATTATCCTTGGAGCCGTCGTCAACCACAATTATCCTGAAGCCTCTTTGTCCCAGCGTTCTGACAATAGCCCCTATGGTTTTGGATTCATTATATGTTGGGATTACTATAAAAATATTGGATTCACTCATAGAGCTAACGCGTCAACAGGCGTTTCCCAGAATTTTCTGAATATAAGCCACTGATCAGGATATGCCCTGATATATTTTTCCATGCTAGCTACAAATTTTTCATTTGCCTCTTTTATAATTTCATCTTTATTCTTCCCTGGAGTTTCTTTTAAATACATAGGCTTATCGAATATAAGGCTGTAATTAAAAGAATCTCTCCTGATAAAAAACCCAGGGATTATAGGCGAATCTGTTTTCAGGCTAAACATGGCCGGGCCTTTTGGGATACTGGTAGGTATGCCAAAAAAATCTATCATCATCCCATTATTGGTAAAATCTCTGTCTCCCGCAAGCGCCAGAAGGCCTTTTCTTCGCAGGGCTGATACGCAGCGTTTCATAATATGATCTATCGGTATTACCTTCAGGCCTTTTTCTTCGCGTTGTTTTATAAAAAAATCGTTTATATTTTTGTGTTTATGATTCAAGGCAACGGCGCTTATGTCATAACCAAGCATGGCCATGGTAACGCCTCCCATCTCCCAATTTCCTATATGGCACGTAAGGATGATCCCGCCCTTATTTTGTTTTAAAACTCCGTCTATATTTTCAATGCCTTCCACCTTGACCCTTTTTTTTATATCCTCCTTGCTAAGGCTTGACATCCTGAAAAAATCCACAAGATATAACCCGAAATTCCTGAACACCCTCTTGGCAAGCTTCTGGCATTCCTTAATGTCTTTTTTTGTTATGATGCCTAAGTTTTGCACAACTGCATTTCTATCTTTTTTGGAAAGGATATACTGGAGATAAGAAACTCTTTTCGCGAGACTGTAAGCAAGCTTCAGAGGCAAAATGTTTGCCAGTAAATAACCTATCCTGTATAAAATATAAAAAATCATCCATCTCCTGACGTTACTATCTAATCGCCTGCAGAACAAGCTGCGCTGTATCCATTGCTGAGTTTGGTTTTTTTATTGAATCCGTTTTTTTGCGCATCTCGTTTAATTTTACGCTGTTTGAAAAAAGTTCCTGCACGAGAACCGTTACGTCGTCCTCGTCTTCCGCCCTTAACGCAACTCCTTGCTGTAAAAGAAAATCTGTATTCTTTGTTTCCTGCCCTGGTATCGGATGGATTATAATCATCGGAAGGCTTTTGGTCAACGCTTCAGAAGTTGTCAATCCACCTGGCTTGGTAACCAGGATATCCGAGGCCTCCATTAATTCATCTACATTTTCCACAAGGCCGAAAACCAGCATCTTTTTTTTATATCTTTTTTCCTTTTTAGTTAATCTCTTCTGAAGCCGTTTATTAATGCCGCAAACTGCTATAACTTGAAAATCAAGATCTGTGCGCTCCAGCGCATCTACCATTCTTTCAACAGGGCCAAGCCCCTGGCCCCCTCCCATTATAAGAATAGTGCGTTTGCGGCTGTCAAGCCCCAATTTTCTGCATATATCTTCTTTTTCGTGGCTATTGCTAAATCGTGGATTAATAGGGATGCCAAAAACCCTTATCTTAGCGCCATCCACGCCGTTTCTCATAAAATGATCCCTGCTTAGTTCAGACGGCACAATATAATAATCTACATTATTAAATATCCAATATGAATGAGGGGCATGGTCAGTCAGGACTCCAAAAAGCGGAAGGTCTAATCCGAGATATTTTTTATAATCTGCCACCATGCCGCAGGGAAATGCCTGGGTGCACACAACCGCATCAGGTTTGAATTCGTCTTGAATCAAGACTTTTAATTTTTTAGAGTTAGACCTGTGAATAGAGTTTCTCATACCCTGTACGCTTTTGAGCACCTTCGGATTATCATAAAGATACTCCCATACTTCAGGATTATTCTTTATGACGCTCATGTATGTCCTATTGATCACTTTTTCAAATATAGGGTTGGTATAGGCAAAACCATTTATATTCATGGCAACCATGCCAGGAGAAAGCGTCTTCAATGCGTTTTCGATAGCAAGGCTGGCCATATAATGCCCTGAATTCGAGGTTATATACATTAAAAGAACTTTTTTGGGATTAGTCATTATTTCAATTTCTACGCAGGCTAAAGCCTGCTACTCCATACGTGTTTGGAGCAGCGCACTTTAGTGCGCGTTCTTTAAAAAATGTCCTATGCGCTCGGTTGCCTCTTTAAGATTGTCCATGCTGGAGGCATAAGCAATCCTTATATGGTTTTCTCCCTGTGAACCAAATGCAGTGCCAGGCACAACTGCAACCTTTTCTTTATATAATAAGCTCTTTGCAAATTCTACCGAGTTCATGCCTGTATTTTTAATTGAAGGAAAAACATAAAAAGTTCCCTCAGGCATAGCGCAATAAAGCCCTATCTCATTAAGCCTCGATACAATAAATTCTCTGCGTCTCTTGTATTCCCTTTTCATCTCAAGCACAGATCCGCTAGAGCCTCTGAGGGCTTCTATTGCGCCTAACTGGCCCATTATAGGAGAGCATAACATTGTATATTGATGGATCTTTGTCATTGCGTTTATTATTTCTTCAGGACCGCATGCATAACCCACGCGCCAACCTGTCATTGCAAATGCCTTTGAAAAACCATTCAGGTATATTGTCCTTTGTTTCATGCCAGGCAATGTGGCTAATGGCGTATGCGAGAAGTCATAAGTGAGTTCATCATAGATCTCGTCGCTTATTACAATCAGATTATTATCTACAAAAATTTTAGAAAGGGCTAGAAGCTCTTTTCTTGAATAGGAAACACCTGTTGGATTGTTAGGATAATTTAAGATAATCGCCTTTACGCCCTTTGAAATATATTTCTTAAGAAGTCTTGGCGTTAATTTAAAATTATCAGTTTCGCTTGTTTTTACCAGTATAGTCTTGCCACCAGCCATCTCGCTTACAGGCTCATAAGATACATATGAAGGATCCGGGATTAGAATTTTATCCCCGCGATTCAATATAGCCCTCAAAGCAAGGTCAACTGCTTCGCTAACTCCAGTGGTAATCAAAATATTATGGTCAGGATTATAAGAAAGAGCATATTTATTCTTGAGATGTTTGGATATAGCGAGCCGCAATTCATATAGACCCTTATTAGACGTATAAGAGGTATAACCTTTCTCTAAAGAGAATATTGCAGACTCGCATATATTCCAGGGCGTGACAAAATCAGGCTCTCCTACGCCCAGCGAGATAACATCCTTCATCCCTATTACAAGGTCGAAAAATTCCCTTATACCCGAAGGTTTCATGTTTTCAATTACTCTAGATATCTTCATAATAAATTAAAATGATATTGCTATTCTATTATTTTTTTCTATGCGTTTCAATATATCCCCGTCTGCCTTGTATCTTTTAAGAATAAAATGAGTAACAGTACTATTGACATTATCTATTGTAGCAAGCCTCTCAGAAACAAAACTGCTGACTTCCTGAATATCCCTGCCCTCTACAACTAGCAAAAGATCATAAGACCCAGACAGAAGATAGCAGCTTTTAACTTCAGGAAACCTGTATATCCTTTCAGCTATATGGTCAAAGCCATGGCCCCTTTGAGGAGCAACTCTCACCTCTATAAGAGCCCGCACCTTTTGCACATCGTCTTTTAATATATCCCTATTGACTACTGTTTTATATTTAACTATAACGCCTTCTTTTTCGTATTTTTTAATTGCGCTTTTTATAGCGCCAACGCCTTTTTTCAGCATCTTCGCTATTTCTTCAGGCGTCGTTCTAGCGTCCTTTTCCAAAATTTCCAATATCTCTTTCATGATCCCCTCCGATTAAACGCGCACTAAAGTGCGCTACTCCATTCACGATGGAGTAGCAGGCTTTAGCCTGCGTTATTCTATTATAGCCAATGCCTGGCCCACTTTAACAGTATCCCCTTCTTGAACCAGTATCTTTCTTAAGATGCCTGAAATTTTACATGGCACATTGAATGCTGCCTTATCAGTAGCCATCTCAACTATCTCATCGCCTTCTTTGATAACGTCTCCTTCTTTAAAATGCCAGAAAGAAACTACAGCCTCATTAACGCCTTCTGCCAGTTCGGGTAATTTTAATTCTGCCATATCTCCTCCGTGTATGAACTTCTAACAAATGGGCCGCAATAATATTTTTTAAATCCAGCCTCTTTTGCCCATTCTGAAAATTTATCAAACTCCGCTGGTTCTAAAAACTCTTCTACATCCAGGCAGTCAGCGCCTGGCTTTAAATACTGCCCTATTGTAATGATATCGCAATCTGCTTTCCTTAGATCCTGCATTACGCTGCGGATTTCTTCTCTGAATTCGCCAAGGCCTGCCATGATCCCGCTTTTCGTAATTATCCTGCTGTCCAATTCCTTGGCAAACTTAAGCACTTCTATCGAACGATTATAATCTGCCTGCGGCCTGACTTTACTATAAAGCCTTGGTACGGTTTCTAAATTATGCGAAAAAATATCAGGCTTACTGGATACAACTTTTTCAATGGAATTCTTATCTCCAAGAAAATCAGGAACCAGCGCTTCTATTTTTAAACTATTACCAGTTCCCCTCAATATACTTATACAATCCGCAAAATGATTTGCGCCTCCGTCTATTAAGTCATCCCTAGTGACAGAAGTAATGACTACATTTCTAATATCCAGTTCCTTGATTGCCTTTTTAATTTTTAAGAGCTCCTCTTTGTCTGGCTTTTTTAATTCTATTATTTTACTCTCTACAGCACAAAAATTGCAGGCCCGAGTGCAATACCTGCCAAGTATTAAAAACGTGCACCTTTTAACTGAAAAACAATCATATATATTAGGGCAACGTGCGCTCTGGCATACTGTATTCAGCCCAAGCTTAGAAATAAGCCCTCTTGTCCTGGCAAAGTTTTCATTATCCTTTACAGACTGCTTCAGCCAGTAAGGGAATCTTTTCAAATGACTCTTTGATCTTGCGCTTTGCATCTTCAATGTCTAATCTTTCTTTAAGTAAATTTTCCAGAGAAGTTATTTTAACCCCGTCAATGCCGCAGGGTTTTATAAACGAAAAAGGCCTGAGATCTGTGTTTATATTTATCGCCATGCCATGATAAGTAACCCATTTTTTCACGCCTATACCTATCGAAGCAATCTTTGAATCCTTAACCCAGATGCCTCTCATGCCAGGCCTTGTCTCAGCCATTACTCCGTATTTACTTAAAAAACTTATCCCTACTTCTTCTAAAAATTTTAAAAAGCCGTGTATATCCCTTGCTTCGTTTTCTAATTTGAAAATTGGGTAAGCCACTAATTGACCAGGGCCATGATAAGTCACATCTCCGCCCCTATCAACATTCAAGACCTCTATGCCTTCAGTCTTGAATACGTGCTTCTCTGAACCGATCCTCCCTATTGTTATAACGCTCTTATGCTCTGTAATAATCAGCGTGTTTTCGCATGCGCCCTCAGCCACCTTGCTTCTAACTTCGCATTGTGTCTTATATGCCTCTTTATAATCGCTTAATCCTAAATCTATGCATTTCATTTCCAAATAAGTTGACACTCCGACAATGTCAGAGTGTCAACTTCTTGTCTGGCCAGAGCCGAGGACAATGTATTTATAGGCACAGAGTTCCTCAAGAGCCATGGGGCCGCGGGCGTGAATCTTGTCTGTGCTTATACCTATTTCAGCGCCCATGCCAAACTGGTATCCATCTGTAAATCTTGTGGACGCATTATGATAAACACACGCAGAATCCACTTCTTTTAAGAATCTCTCGGCTGTCAATTTATTTTTCGTAACAATTGCATCTGAATGCCTGGAACCGTATTTATTTATATGGCTGATTGCTTCATCTGCGCCCTTTACAATTTTAATTGTCAGAATTAAATCCAGATATTCTTCATACCAGTCTAATTCTTTGGCTTTTTTTATTCCCCGTAGAATCTTTAATGTCTCAGGGCATCCTCTTAGCTCCACGCCTTTATCATCTAAAACCCTGGCCGCTTGAGGCAAAAATTTACGCGCTATATCTTTATGAACCAGCATCTTTTCTATGGCATTGCAAACGCCTGGGCGCTGGACCTTTGCATTGAGCATAATATCCAAGGCCATTTCAAGATCAGCGTCTTTATCAACATATAGATGGCAAACGCCTTTATAATGCTTTATTACAGGGATCAATGAGTTTTCCGAAACATATCTTATGAGGCCTTCTCCTCCTCTTGGGATAATCACATCTACAAGATTCGCCTGTTTCAATAAAATCTCTACAGCCACCCTGTCAGTTACATTAATCATAGCAACAGCTGATTCGGGTATGCCGAATTTTCCAAGGCCTTTTGTAATCACCTTATGAATTGCGAGATTAGAATTTATTGTTTCGCTTCCGCCTCTCAGGACGCACGCATTGCCTGACTTAAGGCACAAACCAGCGCAATCGCTTGTAACATTCGGCCTTGATTCATATATAATTCCAATAACGCCGATTGGAACAGAAACTTTTTTTATAATAAGACCGTTGGGCCTTTTCCATTGCCTAAGAATCTTGCCAACAGGATCTTTTAAAGACGCCACCTGTTTTAAAGAATCTGCCATTTCTTTTATGCGCTTTTCCGTAAGGGTTAACCTGTCCACTAGCGCTTTTGAAAGTCCTGTTTTATTGGCCAGGATTATATCTTTTGAGTTTTCCGACAAAATATATCCGGTGTTCTTCAAAAGGGCCGAAGCCATTCCAAAAAGAGCTCCATCCTTCTGCTTGGTTGAAACATTCGCAAGCTTCATTGAGGCATCTTTCGCGCCTTTTAATAAATTTAAAACATTTTTCTCAAGCCTTTTCATAAAATCACTCTATTAATAGCTTCTTCATAAAAATCCTTGCCTGTTATCTTATTCTTACGAGCCTGAAAAAGCGTTCCTATATTTTCTCCGGTTAAAATTTTCAAAAGCACATCCTTTTTTCTTCCATTGGCTATTATACAATCTATACCTGATTTAACAGCTATTTTCGCAGCGTCCAGTTTTGTCTTCATGCCTCCACGCGAACATTCCTTATCAGTTCCGCACGCAAACTTTTCAAGACTAGCGCTTATGTCTCCCACAACACTGGCTACGGTTTTCTTGTCGTCTATATACAGGCCCTCTACATCTGTAAGCATAATCAATAAATCAGCTGAAACAAGGCTCGCCACCAGAGCTGAAAGTTTATCATTATCGCCGAACTTTATTTCGTCCACAGAAACAGTATCATTCTCATTTATAACAGGCACTGCCTTTTTATTCAGAAGCACGTGCAGAGTATTTTCTGCGTTAAGATACCTGCGTTTTTCCCTTATATCCTCCCATGTCAAAAGTACCTGGGCTGTATGAAAACCTTTTTTTTTGAAAAATTCTTCATATGTTTTCATGAGATATCCCTGGCCCAAGGCTGCGCAGGCCTGCTGTTCAGGTAAACTCTTAGGCCGTTTTTTCATGCCAAATAAGCCCATGCCAGCAGCAATAGCGCCTGAAGAAACTATGACCACCTGATGGCCATGCTTGACTAAAGCTACTACCTGTTCAGCAAAATTCTTTATCCATCTCTCGTCAAGTTTAAGCCCTTTTGCTGTCAGGACGCTTGCGCCTACTTTTATAACTATTCGCTTTGCGTTTCTTATTTTTTTGCGTTCCATATCCTAAATTGACACTTTGACAATGTTAGTTTGTCAACTTTGCTTGATTCTGTTTATAATTTCTTGTACACTGCTTCCAATAATTCCTTTATCCCTTCACCTGTAACGCAGGATATTGGATAAACAGTTTTCCTTACATGTTTTTTAAATTCTTTTAAATTTTCCCTTGCCTCAGATACATCCATTTTATTTACTGCGATGACCTGCGGCCTCCTTACCAGCTCCGGATTATAAAGCTTTAATTCATTATTTATTGATGCAAAATCTTCCGCTGGATTCCTCCCATCCACTCCTGCCATATCTATCATATGAATAAGGACTCTCGTGCGCTCCACATGGCGCAAGAAATCATCTCCCAAGCCTTTGCCGTTATGCGCGCCTTCTATTAAACCAGGTATATCGCAAATAACAAAACTCCTTTCATCGCTTAATTTTACAACACCCAGAATAGGCGTTTTTGTGGTAAATGGATAATCAGCTACTTTTGATTTTGCTTTTGATATGCGTGAAATCAGGCTTGACTTTCCTGCATTCGGACAGCCAATTATGCCCACGTCAGCTATTAATTTTAACTCCAGGGTTATTTCTTTTTCTTCGCCAGGGTCTCCATAAGTGGCCTGCTTAAACTTAGAGTTACCGCGGCCGGCCAAGCCGCCTTTTATAAGAACTACTGACTGGCCGCTTTCCTTTAAATCGCAATATGTAATATCTTCGTACCTATCTCTAACTATGGTGCCGAGCGGAAGCCTTATAATACAGTCAACCGCATTTGCGCCTGTTCTGTTATTGCCTGAACCGTTTGAGCCCTTGTCTGCCCTGAAATGTTTGCGAAAATGAAAATCCAAAAGGGTCTGGACATTTTTATCGGCTACGAGGACTATATTTCCGCCCTTGCCGCCGTCTCCGCCGTCCTGCCTTTTTTTAAGGCCTTTTATTTTGCAGAAACTATTAGAGCCGTCTCCGCCATCTCCTGCCTTTACGAAAATATCTGCTCGGTCTATGAACATTTATACCACATTAACTTTGCGGTACCCAAATTTAACAGTGCCGGCTTTTAGAGCAAACAGGGTATAATCCCTGCCTATGCCCACTCCAAGGCCTGGAAAAAATTTAGTCCCTTTCTGTCTCAGGATAATGCTTCCGCTAGTTACAGTCTGGCCTTCAAAGCATTTTACGCCAAGCCTCTGGCCATTTGAATCTTTTCCGTTTTTACAACTTCCTTGAGCTTTAGTATGTGCCATTTTATCCTCCGATTAAACCACTATTTCTTTCACTTTCAACATTACATATCCCTGCCTGTGTCCGATTTTTTTCTTAGAACTTGCATGCCTGCGCCTGTATTTAAAAGAAATGACCTTTTTCGCGCGTTTTTCTCCTAAAATATCGCAGACCACATGAGCGCCTTTTATATAAGGGCTCCCTATAGTAGATTCCTTCTTGTCCGAGATAAAAAGGACTTTGTCCAATTTTACCTCTTTCGCTTTACCCAAGTTAAGTTTTTCAACCTCTATTGTGTCGTTTTTTGCGACCTTGTACTGCTTTGAGCCTGTTTCTATTATTGCGTACATTTTTAACCCTCCTAGTGTGCTATGTTTAAGTGAGCAGACAATTTATGTCATTAGCATAATGACATAAATTGTAGCCCTTGACATTGAAAATGTCAAGGGCGTCTGCGAATTAATCCTTGACATTTTGCGCAGTACATTAAAATAACTGGCTTCTAGTGCATTCAAATCCCCCGCAAAATGTCAAGGATAAGTTCGGCCAAATGACTTACGTCGTCCTTCAGACTCCGTAAGTCATGGCCTCTCTTATTTTTCAATCCTAAAATTCTCTATGTGCATCTCCAGCTCAGCTATGACAACTATCCTTGTTTTATACAGGGCTTCAAGCTTAGCTATGGCTGGCCTGTCTTCATTCAACATATAATTTGCAACCTCCGGATGCACATAGGAGCGGACTTCTCTTAACCTTGTTTTTTCTATCTGCTTTTTTATCGCCCTTAAAACCTCTATTGCCATAGTAGTGGCTGATTTCACAGAGCCCCTGCCGTGGCAATAAGGGCAGTCTTTGTAAGAAACCTTTCTGACGCCCCTTCTTATCCTCTGCCTTGTCATCTGCACGATGCCGAATTCAGACATCTTGAGTATGTTTATCTTCGCCCTGTCTTTTTTGAACATATTTACAAGTATGTCAAATATCTCCCTGTTGTGTTTCTCTCTCATCATGTCTATGAAATCTACTATCACTATGCCGCCTACATCCCTCATCCGTATCTGCCTTGCGATTTCTATAGCCGCCTCGGAATTGACTTTGAAAGCTGTTTCTTCCATGTGTTTTTTGTTAAAACTTCCACTGTTCACGTCTATGGCAATAAGGCCCTCTGTTTCCTCAATGAATATGTAGCCGCCGCATTTAAGCGCTATCTTTTTGTTATAAAGTTTTTCCACCTCTTTCTCTATGCCGCGGGAATCAAACAGGGTTGTCTTTTCCTGATAAAGTATCAGCTTTCTTTTCATACTGGGCATCATATTGTTCGCGAAATGCATTAGTTTTTTATACTCATCTCTATTATCCACAAGGACTCTCGCAACATCCTCGCTGAATATATCCCTGAGAATCCTGAAAGTTAAAGAATACTCTTCGTTCACGAGATTCGGGGCTTTTATTTTAGTTGAACGGTTTTTTATATTCCGCCACAGCGCCGCCAGGTATCTTATCTCCCGCCTGAAATCACTTTCGTTTTTACCAACGCCTGCGGTCCTTACAATAAGGCCCATATCAAAATTCGGCATTATCTTCTTTAAAATCTGGCGCAGCCTTTCCCTTTCAGCATGGTCAGTGACCTTTTTGGAAATCCCCATGTGATGGTCAAAAGGCATCAGGACCACAAATCTTCCGGGCAATCCCACATGAGTTGTAAGCCTCGGGCCCTTATTTCCTATCGGCTCTTTTACAACCTGAACCAGGACCTCCTGGCCTTTTTTCACAAGCTTATCTATGTCCGAAGGCTTAGGCCTTGGCGTATGATGCGGATGATGGGAGCTAGTTTCCAGCAAATCAAATTCCCTCGCAGGCGACATCATGTCAGTTACATATAAAAATCCGTTTTTGCCGAACCCTATATCCACAAACGCGGCGCCTATGCCTGACATGACAGAATTCACCGTGCCTTTATAAACATTTCCCACCAGGCTGACTTCCGAAGGCCTCTCTATGTAATATTCTTCGAGCGCATTGCCTTCAATCACAGCAACCCTTTTTTCCTGCGGCTCTATATTTATTAAAATCTCTTTTTGCATTCTAGCACCTTGATTCCTTCTGGTAATTTTTCATTGATTCTATTTTTAAATTCTCCCGGATCCATCCAGTTGTCTATTGTAAAAACCGCTTTTTCTCCTTCGCTTTCAACGCCAAGTTTCAAGGCGTCTGAAAAACCTATCTTGTAATGCGGGGTAAAACCCTGACTGAGGCTTACCGCAAGGCTCGCCCTCCTGATAGCCCTCTGAAAAAGCCTTACAATATCCAGGTGGGATATATATCTCAACACGCCTTTTTTGCAAAACACGACTTCTAATTTCATTTGCTGGCTTTAACAGAAGAACTTAATTCCGGCTTAATTAGATTAACTGTTACAAAAAATAAAAGGTCTGTTTTTTCTTTTGTCTTTTCAGTTTTCCTGAAAGGTATGCCCAATAAGGGTATATCCCCTAATAACGGAATCTTGGTAACTTTATCCACTTCTTTTTCGCTGATAAGTCCTCCTATTACTATAGTCTGGCCATCTCTCAGCATTAATTGAGTTTCTGCTTTCCTGACAGCATAAACAGGCACCTGGACCTGCGCTGTAAGCTGGTCATATCGAAGCAGTGAGCTCAGCTCAGGTTTTAAAGAGAGCGTTATGTTCCCTTCCGAATTTATCTGCGGAGTAACTTTCAGTAAAATGCCTAACTCCTTTTCTGTATAACCTGTGATCTCCATAGTCCCTGTAGATGTATTTCTTTCGTACTTCGGTATATTTAAAGTCTGGCCTACTGTAATAAGCGCCTCTTGATTATTTAAAACTACGATCTTTGGATTTGAAATTATTTTAGTATCTCCCCTGGAAGAAAGAACTTCCAGCACTGCTTGAAATTGCGAAAAATCCAATGTTCCGAATGTAAAATTAGAAACAGCCGCGTATGGAAAACTCGGCGTGCCTGCGCTAGCTGTAGGAAAATCCGCTACTGATTGAGTTACAATTGCATTGCCTTGAGAATCATAGTTAATCGTATCTTGCGGCGGTTTCGGTATAGGTATATACTTATATCCTGTGCTCGCAGTAAGATTACTTTTAAACGGCGCTGTCACAGGAACTTTTGCGCCTGAGGCAACAATCTTTGTCTGCCACTCAATGCCAAGTTTATCGCTACTACCAAGCGTAGTCTCTATTATCTTTGCTTCTATCATAACCTGCTTTGTCTGCGCGTCAAGTTTCAGAACCACTTCTCTTATTTTGTAAATATTCGTAGCTATGTCCGTGACTATCAATAGGTTCGTTCTTTCGTCAAATTTTACTTTACCGCGGCTGGAAAGCATTTCTCCTATTGCCTGTGGCACATTTTTCGCATTTGCATAATTGAGCGAAAAGACCTCTGTGACAAGTTCTTCGTTTTCCAGGTTAGCTGTAGTAGCCACGCGTATGATATTTCCTTCCCTCTCGTATACATAGCCATATGTTCTCAATATAATATCCAGCGCCTTCTCCCACGGCACGTCAGTAAGCCTTATAGTAATAAGCCCGGTAACATCCTTCCCGGCGACAATATTCATGCCGCTTTTGTAAGAAAGTATTCTGAGAACATTGCTTATATCTGCGTCTTTGAAATCCATTGTCACGTTACCAGGCGCTGTTTCTATAACCTGGCTAACCTCGACTTTACCAATCTCATCAGCCTTATTATCCGCTGCCTCATCTTGGCCAAAAGAAGCGCACGTAAAAGCAAATAATAAAACAATAAAAGCTGTCCATATTTTCATATTAATCCTCCGTTTATTCTTTATTAAGGTTTATTTTTACGTTTTCTCCGCCTACGTCAAAAATAACGCTGTCCTGATTTATTTTCAAAATTTTTATAGACCCCATAATATCTTCTTCTTTTACTATTTCGCCGTTTATAATTGCTATAGACCCATTCATATTGTCCCACACAATGCCTTCCAGCCTTATATCCTCTGCTGCGCTTGCCTCATAAGCGTCAGATGCATACCCGCCTGATTCTGAAATAAGCGGTATGAACGGGTCCCGCTTGCCTTTTGGGTTATATTTAAACCCCTCTTCTGCAAAAATCTCACTGCTCATCAAAATAACCATAATAAAACTGGCCAAAGTTGACACTTGTGACATTGTCAGAAGTGTCAACTTTGATTTATTATTGAAGGACATAAGTGATTATCCTCATTTTTATATCGTGATGGCGCGGATCTTTATCAGTTCCTGCCATATCTACATCTGTAATTCTTATAAACCTGTCCGCAGTCTCTAATTTGTTTACAAAGGCTCCGAACTGGTGGTAACCTGCCCTGGCCTCTATTAAAATCGGAAATTCAGTATAAGAATTATTAACGCTTTTCTGCTTAGAAAGAGGGACCGGTTCTTCCAGCGGTTTTATCCTGAGTATCTTTACGCCTGAAGATTCTGCGACATTTGAAAAATCTTCAAGAAGGCTTGAAATCTGGTTTTGCCCTGGCAATCTTTTTTTAAGATAGCTTGCCTGCTTTTCAAAATTGTCATGCTGCCTTCTTATCCCCGCTTCATTAGCAACCAATACCTCTCCATTTTTTACCCTTTCCTTAACTATGCGAAACTCTTTGTTCCTAGCAATGAAACTTGAAAATTGGGGCCTTAAAAGGAGGCTGTAATAAAGTATGAACCCCGCAATGCCAAATATAGCAGCCAGGATATATATTTTTTGTTTTTCTTTTAGGTCTGACATTTCACTGGAAATAAAGGGCTATTTTGAAATCCACCATATCCCTTTCTTCTTTATTTTTTCTCTGCACAGATTCAAGTTTTATATTATTAAAATCCTTGAAAAACTGCTGGTCATCTTTTACATTTTTCATAAACTTTCCAACAGAAGCCATAGCCTCTTCGCTCTTCGAAAACACGCTGCCTTCTATGATCAGCCTATTTTCGGAATCTGTATAAACATGGGTAAACCATATGCCGGGTAAAACCAGGTCTGAAAGCCTGTTTAACTTCTCAGTCCATAAAAATTTTCTCTTTGTCAGCTGGTCCAATATACTCATTTTGGCTTTCAGAACAGCTATCTCCTTATTCACGGAATCTATCTGAGAAAGCCTGCTAGAAAAATTCTTTTCCCTGGCAAGTAAACCATTTATCTGAGCCTTTCTGATAAAAGACCCCAGAAACAGCATCGTAACAATTAATATTAAAATCCCAACAGCGCCTCCTCCTATCCAGAACTTAAGTTTTTCAGCCTCTATGTTCAGATTAAAATAAGGCTCTGATTTTTTCTTCCTCAGTTCTTCAGGTAATAAATTTATTTCTATCATTATTTCCTCAATGCCAAGCCCATTGCCACTGCAAAATTGCCAGGAAAATTTATGAGCTCTTTATCTACAGACTCATCTAGAATCTTAATGTCTTCAAAGGGATTCCATAAAATAACATCTACTTCCAGGCTCTCTTTTAAAAAATCCAGCATATTAAAAAGATATGCAGTACCTCCGCTTATATAAAGCTTATCTACATTTTTGCCAAACTGCGATTCGAAATAATCAAAGGACATTCGGATTTCTGATGCAAATTTTTCAAGAGCAGGCGTTATTACTCCGCTGATCTCTGATTTTCTTTCGCCTGGATTACGCTTTAACATTTCAGCCTTATCCGGATCTAACCCCAACAGTTCTTTAATCCTGTTAGTAATATCTATTCCTCCCCATAATATATCCCTTGTGAAATAAGGATATCCTCCTGTAACTATATTCATATTTGAGAACCTGGCTCCGATATTTATCAGCGCATAGACACTTTCCTGCTTGGTTTTCAGGTCTGATCTCTGAAACGCATTTAATATTGCCACAGTATCCACATTTATAGAAGCTATATCCAGGCCCATCTCTTTAAATATCTCCATATAGTTATTAACCTTGTCCTTCTTAGCAGCTACGAGAAGTACCCTGTTCGCATTGCCTGAATGGCTTTTGTCCAGTATAGCACAATCTAATATTACCTCATTTACGCCAAACGGTATATATTTTCCGCCTTCAAATTTTATAGCGCTTTTGAGCTCTTCCTTTTTCATTGGAGGCATATCAATATACCTCACAATAACAGATGGCCCTGATAAAGATACGTTTACCCGCTTTAAGGATAGCCTTGAGATGGCCAACAAGTCTTTCAGGCTTGTCTTTACGTCTTCGTCTGAGATAGTATTCACAGCGCATTTTAAAAGTTCAAGCTTGCTTTTTTTCTCCTGGAGCTCTATTAGTTTTATACTGCTACTGCCTATGTCAATCCCAGCAGGCCTTATCATTATTATTTAGCTCCTATATTATATATATGTAAGGAACGGTTTAAAACCGTTCCTTACTCAACTGCAGGATCAGCAGAACTCGCCTGACTATCGTGATTCGCTTTTATGATGCCTGATTCATTTACAAAAAAATGTCTTGTCCCGGTTTTGCCTGGAACAATAGGATCGGAATTCAATATAAAGCTTTCAGTATCTATAAACGTATATGTAAAACTATACCCCTGCTTTGTTCCGTTTGCTAGCACGCTGTCAATATACGGAGGGTTTGATATAGGCCCTATAAGATATGACAGGTCCAAAGGATAGGTATGCGGAAGAGTATTTGCGTAAAAAGTCTGGCAAGCTGTAACAACAGTCTTACATGCGGCTACAGCAGCCATCTCATTCGCATTATGCCTGGCGCGCAATACACTTGAAACAACAAGTGTCGCAAGAGTCATAACTATTGCAAGCACTATCATTATCTCAACTAGCGTAAATCCTCTTTTCGATTTCATTTACAATAAATATATATTATTATGGCTCAAAAGTCAATGACAAAAAAAGTGCCACGCATATGCGTGGCACTTTTTCTAAATAACATCGATACTTCTTTTATTCTATAGGCAGACCTGATGCGTTATTAAGCCTTATTACGCCGCTTTCATCCACGAAAAAAATACGAGTACCTGTTGTACCGCTTACCGCAGGGCTTGCCGTGCAGGTAAATTGATTAGCATTTACCAAAGCATATGTATAAAAATACCCCTGTCTTGCAGTTCCTGCTGCTGTAGCGCCTGCCAACCCAGCATCAATATAAGCCGGTGTTGCCGAGCTTAAAGCTGCAAGGTTCGCTGGATAAGACGTAGGTGTCTGAGCTGATCGGAAACTCTCGCACGCCGTACTGATTGTCCTTATGGCTGCTATTGATGCTGCTTCATTTGCATTATGTCTTGCCCGCAGTAAATTCGGAATTGCTATTGCGGCTAATAAAGCTATGATTGCAACAACTATCATTATTTCTACGAGCGTAAAACCCTGCTTACTTCTTAATAATTTAAACATACCACTTCCTCCTTTCTTTAGCCTTTAATGGCTTAAAATTATAATAAGAACTAGGAAAAAGTATAGCATATATACGCTATTTTGTCAAGAAACGCTTTAGTGGGCGACGGGAATGGGAAGGGACATCCTATACCCCTCTTTAAGGGTTTAGAGTTAAAGAAATTATTAATTATAGGTGAAGTTAGGTTTAAAGTATTAAAAGAATATGTAAGGCAAAGCCTGTTTTTTTATAGGGGGCGAAAAAATA
>JAHJQM010000017.1 GCA_018819285.1 Candidatus Omnitrophota bacterium
AAATTACAAACAAAAGCAAGGAGAACCGGTATTAACTAAACAATAAAAACAGGACATTTCTAATTTGGTAAAAACCGGACATTTCTAAATTGGCTTGACACCTCTTAAGTTTCCCCTTGTCAGAATGTATTTCGAATGATATAATTAATTTTCTATAGGGCCCATGGTTCAACGCGACCGCCTTAAGCAGCCTTGTCGAACCATTGGGTTTTCAAAAAATAAAGTAATAGGGCCCATAGCTCAGTTGGTTAGAGCACCTGACTCATAATCAGGTGGTCCAAGGTTCAAGTCCTTGTGGGCCCACCACCGCGCGGGCGATTAGCTCAGCTGGTTAGAGTGCTGCCCTCACATGGCAGAGGTCACTGGTTCGAGCCCAGTATCGCCCACCAAATTCGCCGAAGGCGAATTTGATCCTGAAGCGCTGTAAACAATCCGATGAATAAGAGGATTGTAGCCGTTGAAGGACCTCAAACAACTTTACATTTTAACAATGTTAGTTTGTAAAGTTGTTTATGATAAACGATAAGGAGAAACATTGGAACAAAAATCAATCAAGGAACAAATAGGGTTGTTAATAGGACTTCAGGCTATAGATGCTCAGATATATGTTTTGAGCAAAGAAAAGGCATCTATGCCAGGCCATCTAAGATCAATCGACGAGATGCTAGAATTAAAAAAAACAGACATAAAACAAGCGGAAGATAATTTAAAAAATACCCAGTTAAAATTAAAAGAAAAGGAAGGGAGCCTTCAACAGAAAGAAGAGCAGATAAAAAAACTGCAGGGCCAGCTTTATACATTAAAGACAAATAAAGAATATTCCACTATGCTTACAGAGATAGAGGGTATTAAGGTAGATAATTCTTTGACAGAAGAAGATATTCTTAAGTTTATGGACGAAATAGAGTTTGCTAAGAAAAAGATATCAGAGGAAAAAGAACTTTTTAAGGTAGAAGAAGCAAATGCTCAGAAGGAAAGAGATAACATTAATTTAAAGGCCAAAGAGATAGACTCAAGGCTTTCAGAGCTTAATGAAAAGAGAAATAACATAGCCCCTAGTATAGAAAAGCATGTCATTTCCAGATATGAAAAGATCCTGAAAAATAAAGACGGATTAGCAATGGTGCATATTGAAGATGGCTCCTGCGGTGGGTGCCATCTGAATCTTCCGCCTCAGGTTATAAGCGAAGTGAAACTAAGAGAAGATGTAATTGTTTGTGGCAGCTGTTTAAGGATACTTTATATAGATGACAATGTCGAAATCAGTTAATATATTTATAGACGGTGCGTCAAGAGGAAATCCCGGGCCTTCCGGCATAGGCATAGTGTTTTGCGACGATCAGAATAACATCGTTAAAAAGTTATTTAAATTTATAGGAAATGCCACTAATAACGTTGCAGAATACTCCGCGCTTATATACGCTATGCAGGAAGCGCTGATAGACAGGTATGATGATGTGAAGGTAAAGTCTGACAGCGAGCTTTTGACAAAGCAACTGACAGGAGAATATAAAGTAAAGAATGATAATCTCAGGCCTTATTACGATATGTTTCAGCATATTGCAAGAGGCTTTGATAAAGTTGAAGTCATTTCTGTAGACAGGGAAAATAATTCTATTGCGGACAAACTTGCGAATAAAGCAATAGATTCCAGATTTGACAGTTCTTTAAAAATAGAATAGGCGCAGGCTGGATGGTCGCGTCCGCTTATGGCGGATGAGGAAAGTCCGGGCTCCAAAGGGCAGCGTAGCGGGTAACGCCCGTCCGAAGAGCATTTTGCTTTTCGAGGATTAGAGCAACAGAGACGAGCTTGGGGAACGCGATAGTAACATACGAAGCTTAAGCATGTGTTACTGTTTCTCAAGGTGAAACGCGGCAATCTCTACGCGGAGCAAGACCAAATAGGTTCAGCTTAAAGAGCTGCCCGCTTGCAATAGCTGGACGGGTAGGTTGCATGATTCTGGCAGTGATGCCAGAACACAGATAGATGATCATCATCCTTTTTTAAGGGGACAGAACCCGGCTTACAGGTCTGCGCCTATGTATTTTTCAGAGGAGAGTATACATTTGTATAAAATAATAATTTTTATAGCACTGATATTAACAGCTACAACTTTATATGCCGATACTGTTATTTTGAAAAACAGGACAAAGGTAAAAGGGCTTGTGGTGGATGAGTATGTTGATAGGATTGCCTTGAGTACCATTGATGGGGAAAAGCATATTTTGCGTAAAGATATAGATAAGATTGAATACGATGCTCCTGAGCAGAATTTTATGCAGCTAGGGAGGGCTTATGACGAGAAAGGCTGGTATGACAAAGCTGCGTTCTATTATAAAAAGGCGATGGACATAAATCCTGATTATAAAGAAGCCATGGACGCTTATGTTGCCAGTCACGCAAAGATGTGGCGCGAGGAAGAAAAAAGAACCAAGAAGGATATAGAACTTCATAACATGGCTATAGAGTGGCGAACGAGGAAAAATAAAAAAATAGAGAATGTTGTAAAAAGTAAAGAAAGCTTGGTCAAAGAAAGTATAGGGATAAGTATCGTAGAACATGAGGGTGTTTTCAGGATAAATGAGGTAATTCCTGGTTCAAGCGCATACAAGTCAGGCATTAAAAAAGACGATTTCCTTATAGGCATATGGGGCAGGCTTGTGCGTTACAGCAAGCTAGAAGATGTCCTAAAAGAATTAATTGGCCCTAAGTATTCGGAAGTAAAAATCCTGGTTGGGAAAGATATCTCTGTTCCTGCAGAAGCCGGGATGAATATGTATAAGGAATTAGGTATGTCCCTTAGTTTTGAGTACGAAGGGCTTATGGTAAAAGATATTATATCAGACAAAAAAGGCGGATTGGCAGGCCTTAAGAAAGGGGATTTTGTAATAGCTATAGATAATAATATTACAAGGTATCTGCCTATGGACAGCGTTATTGCACTAATAAATAACCCTAAAAATAATAAAATAGTTTTTACAGTAAGAAGAAATATAAATTTAAGAAGAGAGGGGGAGTAATGCCAAGGCCTATTTTAAGAAGAAGAAAATATATAATAGAAAAGGGTTTGCAGTTTCGTTATATAGGGCTTGTTTTCGCTTTGGCGCTTATAGCTTCAATTGTTACAGGGTGGACAGTCTTTGCAACTGGCTGGTATTATCTTGGAGAAAAACTTGCCAGCGTTTATCCTCAAGGAAGGCTTATATATGTTTTGAGGGCTACAAATCTGGCGCTTGTACGAAATCTTCTTCTAATTTCGCCGTTAATTTTCATATTAGGGCTTTTGTTTTCTCACAGGATAGCAGGCCCTGTTTACAGGATTAGTAAGACAGTGGGAGATATTTCGAAAGGAAATCTTGGCCTTAGAATAAGACTAAGAGAAGGCGATGAACTTGTAGATCTTGCAGATATGATAAATAATCTTACAGATAATTTCAATAAGACTGTAATCTCAGATAAAGATATAGCGATAAAAATAGAAAAAGATCTGGAAGAAATAAAGAAACTTGTTTCCAGTCAGCCGTGCGATTGTGCAAAAGTAGAATCTCTTATAAACTCTCTTCAGCAAAAGTCAAAAGAACTTTCCTCGTCATTCAACAAGTGGACTGTAGCATAAATAGCGCCATGTATCTGCGATACTTTATGTTAAGTAACATTTTATCTTGTTGCGTCTGCCAGCCTAGCAGGTCTCGAGGACGCAAAATTTTCCCAGCGTGAAAATTTTGCTCCGTTTTGACCCTCGCTCGTCTGCTGAAGCAGGCTGAGGTCTGAGGCACATTAGAATTGTTTCGGCATTATTGATAGTCAGCATAATAGGTGCACAAGGTTTTACAGCGAGTTTCGGTCGGTTGACAAAACGATAGTCGGCAGAGAAACGAGCTGTAAACCGTAGTGCACGGCGAAACAATTCAGTGCCGAATGGTCTCAGCCTGCTTCAGCAGACACCGTGCCCGCTCGTGTCAAAAAGGCCTCTCGACCTGCTAGGCTGGCAGACTAAGAACTACGCTAAAGTGTAGCGCAACTCTTCAAATATTATAGCAAGGCCATGCACCAATATTGACAACAGGGCATTTTTTTGCTACACTAACAGATACTTATGCGGATATGCCATGTTATTACTAAACCTGAACTTGGCGGGGCACAGCTCTCTACTCTAAATCTTATCTCAATCCTTCCAAAAGACAAATATCAGGTATCTATAGTAACTTCTTCTGCGGGTTTATTGAAGCAGAAATTTAAAAGCCTTGAAAATGTTACTGCTTATTTTTCTCCATTTTTAACAAGACCTGTAAATCCCATAGCAGATATATTAGCATTAATACATATATTTTTTATATATAGATGTAATGGGTTTAAAATAATTCATACTCATAGTTCAAAGGCAGGAATCATAGGGAGATGGGCTGCCCTATTTGCAAGGGCGCCTGTTATTTTACATACAGTCCATGGCTGGTCTTTTAATGATTATCAATGGTTTTTAGTGAAAAGATTCTATATTTTTCTTGAGAGAATTACGGCACCTTTTACTACAAAAATTATATGCGTTTCAAAAAAAGACATAGAAACTGGCTTAAAATATAAAATAGCGCCAGTAGGTAAGTTTGTTCTGGTAAAGTACGGGATACCGTTTTATCAGTTTAAAAATTCAAACTGCAATAAAGCCGATAAGAAAAGAGAGCTTGGAATTAATAATAATGACCCTGTTATTGGAATGATTTCCTGCCTTAAGCCTCAGAAGTCTCCCCTGGATTATATCAAGGCGTGCGCAGGTGTTCATAATAAAATACCAAGCATTAATTTTTTATTAATAGGAGACGGTGTTTTAAAAAAGAGGTGTAAATCAGAGCTTAATAAATCTTCGCTAAATGGACGGTTTATTTTTACAGGCTGGAGAAGAGATATTTCTGATATCCTGAACATAATTGACATAGTGGTTTTGACAAGCAAATGGGAAGGCCTTCCTATTGCAATAATAGAGGCTCTCAGTAAAGGAAAGCCAGTTGTCGCAACTGATGCTGGAGGCGTCCGGGAAGTGATAAAAGATGGGGTTACGGGCTATATTACAAGACCAGGGCAATACAGAGATATTGCTGACAGGTTATTGAGCATTCTCAAAAACAAAGATTCTCTTTTAAGGATGAGCCAAGAAGCGGCTAAATCAATAGATGATTCGTTTGATATTAAGGCCATGGCTCATAATATAGATAATCTATACAGGAGTTTGACGTGATTTTATTTTATATAACCCTATGCTCTTTTATTTTAAGTCTTTTATTGACGCCAGTTACCATTAAGATAAGTAAGAGGTTTAGTATATTGAAGCCTACGAGAAGCGGGCATGGCAAACCTTGCATAGGGGGGATAAGCATTTATATAGCATTTCTTGTGGCAGTTTTATTCAGCCTGTTTTTTATTAAATTACCAGCTATGAAATTATCAGGGGTTATATTGTCTTCTTTCATAATATTACTACTTGGCCTGATAGATGATATAAAAGATCTAAGACCCCTGTTAAAAATAGTAGGAGAATTGTTAGGCATATTTCTCTTAATATTCTTGGGATTTTTCACCAAAATAGCATTTATCCCCGGCTGGGCAAATATCTTTATCACAACAGCATGGCTTTTATTTATAACAAACGCATTTAACCTGCTTGATATAATGGACGGTTTAACGTCAGGCCTTGTCATTATCATATCTTTAAGTTTACTGGCAATTGCATTTATGAATAAGGATATTTTTTCCTGCGTTACTCTGACAGCTCTTATAGGCGCTCACGCAGGATTTTTAAGATATAATTATCCTCCTGCGAGGGTTTATATGGGAGATACAGGCAGCCTCTTTTCAGGATTTTTGCTAGCTATAATTGCTATAAATATCAGCTATGCTCCCATGGAAAGAAAGATCGCGCTTTTGACGCCTATTTTAGCTATGAGTCTGCCTATTTATGACACATTATTTCTGATAGTCATGCGTATTAAAAAGAAAAAGCCTATTTTTAATAAAACAGGAGACCATTTTGCATTGAGGCTGGTAGCCATGGGGTGCAGTATAAAAAAAAGCATCTGGATAATGTATTTTTTCAGTATGTTTCTAGCATTTTCAGTAATAATGGTAGCATTTAGTAAAAATTTAATAAGCTTGATTGTCCTTGCTGTTGTGGGGCTGGTATTTATCTTAATGGGTAAAAGAATGGGGATGGTAAATATAGATGAATAGAGAAGAAATTATAATATTAGGCGCTGGCCTTGCAGGCTTGAGCGCAGCGTATCATTTGAAAAGCGGTTATGCCTTATTTGAAAAAGATAGCGAAATAGGCGGCATGGCCAGGTCAATACATAAAGATGGGTATATATTTGATTACGATGGCCATCTTTTGCATTTCAGAAATAAATATACATTCAATCTGGCTTCAGAACTTTTAAATGGAAATCTGGCCCCGCATAAGCGTAATTCTTGGGTATATTCAAAAGGTATTTTCACGCGTTATCCCTTTCAGGCAAATTTCTATGGCCTTCCGAATCCTGTTGTCAAGGATTGTCTAATGGGCCTTATCAAGGCCAGGCTATTAAATATATCGCCTGCAAATTCAAGCGGAAATTTTGAAAATTGGATAATGAAAACCTTTGGCGAAGGCATAGCAAATCATTTTATGCTGCCTTATAATAGGAAATTCTGGACAATAGAGCCAAAGGAATTGACATGTGAGTGGCTGGATGGGTTTGTTCCGGTCCCGGAACTGGAAGATACGGTGACTGGCGCTATTTCAGATAATACAAAACCATACGGCTATAATTCCAGATTCTGGTATCCTGTAAAAGGAGGGATATCTGAGCTTGCGAAAGGATTCTCAGAGAGGATCAGGAATATACATGTCAGTAAAAAGGCTGTTACTATAGACCAACATAGAAAAGAAGTTGTTTTTGAAGATGCTACTATAAAGAAATTTAAAAATATGATAACTACTATGCCGCTGCCAGAACTTTCTAATCTGCTGGTAGATATGCCGCTAGATATAAGGCATGCTTTTTCAATGTTGAGATGGACATCTATATTTGTATTAAATATCGGCGTAAAGAGCGATAATTTAGCAGAGAAACATTGGGTGTATTATCCTGAAGAAAACGTAATTTTTTACAGAATAGGATTTCCTACGAGTTTTTCAATGGATGTTGCGCCTGAGCGAAAGATTTCGATTTACGCAGAGATAGCATATTCAGATACAAAGAAAATAGATAAAAACGAAGCTGCCTCTAAGGCTATAAGCGATCTTAGAAGGTGCGGCATTATTTCAGATGAGTCTAGCGTAGAAATTTGTTTGCCAATGGATATAAAATACGGTTACGCGCTGTACGATTCTAATAGAAAACATGCGGTTGGGGTTATAAAAGATTATCTGGAAAAATTTGGAATCTATACTATTGGTAGATATGGGAGTTGGAGATATATGTCAATGGAGGATGTGATTTTGGAAGGAAAGAAAATAGCAGAGCAAATAAAAGGGTAAGGTAGAAAACGGTCTAACCCGTTTCCTGCAGATAAGTTATGGCGATTTATATATTGGGGATTTCTTGTTTTTATCATGATTCAGCAGCTGCGCTGGTAAAAGACGGCGAGATCATAGCTGCAGCGCAGGAGGAGCGTTTCACCCGCAAGAAGCATGATTTTAGTTTTCCTGAGAATGCCGTTAAATATTGTTTGAATGAAGCTGGCATAGTTAGCAAGGATTTATCTTTAGTAGCTTTTTACGATAAGCCTCTTTTAAAATTTGAAAGAATACTTTTGACTTATCTTTCTTATGCCCCCACAGGCTTCAGGTCTTTTAATAGAGCGATGCCGCTATGGTTGAAAGACAGACTTTGGATGTCCAACCTTATTTCTGAAAAACTCAATTATGACGGCAAGATTCTTTTTACAGAACATCATGAATCTCACGCATCATCCGCTTTTTATCCGTCTCCTTTTAAAGAAGCCGCTATACTTACAATGGATGGCGTGGGTGAGTGGGCAACTACGAGTTTCGGGGTGGGTAAAGATAATGATATTGAGTTGCTCTATGAGATAAAATTTCCGCATTCCTTAGGACTTTTATATTCTGCTTTTACTTATTATACAGGCTTTAAAGTGAATTCAGCTGAGTATAAAATTATGGGCCTTGCGCCCTACGGAAAGCCAAAATATGCGGATTTAATTTTAAAAGAGCTCATAGATTTAAAAGAAGATGGTTCTTTTAAGCTTAATATGAAGTATTTTAACTACTGTGCAGGACTAACAATGACAAACAAAAATTTTGACAAACTATTTAATAGGCATCCTAGGAAACCAGAGACTCAGATTACCCAGATGGATATGGATCTGGCCAGATCCGTCCAGGCAGTTACGGAAGAGGTGATGTTAAAAGTTTCAAGGCATATATATAAATTAACCGGTCAGAAAAATCTATGTCTTGCAGGAGGCGTTGCCTTAAACTGCGTGGCAAATGGAAGAATTTTAAAGGAAGGGCCTTTTGAAAATATTTGGATTCAACCTTCCAGCGGAGACGCAGGAGGGGCGCTCGGAGCAGCGCTAAGAATCTGGTATAAATATCTTGGTAATAAAAGAACAGCAGACAATGTAAAAGATTTTCAGAAAGGGTCATATCTCGGGCCTGAATATTCAGATAGTTACATAGAAAGTTATCTTAAAACTAGCAATATCCCATATGCTAAGTTTACAAAAGAGGCGTTGCTAAAAACAGCAAGTCAATATATAAACGATGAAAAGGTTATAGGCTGGTTTCAGGGAAGAATGGAGTTTGGGCCAAGGGCTCTTGGAGCCCGCAGTATAATAGGAGATGCAAGGTCTCCGGCTATGCAATCCAGAATGAATCTCAAGATAAAGTTCAGGGAATCATTCAGGCCATTTGCGCCAAGCGTCCTGGCTGAAAAAGCAAAAGATTATTTTAATATAAACTCCGAAAGCCCTTACATGCTTTTAACAGCGAATGTGAACAGCGGTCATTTGAAAAAGGATAATGCAAAAGAGCCAGAAGGTTTTGATAGGCTGAAGATTGTACGATCTGACATACCAGCGGTTACTCATGTGGATGATTCAGCAAGGCTGCAGACTGTGTCAAAAGATACGCCTAATAGAATTTACTATGAACTTATGAATGAGTTTTATAAAAATACAGGCTGCCCTGCGATAATAAATACATCTTTCAATATAAGAGGAGAGCCTATAGTCGCTAGCCCTGAGGATGCCTATAGGTGTTTTATGCGTACTGATATGGATTATCTTGTGATGGGAGATTTTGTACTGGACAAAAAACTGCAGCCTAAACAAAAAATAGAAACAAAACAATATTTCGAATTAGATTAATTATGAATAAAGAACTTAGAAAATTTGGGTTTAGTTTAGGCCTAGGTTTAAATATCCTTGGATGCATAATGTTTTACAGACATAAGGAGCATTTTGCATGGTTTTCAAGTATTGGCTCAGTAACGATTATATTAGCTATTCTATGTCCGGTAGCGCTGGCCACTCTGAAAAAAATATTAGATAAGCTGATATTTATTATTGGCTGGCTTACAAGTATAATTAGTCTATTAACAACTTTTTATCTGATATTTACGCCAATAGCTATCTTGTTTAGATTTTTTGGGAAAGACTTACTTAACAAAAAGATAGATAAAAAAGCCGCTTCTTATTGGATTAAGAGAAAGGCAACCGTTTTTTCCGAAAAGTCTTATGAACAGATGGGTTAAAAAATTGTTATGGCAATAGAAGATGCCTTGTTGGATGGCAAAAAAAACCTCTGGAGAGATATCTTTTGCACTGATATTTATAAAGAAATATTTTTGAAAAGGAATTTAATACAGGAATTGATACTTAAAGAATTGAAAATTCGATATTCTAGGCCGTTTCTTGGATTTCTTTGGACTTTTCTTTCCCCGTTTTTTATTGTTATAATTTTCTATGTGATTTTTTCTTTATTTTTAAAAGTAAAAATAGAGGAAGCGCCCTTTCTTTTATATTTAATGACCGCAGTATTTCCTTGGCGGTTTTTTCAGGATTCAATCACTGCTTCTACGACTAGCCTTGTGGATAATAAAAATTTGATAAGAGAATCTAATTTTCCGCACTACTTAATTCCTATTTCTATTTCTATGTCCAATTTTATTAATTTTCTACCGTCGTTAGTTATTTTAATTATTACATCATTATTGATTTCAAAAGGACTTCCAGTATTTATATTATTTTTGCCTTTAATTTTATTAATTCATTTATTAATTGTAATAGGGCTATCAATTATATTTTCAGTTTTATATGTAAAATGGCGTGATATAAAATATATACTGGAGCCATTATTATTAATGTTGTTTTATTTAATACCTGGATTTTATTCTCTTAGGTTAGTTAAAGATTCATTGCCTCCCCCTTTATTTGATGTATATACATATAATCCACTGGTTGGTTTGTTAAGTTTGTATAGAATTTCAGTTTTAAAGGGATTTTATTCAAAGATGGCCTGGGATATCAAGATATCAACGCTTATTTTTATCACACTATCTTTCGCAATTATTATTTTTTTACTTGGAGCTTATGTTTATAAGAAAAACAGATACAAAATCAATGATTATCTCTCTTACTAATACAAAAGAAAAAAAATCTGGAATGCCTATTCATAATGCAGTTGAGTTGTGTTCAGTGGGCAGGCAATGCCGATTTCTTAAAAAATCAGAACAAAATTCTAAGGATAGCGCCGAATATTTTTGGGCATTAAATGATGTGTCTTTTAATGTTTATAAAGGTCAGATTTTAGGAGTTATTGGAAGAAATGGAGCTGGCAAGACTACGCTTTTAAACATTGTTGCAGGCATATTAACACCAACACAGGGTAAAATTAAAATTAATGGTAGGGTTTTTGGGCTTTTTAATTTGGGCGTAGGTTTTCAGGATGAGTTAACGGGTAAGGAGAACATCTTTCTTAATGGGTCAATACTAGGCGCAACAAAAAAAGAGCTTAACAGCAAACTAAGATGCATAATAGAATTTTCCGAATTAGGGGAATTTATAAACATGCCATTAGGCACTTATTCTCAAGGGATGCGGTTGCGCTTAGGATTTAGTATTATAGTTAATTTGGATTGTGATACCCTGGTCATAGATGAAATTTTAGCAGTAGGCGACTTGCTTTTTCAAAACAAATGCTTTGAGAGGTTAATGGAATTCAAGCGTTTAGGCAAGACTCTTATTATTTCCAGTCAAAGCATGGAACTAATAGAAAGATTGTGCGATAGCGTTATTTTATTAGATCATGGACAATCATTATTTCTTGGGGATCCGGTTGAAGCAACAAACAGATATCGCGCGCTACTTAATACAGAGAAATTTTTTGTTGGACCAGTTAAAAAGAATATAAATTTAGTGGAAAATACAAAAAAATGGACAGACGATATCTCCAATTGGGGCAAGGAATTAGGCACCAAAGAAGTCGTTATAAAAAAGGTTGAATTCATAAATAAATTTGGCTGGAAAAGTTTTAAGATAAGAAGCGGAGAGTCCTTGAGAATCAAGACTCATTTTACCGTAAGGAGCAAAATAAAAGAGCCGCATTTTGGTGTTGCGATATTTAGAAATGACGGAGTTTATTGTTATGGGCCAAATACTAAATTTGAGGGTTACCATATCTCTGAATTAGAAATAGGCAATGGCTACTTTATATTAGACTATTATAAGTTATTTTTGGCCCCAGGTGAATATAAAATATCTATAGCTATATGGGATAAAAACGAAACTATTGCATTCGCTTACAACCATGGTTACTACAGATTAATTGTTGAAGGGGATTACAATGTTGGAAATCAGCTTATTAAGATACCATTTATCTGTTTTCCGAGGAAATTTATAATCAAAGATATGCCTCATCCAGATTTAAACATTTTGAAAGATAAATGGGGCAGCAAGGTCAATTCCGAAGGAATTGAAATGCAATTTGTAAAACTTTTGAACTGTAATGACGAAGAGTGCAGTATTTTAACAACAGATGATCCTGCAAAACTTGCGATTAATTTTTGTAAATTTACTTTCAATAAGGATAGTTATTTATGGGTAGGCCTTTATCGCGAAGATGGCGTTTATTGCCAAGGAATAATGCAACCGTTTAATAGCGGGAATAGCTATATGGCATTATTCTCTAAATTATCATTATTGCCAGGCGGATATACTTTTTCTGTCGGGGTTTGGGATAATTCAGCGCGTAAGTTTATTATGAGTCATCATGCCGTATATCCATTCCGGGTTGTTTTTGATCAAGAAGATCATGGCACAATTTATTTAAAGCATAAATGGAGTTGGAGATTGCCGTGAAATCTCTTAATGAGCCATTCGTTTCTATTGTTATTCCTATATATAATGCAAGAAATGTAATTGAGGATTGTTTAAACTCCGTTTTTGATATAGTATATAAGAATTTCGAAGTTATCATTGTTGATGATTGTTCAAGAAATGAAAGTGTGGATTTTATTCAAAAGAATTATCCTCAAGTTAAGGCATTGACAACAAAAAAGAACAGCGGATTCGCAGCATCTATTAATCTAGGCATAAAGAATTCTTGCGGTGATATAGTCGCGCTGCTTAATATGGACACAATTGTTGATAAAGGTTGGCTTGATCCCATGGTAAGGCTTCTTGCAGGTGACACATCTATAGGGATCGTGGGGTCAAAGATATTTTTTTCTGATGGAAAAACTATTCAGCATGCAGGAGGATTGTTGAGAGAAAACGCAGTCAGCCTACACATAGGTCGCGGCGAGCCAGATCAGGGTCAGTTTGAATTCACGAGAGAAGTGGATTACATATGCGGGGCTTCTCTGGCATTCAGAAAAGCATTGCTGGATAAGATAGGAATGTTTGACGAAAAATACAAGCCTTTATATTACGAGGATGTAGATTTTGCATTCAGGACAAAGTTGGTAGGGAAGAAAATAGTATATGTTCCGGATTCAGTCATTATTCATAAAGAGAATATTTCTGTCGGTGGTCTATCTAAAGCTTATTATTATTATTATCATAAGAGCCGGCTGCGATTTTTATTTAAAAATTATTCTTTAAGAACTATATTTTCTGAATCATTAAAGGAAGAGATGAGGTGGTTTTCTTGCGAATTACCGGTAGAAATAAGAGGTACGCTGAGAAAGGTTTATGCGGCCTCTTTTTTAACAATATTTTCTTTGCTGATAAAGCGCATTGGCACGTATATACATGATAGATTATTTCTTGGGATAGAAAAGAGGTATAAAAAATGAGCAGAGTGCTAGTTTTTGGTTCTTCCCCACTTCCGTTTGAGAACGAGAAAAGAATATCAGGTCCGGGCATAAGGACTTGGCAATTTGTTAAACCGCTTGTTGAGGATAATCATAATGTATGTCTTATTGCCATGCGTGATAGGGGGTCGTATTTTAAGGATAAAAAAAGCCTGTTATTTAAAAAGAAGAAATTTTCCTATTATTCTTTTGATGAAAAGAAATTCATGGATATGAGATTAATCCAGCGTTTGCACGATGTATTCCATCCGGACTGTATAGTAAGTATTAGTTCTTTTCTGCCATCATTAGCTGCGATTAAAGTTAAAAATGCCTGTCCTTTATGGTTTGACCGCGGGGACATAATGGCTGAAGCCCAGCTGAAATCGTTTAATGACATGGATGACACGATTCCTAAGGACTTTTATTTCTTGGAAAAAGCTGTTTTGTCCCGGGGAGATAAATTTTCCACAGTTTCTTCCCCTCAAAAGTATTCTACTATAGGCAGGTTGGGTGCAATGTCGCGTTTGTCTAGGCGTACTTTAGGATATGAATTTGTGTCTGTTATTCCCTGTGGTATTGACAATGACCCTGTTGTCAAGAAAGGTGCTTTTTTAAGAGATAAGCATATTAAGAGGGATGATTTCGTAGTGCTCTGGTCAGGAGGCTATAATACATGGGTGGATATAGATACGCTTTTTAAAGGCATTAGCTATGCGATGAAGAAAAACAGATCGATAAAATTTGTATCTACAGGAGGTTCTATAGACAGCCAGGACGATCTGACTTACAATCGTTTTCTATCACTTATCAATAAATCTGAATTTAAGAGTAGATTTATTATGCTCGGTTGGGTTGCTGCTAAAAAACTGCCGGTCATATATGCGGAAAGCAACCTTGGGATAAACGTAGATAAGAATTGTTATGAGACTTTACTTGGTAGCCGACATAGATTGATGGATTGGATGAAGTCAGGTCTGCCGTTTATTACTACCACTCCCTCGGAGATAACCAGGTTGCTTTGCGATAACAATCTAGCATTTACTTTTACTGCTGGAGATAGTAAATCTCTGGCTTCAAAGATTTTGGATCTATCGATGAACGCAGGCGCATTGAAATCGTGCTCCCGTAAAATAAAGGATTTTGTGGTTAATAACTATTCTTTTATGCAAACTACTATGTCGCTGCGCGAGTGGGTAAAGAAACCTGAATTCGCCCCAGATAAATTCTATGGGAAACTTGACCAGAAATCCAGATCGAAGATATGTGTTAGTAGTTTTGAAGAGGATGAACGCGCTATTCTTAATAAGGATATTGATAATCTCAAAGCACAACTGAAGACATTGAAGGATGACCGCAATAACCTCAGGAGGCACGCGGATAATCTTGAAGGCATGCGTTCTGCTTTGACGCAACAGGTAGATAGTCAGGCACAGGTAATTTCTGGGTTGCAAGCGGAAAGTAAACGGTTAACTGACCATCTGAAGACATTGGAGGATGACCGCAATAACCTCAGGAGGCACGCGGATAATCTTGAAGGCATACGCTCTGCTTTGACGCAACAGGTAGATAGCCAGGCACAGGTAATTTCTGGGTTGCAAGCGGAAAGTAAACGGTTAACTGGCCAGCTTGGAGCGGCTGCAGCAGAAATAAAAGGCCTGAAGTCAGACATTACCAATATAGAGCAAGAGAAGCAGGGCTTAAAGATAGACATTGATAATCTCAAAGCACATCTTGATAAGATAAAAGGGACATTCTCTTATAAGGTTTACAGCAAAATAAAAAGTATAATTAATCGTAAAGTACTTTTAAAATAGGAATATAAATACCCGTTTTGAAATGAAAATGCAATATACTAGGTTTAAAGATAATGTTATTTCTGCAGCTAATAAAACATGTGAATATTTTAGAAAGATTTTAAATATAGATAACGAAATTTCTGGGTTTACTGTAACCAAAGAGATGAATAGGAATACTATCCCCTTGCTTTCTGATGCCAAAACAGCTAATAGAGATACTGTTTTCGTAAATGTTAAAGATTTAATATATAGATCTAAGGTATGGGAAGCAATAAGTATATCTAATGACCCGCAAATTTATTTATATCATAACTTAGC
>JAHJQM010000018.1 GCA_018819285.1 Candidatus Omnitrophota bacterium
TATTTTTTCGCCCCCTATAAAAAAACAGGCTTTGCCTTACATATTCTTTTAATACTTTAAACCTAACTTCACCTATAATTAATAATTTCTTTAACTCTAAACCCTTAAAGAGGGGTATAGGATGTCCCTTCCCATTCCCGTTCCAGAATGAGAAAATGATTGACAAATAGTTTATTTGTGGTACACTAAATATGTAAGCACAGAGTAGCGCTTACATAAGAGGAGCAACGAGGCGTTCTAGAGAACGCCTTTTTTTATTTTTGCGCCTTTTTTCAATGGATAATGAGGTCCTTTTTTAGCAAAGTAAAGCTAGAAAGGACCTTTTTCTTTTTAGGATGGTGATAAAATATGGATTTTAGAATATTGCTGGAAAAGATAACACCTGGCCTTAAATATATAGCACGGAAGCACTTGTTTTATAGTCTTTACAGCGAAGAAGACCTTTACCAGGAGATGTGCCTTTATTTATGGCAGCACTACGGAAATGGCCTCCCTATAGGTATAAACGAAGGTTATGTGATTAAGGCATGCGAATTCCATATCAAGAATTTTTTGAGAAAAGGAAGGCCTAAGGTAAAATTCTCCAGTCTGGATGAACTTATAACCCCCGGAGGATTGACATTAGCCGATATCCTTGAAGACAAGAAAGAAGGTTTTAGCTCAAGAATGGAAAATAAGCTTACTGTTGATGAATTAAAAAATATAGGTTTAACTGACAGGGAAAAATCAGTGCTTTCTTATCTATTGAAAGGATATACAGTGCGCGAGATAGCAAAGGAAATGGATGTTTCGCATGTCATGGTCCTTAAGCACAAGAAGAATATAATAAAAAAATGGCATGAAAAAGGTTACCAAAAGTAGTTTGTTTTTACTTAATATGGTTGTAAGTTAGGTAAAACACAAAGTCGTGTAAGTATACAAAGGCGTTCGTGGACAGCGAGCGCTTTTTTATTTTTACAAAGGAGAGCGATATGCAAATTTTAAAAGCCATATTTTTACCTGTTATCTGCTACTTGCTACTTGTTTCCTGCTGTTACGCCACTGCTACTACTCATATCTGGTCGCCTTCCACAGATGTCCAACCTTATAAAAAATGGCATGTTACCTCTGATTATTACGTGCCTACGGAAAGCAATTCAAGCGGTACGAGGCCCAACACGATAACTAACTTCGGGCTTACAGTTGGGGTGTTGCCATTTGAAAAACTTAACGCGGAAGTAGGCTTTGATCATAAATCAGGATATGGGGATTTGGATGATTACCCTTGGTATTTTAATACTAAGGTGGGTATTCCGGAAAACGCATATGGTGATTTTTTTCCTGCAATAGCTGTGGGGATATATGATTTAGGTATAAAAGAAAATAAGACAGCTTCCAATGTAGTATACGCGAAAGCAGCGAAGACATTTTCAGCCGGAAATTTGTCTCTGGGCAGAGTTTCTCTGGGAGCGTTCAGAGGGGATGGGGATTTGCTTGTTCACGGTTCAAAGAAAGATAATGATGGCCTACTATTCGCATGGGAAAGATCAATGACCGAGATTTCTGATAGACTCTGGTTATGCGTTGACTACCAGGGTACCAGGTCTTCTTATGGCGCGTGGAATGCGGGTTTTTCATGGAAATTTGCAGACAATGTTTCAGGCTTATTTGGATATGATTTTTATAATGACAAGGATTTAGCAGATACATATACAGTACAGTTAGATATTGATTTCTAAATAGAGGGAGGCAAAGTGATTAATTCAGGCGATACAGCGTTTGTTCTAATTTCAGCTGCTTTGGTCATGCTTATGACTCCGGCATTGGCTTTTTTTTATGGAGGCATAGTGAGGCGCAAAAATGTACTTGGAATTCTCATGCAATGTATGGCGATATTGTGTTTAATCAGCATTCAATGGGCGCTTTTTGGCTATAGTCTTTCATTCGCCCCGGGCAATCCTATTTTGGGAAGCCTTAAATGGGTTGGGTTGAGCGGAGTAGGGTTTGAACCTTATGCTGATTATGCGGGGACTATTCCTCATCAGGCATTCATGATATTTCAGGCAATGTTTGCGATTATCACACCTGCGCTTATTATAGGTGCGTTTGCAGAGAGGATGAAGTTTTCAGGTTTTATGGTTTTTATTCTTTTATGGGCAACTTTTGTTTATGATCCAGTGGCTCATTGGGTCTGGGGAATTGGAGGATGGCTCAGAAATTTAGGCGCATTGGATTTTGCTGGAGGCACAGTTGTTCATGTAAATGCAGGTATAGCAGCGCTTGTAACCGCGCTATTAATAGGTAAACGAAAAGGCCTGGACAATAAACCAGCTCCTCCGCATAACCTGCCTTTTGTTGTATTAGGGGCGGGATTATTGTGGTTTGGATGGTTTGGGTTTAATTCAGGCAGTGCCTTGGCGGCAAATGGTCTTGCAGTAAACGCTTTTGTGGTTACGAATACAGCAGCTGCAGCTGCAGGTCTCAGCTGGGCAATCCTGGAATGGATGTTTAATGGAAAGCCTACTATATTCGGAACTGTGACAGGTGCAGTAGCAGGATTAGTTGCAATTACTCCTGCAGCAGGTTTTGTAAGCGTGGTCCCGGCTATAATCATAGGTTTATTAGTTAGCGTATTTTGTTATATAGCAGTTGCATATATTAAACCAAAGCTTGGATATGACGATTCTCTAGATGCGTTTGGCGTTCACGGCATTGGAGGTATCTGGGGAGCTTTGGCAACTGGCTTATTCGCTTCAAAGACAGTGAATCCGTCTGGCTCAGATGGATTATTTTTCGGTAACCCACATCAATTATATGTGCAGTTTATAGCGGTGACAGTTACTGTAGCGTATTCTGCGCTAGCCACCTTTATCATATACAAGGTTGTTGACGCAGTAGTAGGCATGCGTGTTTCTGAAAAAGAAGAGGCAGTGGGCCTTGATCTGAGCCAGCATCACGAAGGCGCGTATACAATGGTGGAGTAAAAAGGAGGCGTGACATGAAGCTTATTATAGCTATAATTCAACCGAGTAAATTTGTGGATGTAAAAAACGAGCTTTACAAGGTAGAAGTCAATCTGATGACAGTCAGCGAGGTGTTAGGCCACGGAAGGCAAAAAGGTTTTAGCGAAGTCTACCGCGGAGTAAAAGAAATGGGCAATCTTTTAAAGAAGATACGGCTTGAAATCGCGGTCAATGAAAACTTTGTAGAGCCTACGATTAAAGCCATTGTTAAAGGCGCAAAAACAGGCGAAACAGGCGATGGCAAAATCTTTATCCTGGATTTACAGGAGTGTGTCAGGATCAGGACAGAGGAGCGCGGCGGAAACGCAATAGGGTAAAAAATATTTTAAAAAGCAGGTTACCAAAAGGTCTTGTTTTTTACTTATATAGGTTGAAAAGGCTAGTAGTGTAACCAGGGAAGCACAAAGTTTGTGCAGCGGGCATATTAAAACAAGGGTGTTTTAAAGCCAGGATGGCTTAAAACGCCCTTTTTTATTAAAAAATAAGGAGGAAGCGCAAGATGGCAAAGAAAACAAAGCAGGACATTTTGAAATTAGTAAAGGAGTATGATGTAAAATTTATACGTTTATGGTTTACTGACATGCTGGGGCAGGTTAAGAGTTTTGCGATTACAGACAAAGAATTAGAAGGAGCCTTAGAAAACGGTATGGGTTTTGACGGTTCTTCCATTACCGGATATCAGGATATAGAGGAGTCTGACATGATCGCAATGCCGGATCCAGATACATTTGCAATTCTTCCCTGGCGGCCGTCTGAAAAAGCTGTAGCTAGGATGATATGTAATGTATTGAATCCTGATAGGACACAATATGAAGGCGATCCGCGTTATGTGCTAAAAAGAGCGCTTGAAAGAGCGCGTAAAATGGGTTTTGACCATTTTTATTTAGGGCCCGAGCTTGAATTTTTCTATTTCAAAACAGATACAGCTACAGAGATTCTGGATAAGGGAGGATATTTTGACCTTACGACGCTTGATGGAGCAAGCGACCTGAGAAGAGAGACTGTATTAGCTCTTGAGAAGATGGGTATAGATGTTGAATACTCCCATCATGAGGTAGCTCCATCGCAGCATGAGGTAGACATGCGGTATAAAGACGCTCTGGAGATGGCAGATAGCGTAATAACCTATAGAGTTGTTGTAAAGGAGATTGCCAGCAAGTTCGGCGTGTATGCTACTTTTATGCCAAAGCCTATTTTTGGACAAAACGGATCAGGCATGCATACGCATCAATCTTTATTTAAAGGAACTAAAAATGCATTCTTTGACGCAAAGAGCAAAGATTTCCTTTCAGATACAGCTTACAGTTATATAGCAGGCCTTTTAAAACATGCAAAGGAAATATGTTCTATATTCGCGCAGACTACAAATTCATACAAAAGATTGGTGCCAGGATATGAGGCGCCTGTATATGTGGCGTGGAGCCGCAGAAACAGAAGCGCGCTTATCAGAGTCCCGTATTATTATCCGGGCAAGGAGAATGCTACGCGGTGTGAATTTAGGGCATGTGATCCAGCATGTAATCCATATCTCACATTTGCAGCCATGCTTCAGGCAGGCCTGGAAGGCGTAGAAAAGAAATATAAAGCGCCTAAACCCATGGATCAAAATTTATATCATTTAACTGATACTGAAAGAAAAGAAAAAGGTATAGATACTTTGCCAGATAGTCTGGGACATGCTCTATCAATAACAGAAAACAGCGAACTTGTGAAAAAGACATTAGGCGACCATATCTTTTCAAGATTTATGGAGATAAAGAAAAAAGAATGGGATGACTACAGGATCCAGGTTCCGCAATATGAGCTTGATAAATATCTTTCGGTTATGTAACTAATTAGATCAACCTGCTGGAAAGCGATTTCCAGCAGGGATCTAAAAATTTTTTAACAAGATGCACAAAATTTAAGCATAAAAAGATGGAAAATAATACTAAAAATAGCACTCATTTAGAAGCATTGTTTAATGAATTAGATGATATGTTTATAAATACCGAAATAGGCGCTGTGTATAAAATTGTGGTAGAAGCTGTTGAAAGGCCGCTTATTGAAAAAGTGCTGGAAAGGACTTTTGGCAATCAGATAAAGGCTGCCAAAATTTTAGGTATAAATCGCAACACCTTAAGATCAAAAATTCATAAGTTCGGCATCAAGCCGGAAAAATGGAAGATTTAATGGCACACTCTTATTTTCCCAAGAAACAAGGGCTTTACGATCCAGGATTTGAACACGATTCCTGCGGGGTGGGGTTTGTCTGTAATATTAAAGGTAAGAAGTCCAATGCTATTGTCAAGCAGGGCATTGAGGTTTTACATCGGTTGTCGCACCGCGGGGCAGTTGGGTCAGACCCGAAAACCGGAGATGGCGCAGGTATCATGATCCAGATTCCGCATGAGTTTTTTAAAAAAGTTGCTACAGCAGAAAAAATTGATTTACCGGGCCAGGGATTATACGGGACAGGATTGATATTTTTGCCTCAGGACGCAAAAGAGAAAGAATTTTGCAAAGAAGTGTTTGAAAAGATTATAAATGGGCATGGCCAGATTCTACTAGGATGGCGCAGCGTCCCAATAGATGATTCTGATATCGGGAAAAGCGCTAAGAGCGCAGAACCTATTTTTGAACAGATTTTTATAGCGAGAGATAAAGGCATTAATGATGAATTGGCTTTTGAGAGAAAGCTATATGTTATCAGGAGAGAAGTAGAAAATATTATACGCGAGTCAGAATTAAATCAGAAGAGATATTTTTATATTACCAATCTTTCGTGCCGCACATTTTCTTATAAAGGTCTTTTGATGCCGGAACAGCTTGAAGGGTTTTTTAAGGATCTAAAAGATGAGAGTATAAAAAGCGCCTTATGCCTGGTGCATTCGCGTTACTCAACCAATACTTTTCCTACATGGGATCTGGCGCAGCCTTTTAGGTTTTTGGCGCATAATGGAGAGATTAATACTATACGTGGAAATATAAATGGGGTGAGAGCGAGAGAGAGACTCTTGGCGAGCGAGTTATTTGGCACGGATATAGAGAAGTTAAAACCGATTATTGTTGAAGGAGGGAGCGATTCAGCCGCGATCGATAATGTTTTTGAACTCCTGGTGTTGTCAGGCAGGTCTCTTGAGCACGCAATGATGATGCTTATTCCAGCAGCCTGGGAACATAACAGTTTTATGAGCAAGGAACTCAAAGAATTTTACAAATATCATGCTTGTTTCATGGAGCCGTGGGATGGCCCAGCTGCAATAGCTTTTACGGACGGGAAGAATATAGGAGCAGTGTTGGATAGAAACGGCCTGAGGCCGGCCCGCTACATAATAACCAAAAACGATTTTGTGGTAATGGCATCTGAAGTCGGAGTTCTTGATATAGATCCTGGGGATATTAAGGTTTCAGGGAGGATCGAGCCAGGCAAGATTCTTTTTATCAATACCGAATTAGGATGCATAGTAGATGACTCCAGGATAAAGGAAAGTGTATCCATGTGTTCTCCATATGCTGAATGGAATGACCAAAATCTGGTGGATTTAGATAAACTTGTTACTGGCGAAACCAATAATCAAAAATCAGAAGATATTATTTCTAATCTTAAGGCTTTTGGTTATTCGCGGGAAGATCTTAAACTAATCATAAAACCAATGGCAGAAGACGCTAAAGAACCAGTGGGTTCCATGGGCAATGATACGCCTCATGCGTTTCTTTCAAAGAAACCCCAGATGCTTTATAGCTATTTCAAGCAGTTATTTGCGCAGGTCACTAATCCAGCCATAGATCCTATAAGGGAAAAACTCGTAATGAGCCTTGAAAGCTTTATAGGACCTGAGAAAAATATATTAGAAGAGACCCCTGGGCATAGCCACAAGCTCAGGGTAAAAAATCCTATATTAACAGATGACGAATTGCAGAGCTTGCGTGATATCAGCATAAATAGTTTTAAGACAAAGACTGTGTATACTTTTTTTGACGCGGCAAGCGGCAAGCAGGGTTTTGCCAATGCGCTGGAAAGGATATGTTTTGAAGCAGAATATGCCATTGAAAAAGGATATTCCTTTATCATATTAAGCGACAGAGGCTCAGGCAGGGATAATGTAGCGCTTCCAGCTCTTCTGGCAACAAGCGCTATCCACCATTATCTTGTAAAAAAGACCATACGTTCGCAGGTTGCGTTAATAGTCGAAAGCGCAGAACCTAGAGAGGTGCATCATATTGCGCTTCTTTTCGGTTATGGGGCTGATTGCGTGAATCCATATTTTGCCTATGAAATAGTAGCGCATTTGATAGCAGAAAAAGAAATCCGCATGGAATTAAAAAGCGCATTAAAAAATTACAACAAGGCTTTAACAGATGGTATTTTGAAAATACTATCAAAGATGGGAATATCAACGCTCAGAAGTTACCGCGGAGCCCAGATATTTGAAGCCCTTGGCCTGGATGATGAATTAATTGAAAAATATTTTACAGGTACTGTGTCTAGGATAGGAGGAGTGAGTCTTGAGGGAATTACGGATGAAACTATCGAAAAGCACAATGCAGCTTATTGCCAAAGAGGTATAGAAGCGCCTTATTTAACAAGTGGCGGGATTTACCAGTGGAAAAAGGATGGAGAATTTCACCTCTGGAATCCCGAGAGCATAGCTAGTTTACAGGATGCAGCGCGTAATAATGATTATGAAAAATATAAAGAATTTGCACAGCTAATCAATGACCAGTCAGCAAATCCTGTGACTTTAAGAAGCCTGCTTAAGTTTAAAAAAGTAGAGCCTATCTCTATTGACAAGGTGGAGAGCGTTGAAAATATTATGAAGCGTTTTGCCACAGGAGCCATGAGTTTTGGCTCTATTTCAAGGCCAGCGCATGAGACAATTGCTATTGCTATGAATAGAATCGGCGGTAAATCAAATACCGGAGAAGGCGGAGAAGACCCTAATAGATTTATAACGCTTCCAAACGGAGATTCAAGGAGGAGCGCTGTAAAGCAGGTTGCTTCCGGAAGATTCGGAGTTACTATAAATTATCTTGTTAATGCGGATGAGATACAGATAAAAATTAGCCAGGGGGCAAAGCCAGGTGAAGGGGGCCAGTTGCCGGGACATAAAGTCAGCGAGATAATCGCAAGGACCAGATATACAACTCCGGGCGTTACTTTAATATCCCCTCCTCCGCACCATGATATATATTCTATTGAGGATCTTGCGCAATTGATATTTGATTTGAAAAATGCGAACCCAAAAGCGCGGGTAAGTGTAAAACTTGTTTCGGAAATAGGGGTTGGGACAGTCGCAGCAGGTGTTGCAAAAGGCCATGCTGACATGATCCTTATTTCCGGCGGTGATGGAGGAACAGGCGCATCGCCACAGAGTTCAATACGATATGCTGGGCTTCCATGGGAACTGGGTCTCTCCGAAACCCATCAGACGCTCATGCTAAATAATTTACGTTCAAGAGTGCGCTTACAGACTGACGGACAGATACGCACAGGCAGGGATGTGGCTATTGCAGCTTTATTAGGCGCTGAAGAATATGGTTTTTGTACAGCTGTGCTTATCGTAATGGGCTGTGTTATGCTTAGACATTGCCATCTGAATAATTGTTCTGTAGGCGTGGCTACGCAAGACGATATTCTGCAGAAAAGGTTCAGGGGAAGACCGGAGTATATAGTAAATTATTTTCATTTTGTAGCAGAGGAGTTGCGAAGGATTATGGCAGATCTGGGATTAAAAACCATAGACGAAATGGTAGGAAGGTCTGATTTGCTTGAGCTGGATAGGGATATGGTTCCCCTGAAGGCAAAAGGCATAGACTATTCCAGAATACTTTATAAGCCCGAAGTTCCAAAGGACACTTCGAGATACTGCGTATCTGGGCAGGATAGCGGGTTGGATTTTGTTCTCGATAAAGAGCTTATAAAGATGTGTAAGAATTCTTTAACAAAGAACATACCTGTGGATATCAATTTTGATATTAATAATACTAACAGGGCTACTGGTACGATGTTGAGCGGTGAGGTCTGCAAGATGTGCGGGGATGGGGTTCTTTTGGAAGACACGATAAGGTGTAAATTTAAGGGCATTGCCGGCCAGAGCTTCGGGGCATTTTTGGCAAAAGGCATTACATTTGAACTAGAAGGCATGACGAATGATTATGTTGGGAAAGGTATTTCCGGAGGAAAAATTATAATCTACCCTGACAAAAGAACGCATTACAAGCCCGATGAGAATGTGATCATAGGCAACACCACTTTCTATGGAGCCATATCAGGCGAGGCGTATATATGTGGTATTGCAGGAGAAAGATTCTGCATAAGGAACTCAGGGTTATATGCTGTTGTGGAGGGCGTTGGCGATCACGGTTGTGAATATATGACAGGTGGAAGGGTGATTGTGCTGGGGAAAACAGGCAGGAACTTTGCTGCTGGCATGTCAGGTGGGATAGCGTATGTGTATGACGAAGACAAGACCTTTAAACAGAAATGCAATATGGACATGGTTGAGCTGGAAGAGGTTAAAAAGGACGATAAAGATACTATATATAACCTGCTTAACAATCACTTTAAATATACAAAAAGTAAAATTGCAAAAAAAGTCCTGGATAATATGAACGAGGAGCTTAAAAAGTTTATCAGGGTTATACCTATAGAGTACAAGCGTATACTGGAAGGGGTTAAGATAGAAGAAAAGCTTGATCTGACGGAGGCGTTTGATGGGTGATCCAAGAGGTTTTTTAAAATCAGCCAGGCAAAGCAGTCCTTATAGAGCGGTTTGCGAGCGTATCAAGGATTTTAAAGAGGTTAGTGTGCCGCGGCCTGAGAAACGATCGCAGGAGCAGGCTTCGCGTTGCATGGATTGTTCTACGCCATTCTGCCATTGGGGTTGTCCCATAGGAAATTATATCCCTGAATGGAATGATTATATGTTTCGTGGAAACTGGAAAGCAGCGCTTACTTTATTGGAAGCTACAAACAACTTACCAGAGATAACAGGAAGGGTATGTCCTGCATTATGCGAATATGCATGTGTTTTAGGCCTGAACGATGACGCTGTCACCATACGCGAAAATGAACTTGCTGTTATAGAATTAGGATTCAAAAAAGGATTAATCAAGCCAAGTATCATAAGCAAGAGAACAGGAAAAAAAATAGCTGTTATTGGTTCAGGCCCAGCAGGTTTATCATGCGCTAGCCAGCTTAATAAAGCAGGCCATAGCGTAATTGTTTTTGAGCGGGACAAAAAGCCTGGAGGTATATTGCGTTACGGCATACCTGATTTTAAACTTGAGAAATCTCTTATAGACAGGCGCATTGATATATGGAAAAAAGAAGGCATTGTTTTTGAAATAGGCGTGAACGCAGGTATTGATTATCCTAGCGGAAAACTTCTTAGTGAATTTGATGCAATTTGCCTGGCAGGCGGCGCCAGGGTTTCCAGAGACCTAAAGATAAATGGAAGAGAACTAAAAGGCATATATTTTGCTATGGATTATTTAACACAGTCAAATGTCCGTTCAAGCGGGGAAAAGGTTTCAAAAGATGAATTGATTGACGCCAAAGGTAAGAAAGTCGTAGTTATAGGCGGAGGAGATACTGGAGCTGATTGCGTTGGGACAGCTCATCGTCAAGGAGCGACTTGTGTGGCGCAGATCGAAGTTTTACCCAGGCCCTATGAATGCAGAACTGAAACTTATCTTTGGCCGAAATACCCCCTGTTATTAAAGACAACATCGAGCCACGAAGAAGGAGGAGAGCGTCACTGGGCAGTGCTGACAAAAAGTTTTGTCGGAGAAAAAGGCAGCATAAAAAAGCTCTCCTGCGTAAAGGTGGAGTTTTCTGAGATGGACGCAAAATCATGCCCTGTGATGAAAGAAATCTCAGGCAGCGAATTTGAGATAGAAGCTGATATGGTAATTCTTGCAGTAGGATTTTTGCATCCGGAACATTCTGGACTACTTGCGGATCTTAGTATAGAATTAGATAAACGTGGCAATGTGAAAACAGACGAAAACTACATGACATCAGTTAAGAAAGTATTTTCTGCAGGAGATATGAGACGCGGCCAGTCATTAGTGGTGTGGGCTATCTCAGAAGGCAGGAAGTCTGCCTATTGTATCGATAAATATCTGATGGGTGAAAGCGGTTTGCCGTTTATGTAAGGAGTTATCTAAATGATAAGTACGGGAATCAAAGGTTTGGACAGCGTAATTACAGGCTTGAGGTTGGGAGATAATGTAGTCTGGCAGATAGATGATATAAAAGATTACAGCTATCTTGTGAAACCTTTTGTGCGCCAGGCGCTTAAGGATGGCAAAAAGGTTATATATATGAGATTTGCCGGCCATAAAGAACTGCTTAATCCATCAATCGAGATAAAGCGATATGAGCTGGATGCTCATGCCGGATTCGAATCTTTTACTACGAAAGTGAATAATATTATCACGCAGGAAGGAGAAGGCGCATATTATGTTTTTGACTGCCTGTCAGAGTTGCTTTCAGCATGGGCAACAGACCTTATGATAGGCAACTTTTTTATGGTCACTTGTCCTTATCTTTATGAGCTCAAGACAGTCACTTATTTTTCTATATTACGAAATAACCATTCTTTTAAATCCATAGCTACTATACGCGAGACAACCCAGCTATTAATGGACGCGTATCATTGCGAAGGCAGTCTGTACATACACCCTTTAAAGGTGTGGAACCGTTACTCTCCTACCATGTTTCTGCCGCACCAGAAAGAAAAAGACAGATTTATACCTATCACAGACAGCGTTAATGCTGTGAAGATACTTTCTTATATCCGCGAGCAGGGGGCAGACAGCGCAAAAAGGAATCTCGATTATTGGGACAGGCTATTTCTTGAAGCAGAGGAGCTGATAAAAAGCCATGCGCCACAGGAGAAGACAAGGGATATAATAAAAAAGTTTTGCAGTATCATGATATCCTCGAACAAAAAGATGCTATGCATGGCAATAGATAATTTTTCGCTTCAGGAGCTGATAGATATAAAATCCAGGTTGATAGGCACAGGTTTTATCGGAGGCAAAAGCGTAGGCATGCTTTTGGCCAGGAAGATTCTGTCAGAAAATAAGTCGCTTAACTGGCAAAGGTTTTCAGAATCGCACGATTCATTTTATATCGGCTCGGATATATTTTATTCATATATAGTGCAGAATCGGTTGTGGAAATTACATGTGCAGCAAAAAACAGAGGATGGGTATTTTAGTATTGCAAAAATTTTAAAAGAAAAAATGTTTTATGGAGTATTTTCCGAAGAGATTATGGAACACTTCCAACAGATCATAGAATATTTTGGCTCCTCGCCTATTATAATACGCTCAAGCTCGCTTCTGGAGGATGGGTTTGGAAATGCTTTTGCCGGAAAATATGAAAGCATATTTTTAGCGAATCAGGGTACGCCAGAGCAGAGGTATATTCAGTTTGCAGAGGCTGTTAAGAGGATTTACGCGAGTACTATGAATGAGGACGCGCTCGTGTACAGAAAACAGAGGGGTCTGGATAAACTGGACGAACAGATGGCGCTTCTCGTCCAACGCGTTTCAGGCTCTGACCATGGAGACTATTTCTTTCCTGACCTTGCAGGCGTCGGTGTTTCACATAATATATATGTCTGGAACAAAGATATAGATCCTGAGGCAGGTATGCTCAGACTTGTATTCGGGCTTGGCACGAGGGCAGTAAACCGCGTTGAAGGCGATTATCCAAGGATGGTTGCGCTTGACGATCCCTTGAAAAGGCCTTATGCGGAAAAGGATGATCTTAGGAAATTTTCCCAACATCACGTAGACCTTATCAATATAAGGAAGAATGTTTTGGAAGCTGTTCCTTTTGAAGATATTGTAGGAGGGAAAACATACGAAGGTATAGAGCGTGTGGCAGTGAAGGATGATGAGGCTATGGCTATGATGAATAGAAGCGGCAAAGAAGACAAGGAATACTGGATATTGACGCTTGACAGCGTGTTTGATGATTACCCACTGGCGAATTCTTTCAAGAAGATATTGGGAGTTCTTGAGAAGAGCTATAGTTATCCTGTGGAGATAGAGTTTACAGTGAATTTCACAGAGGACAACACGTTTAGGATAAACCTTTTACAGTGCAGGCCCCTCCAGACTTGGGGACTTAGCAAGAAGACGCATATCCCAGCCAAGGTAAAAAAAGAAGACATGTTTTTTGAGTCGAATGGGTATTTTCTCGGGGGCAATATCTCGCTTGATATCAAAAGGATCATATACGTTAATCCTGAACAGTACGCTAGGCTAAACGAGGCAGATAAACATGAGATTGCCCGCATAATAGGCGCTTTGAACAGGGATATAGACAGGACTGTATTACCTACCATGCTCATGGGTCCGGGTAGATGGGGCACCACGACTCCTTCTCTGGGTGTGCCGGTCAAATTTGCAGAGATAAATAATATAGCAGTTCTTAGTGAGGTTGCTTTTTCAGCTGGCAATCTAATGCCTGAACTATCGTTCGGAACTCACTTTTTTCAAGACTTGGTTGAAACAAAGATATTCTATATCGCGTTGTTTCCTGAAAAAAAAGAAGTTGCATTTAATGATAAATGGTTTACGCAATTCGAGAATATGTTTGCAGAACTTATGCCCCAATCTTCTAAATATAAAGATATTGTCGGAGTTTACGATGTAAGCGCAAAAGGCTTAAGGATAATGTCTGATGTGGTAACGCAAAAGGTTATATGTTTTTCAAGCCAAAAGAAAGTATCTAAATGAAAGCGAAACTAGTTCTTGAAGACGGAAAGATTTTTGAAGGCTTTTCCTTTGGCGCAAGAGGCCAGAGATGCGGAGAGGTTGTTTTTAATACCAGCATGACTGGTTATCAGGAAATCCTGACTGATCCGTCGTACAAAGGCCAGATTGTCGCTATGACTTATCCTCTTATAGGTAACTACGGCGTCAATATAGAGGATATTGAATCAAGAAAATTATTTCTCGAAGGTTTTGTTGTAAAAGAATATAGCGGCATTACAAGTAATTGGCGCTCCAAAAAGGATCTTGGTAGTTATCTTAAAGATAATAATATATTGGCCATAGAGGGCGTAGATACGCGCGCTCTTACCCGTCATATCAGATTGCAAGGCGCAATGAAGGCAATTATTTCAACACAGGACCTGGATGAGAATAGTTTGCTTAAAAAAGTAAAATCTTCGCCAGGCCTCGTTGGCATTGACCTGGTAAAAGAGGTTACATCTGATAAAATTCAATACTGGAATAAAAGCGGTAAGTATAAAGTAGTTGTTATAGATTGCGGGGTTAAATTTAATATCCTCAGGGAATTGGCAAAACAAAATTGCAGAGTAATAATTGTTCCTAGCTATACAAGCGCTGAGAAAATTCTGGGGATGAAGCCAGATGGAATTTTGCTTTCTAACGGGCCAGGGGATCCTCAAGCTGTGCGCTGCGTAGTGGAAAACGTTAAAAGATTAATTGGGAAATTGCCTATTTTTGGAATATGCCTTGGCCATCAGGTGCTCGGACTGGCATTAGGAGGAAAAACTTACAAGCTTAAATTTGGGCATCACGGCGCAAACCATCCAGTAAAAGATTTACGAACAGGCAAGGTTTCTATCACTGTGCAGAACCATGGTTTCTGCGTGGATATGAAATCTTTGAATAAAAAGGATGTAAATATAACGCACGTGAATTTGAATGATAATACATCAGAAGGCATGCGCCATAAGAAATTACCGATTTTTTCAGTGCAGTTTCATCCTGAATCTTCGGCAGGGCCGCATGACGCAAAATATTTATTTGGCGAATTTATAATGATGATGGAGACCTAATGCCAAAGAGAACTGATATAAAGAAAATTTTAATAATCGGCTCAGGGCCTATTGTAATCAGCCAGGCGTGCGAGTTTGACTATTCAGGAACCCAGGCTTGCAAGGTCTTAAAGCAGGAGGGTTTCAAGGTCGTGCTTGTGAATTCTAACCCGGCCACTATCATGACTGACCCTGAAATAGCGGACAGGACTTACATAGAGCCGATAACAGTAGAAACGATTGAAAAAATTATTGCCAAAGAAAGGCCTGACGCGCTTTTGCCTACCCTTGGAGGTCAGACGGCTTTAAATGCTACAATAGGGCTTTTCGAAAAAGGGGTATTAAAAAAATATAAAGTTGAAACCATAGGGGCTGATATAAAGGCAATAAAGAAAGGTGAGGACAGACAGTTATTCAAAGAGGCGATGAAAAAGATAGGGCTGGACCTTCCTAGAAGCGACAAGGCGCGTAGCTTGAAGTCTGCTTGTAACGTTGCTAAAAAACTAGGTTTTCCGCTGATAATCAGGCCGAGTTTTACTCTGGGCGGCACAGGCGGCAGTATTGCCTGGAACATAAAGGAATTCAATGATCTCGTGAAGCGCGGCCTAGAATCAAGCATGATAGGCGAAATTCTTATTGAGGAATCAGTCATAGGATGGAAGGAATTTGAGCTTGAGGTCATGCGCGACTTAAAAGATAACGTCGTGATAGTCTGCTCAATTGAAAATTTTGATCCAATGGGTGTGCATACGGGCGATAGCATTACTATAGCGCCAGCGCAGACGCTTACTGATAAAGAATACCAAAAAATGAGGGATGACGCTATAAAGTGCATCAGGGAGATAGGCGTTCAGACAGGAGGTTCAAATATCCAGTTTGCGGTGCATCCGAAAACAGGCAGGCAAGTTATTATTGAAATGAATCCCAGGGTCTCCAGGAGTTCCGCGCTTGCTTCAAAAGCGACAGGCTTTCCGATTGCGAAGATTGCGGCAAAATTAGCGGTTGGTTACACGTTAGACGAGATATCGAACGACATCACCAGGAAAACGCCGAGCTCATTTGAGCCAGCCATTGATTATTGCGTTGTGAAGGTGCCTCGTTTTACTTTTGAAAAATTTCCTGAGGCAAAAGACATTTTGGGCGTGTCAATGAAGTCGGTCGGAGAGATAATGGCAATAGGCAGGACATTTAAAGAGGCATTGCAGAAGGCTTTGCGCGGCCTGGAAATAGGCCATAGCGGTTTGGATAACAAATTGGATTATCGCCGGATTCTGGATGAAAAAATAAAACTGCGCTTAAAAGAACCGAATGCTTCAAGGATATTTTATATCAAATATGCGCTTCAAAAGGGATACAGCGTCAAAAAAATATGTTCCATTACCAATATAGATCCCTGGTTTATTAATAACATTAAAGAAATAGTGGAATTGGAGAAGGAGATCAGGGGAAAGAAATTTTTATCAGGAGATTTGCTTCTTAAATCAAAGCAATATGGGTTTGGCGATAAGCAAATAGCCCAGTTGATAAAATCCGATGAATTGTTTGTCAGGAAATCAAGAAAGAAAAATGGCGTAGAAGCAGTTTTTAAACTCGTGGATACCTGCGCGGCAGAGTTTGAGGCATATACACCATACTATTATTCAACTTATGAAGAAGAAGATGAGACTCGGTTTTCAAAAAAGAAAAAGATTATGATACTCGGCGGCGGGCCAAATAGAATTGGCCAGGGAATAGAGTTTGATTACTGCTGTTGCCACGCGTCTTTTGCGTTAAAGGAACTTGGCTACGAGACTATAATGGTAAATTCTAATCCAGAAACAGTATCTACCGATTACGATACATCGGATAAGCTTTATTTTGAGCCGCTTACGTTTGAAGACGTGATGAATATTATAGACAGGGAAAAGCCGGACGGAGTGATAGTGCAGTTTGGCGGCCAGACGCCTTTAAATTTGGCGCGTGGGTTAGAAAAAGCAGGAGCACCTATTATCGGAACCAGCGTTGACTCTATTGACAAGGCAGAGGACAGGGAGAAATTCGCGAAAGTACTAAAAAAATTAAACATTAATCAACCGGAAAACGAATCAGCATTTTCAAAAGAAGAAGCTTTTAGCGCCGCAAGAAAGATAGGATACCCTGTTTTAGTAAGGCCTTCTTATGTTTTAGGCGGCAGGGCAATGAAGATTGTTTATGATGACAAGTCTCTGGAGAATTTTATTAGCGAGGCAAAAGAAGTCTGCGAAGGCCACCCGGTGCTAATAGATAAATTTTTAGAAGATGCGATTGAGGTAGATGTAGATGCTGTCTCTGACGGTACTTTGACAGTAATAGGCGGGATAATGGAGCACATAGAAGAGGCAGGCGTGCATTCAGGCGATTCTGCCTGCGTATTGCCTCCTCATACGCTAAACGATGACATATTAAATATAATAAGAAGATATACCTACTTACTCTCTAAAGAACTGAGGGTTAAAGGCCTCATGAACATTCAGTTTGCCATAAAGGATGACAAGGTATTTTGTCTTGAAGTAAATCCAAGGGCATCCAGGACAATTCCTTTTGTAAGCAAGGCGACAGGTGTTCCTCTTGCGAAAATAGCCGCAAAGGTAATGGCCGGGAAGAAATTAAGCGAATTAGGATTTACAAAAGAGGTTAAAGTAAAACACATCGCAGTAAAAGAGTCAGTGCTTCCTTTTTCAAGATTTTCAGGTGTTGATATAGTGCTCGGTCCTGAAATGAAGTCAACGGGAGAGGTGATGGGGATAGATAGTTCCTTTGGCATAGCTTTTTACAAATCTCAGCTTGCCGCAGGCCAGAACCTGCCGCTAAAAGGCAAAATATTTATAAGCGTGAAAAATAACGATAAGAGAAATATTGTTTTCATCGCAAAGAAACTTTCTGATATGGGTTTCGAGATCATTGCTACTATCGGGACTTATAAAGCGCTATGTTCCAATAATATAAAAACCAAACTTGTAGGCAAGATTTCAGAAGGCGATGACAGTATATTAGAGCTCATCAAGAAAAAAGAAATAAAGCTTATCATAAACACGCCGTCGGGTGAAAAGGGCCAGTCAGACATGAGGCCCATAAGGTCTTTGGCAGTTATGCAGGGTGTTCCTTGTATCACTACAATGAACGGCGCCCAGGCAGCTGTTAATGGAATAGAGTCTGTATTAAAAAGTGATTTTTTGGTTAAGCCCATACAAGAATATATTACGGCCGGTGCAAAAAAATATAACCGGTTTATAAGTAGGAGAAAAACACAAATAACCTAATGTCCACCCAAAAGAAGTGTACATTTTACATCTATTTACCCGTCAAATAGTTATGTAATTTCCAGCCAGAAATGACCGGACAAAACGGACATTTTTGTGAGGAATAAACCTCTCTAAAGTCAGAAAATTGCTTGTTTTTGTCAGTAATCTCGCTATAATACATACCTATTATATAGCGAGAGGTTCCTCCTCGGCTAATAAGAGTGGGACCCCAGTATTATGCCTCTCTACAGGAGAGGCAAGCGAATAATAGCGTTGATTCTGAAGTAGGATCAGCGCTATTTTTATGTCCTAGGGGGTTAAAGACTTAGGAGGGGGAAAAATTAAAAAAATATGTGGACTACTTATAAGCATATCATTCAAAGGTATCCAAGGATTTCTTTATCCAAAGAAAGGCACTTGATTAAGAAGGCTCAAAATGGTTCGAAGAAAAGTAAGGATGAGATTGTTCTGCGTCATGTAAGTTTTCTAATCTTTAGAATCCACAAGGTGGTATTCCCAGAGTTTATCCAACGCTTTGGAGAGGATTTACTTGAAGAAACCATTTTAATAGTCTATAATAAAATCGAAAGTTATGACCTTGACTATCGTGATAAGCATGGTAATCTGAAGCCAGTAAGACTTATCTCTTACATCTGGAAACGCATTGATGGGTTTATAATTGATTACTTGAAAAAAGAAATGAAGTCACGCGCTTTGTACAAAGATATAATGGATTTAACGCAAACAGAAGAAAATTTATAATTCTATGTTTAACCAAAAATATACAGTTACAGACAAGATTTTAAATAATCTCACTGTCATTGCTTCTGCGCGTGAAGTTATTGAACAAGCACATCTAGTGCCTAAGTGGGAGGCGAAATTAAGGCGTCAGGCTTTGTTGCATAATACTCATTCGTCAACTGCAATAGAGGGAAATAAACTCAGTCTTGAACAAGTTGAGGCTTTGGCAGAAGGCAAAGACATTATTGCTACAAACAAAGATAAACAGGAGGTTTTGAACTATCTGGAAGCGCTAGAAAAAATTCCTGCCTTTGTTGAAAAAGGAAAAATAAAAGTAGCAGATATGCTTAATATCCATCGGATTATAACCAAAGATGTGATGCAAAACGCTGCTGATTCAGGTGCTTTTAGGAATCGGCAGGTTTTTGTAGGAAAAAGGGTTTTTGACGGAACCAGTTTTAAAGAAGAGGTAGAATATATGCCTCCCAAAACAGATGAGGTTCCGGGGCTCGTAAAGGAATTTATAGATTGGCTTAATCAGGACAAGGCCTGGGGAATCAATCCGGTTTTATTGGCAGGTATTATGCATTATGAAATTGCAAGAATCCATCCGTTTATTGATGGAAACGGCCGGACAGCCAGATTATTGGCAACATTAATTCTATACTTAAGCGGTTTTGATCATAGGAGGATATTTGCCCTGGATGATTATTACGATAGGGATCGACAGTCTTATTATGCAGCTTTAAAGACAGCCCAGGTTAATAACGGAGATATTACGCAGTGGCTTGAATATTTTACCACTGGCGTGGCATATTCTGTTAATGAAGTAAAAGAAGCGGTATTAAAAGTCGGCTCAAAAAAGAAGAATGGACAGAGGGTTCAGGTTGCTCTTACTTCAAAGCAGATGAAAATTGTGGAGTATATCAATATGAATAGCAAGGTGACCAATAAGGATTTACGAGGGTTGTTTAAGATTTCTGCCCAGGCAGTTCATAAGGAGTTAGTCAAGCTTGTAGAGCTTAAAGTTATTAAACCGGTGGGAGAAGGCAGGGCTTTGCACTACATATTGGCGTAGATCTTGGTTGATGATTTGGTTGATGATTTGGTTGATGATTTTGACTATGTCAGGACATTTCGGACAAATTACGCGAGGAATAAGCCTCTCTAAAGTCAGAAATTTGCTTGTTTTTGTCAGTAATCTCGCTATAATACATACCTAATATATAGCGAGAGGTTCCTCCTCGGATTAACGATGAGGGACCCCAGTAATATCGTTCTCCGCGCATAATGGGAGAGTTTAACGCCTATGATCGAAACAGCGGTCATAGGCATTTTTATCTGTCGATGTTTAAAAGAGTTAGGGGTAGATAATGCAGGAAGAAGCTTTTCTCCTTGCAAATGCGAGCAGTGTCTGATAAAATAAGTTAAATTTAACAGGAATGGGCGATATGCAGACCCTGCTTAAAAACAGGGTCTTTTTTTATCTGCCAATATTTAAGGATTTTAAAATATGATTTCAACTAACGAAATATCGTTACGCTATGGTTCGCGTAAGCTTTTTTCTAATGTAAATATAGTCTTTTCTCCTGGAAATTGTTACGGGCTGATAGGAGCTAATGGTTCTGGAAAATCCACGTTTTTAAAAATTCTTTCCGGAGAAGTTGATTCTACCACAGGAGAGGTTGTTGTATCTCCCGGCAAACGGATCGCAGTCTTAAAGCAGGATCAGTTTGCTTTTGATGAGTACACGGTTTTGACCACTGTTATTATGGGGCATAAAAGACTCTATGATATTATAATGGAAAAAGACACGCTTTATGCTAAAAAGAACTTTTCCGATAAAGATGGAATCCATCTCTCTGAGCTTGAGACAGAGTTTGCTAAGCTGGATGGGTGGAACGCTGAATCTGATGCAGCTAAATTGTTAAGCGATCTGGGTATTTTAGAAGAATTCCATGGGATAGAGATGAAGCAGCTGGAAGAGGGGCAAAAGGTACGCGTCCTCTTGGCCCAGGCATTGTTCGGCAACCCAGACATCTTATTGCTAGACGAGCCTACCAACCATCTGGATATTAAAAATTGTCAATGGCTTGAAGAATTTTTATGTAATTTTGAAAATATTGCTATCGTGGTTTCTCATGACCGTCATTTTTTGGACAAAGTTTGTACGCATATTGCGGATATTGATTATGGCAATATTCAGCTGTATTCGGGTAATTTTAGTTTCTGGTTAGAATCCAGCCAGCTGATTTTAAGACAGCGCATTGAAACTAATAAAAAAGTAGAGAAGAAAAGAGAAGAGTTAAAAATTTTTATTGCCCGCTTTAGCGCTAATGCCTCTAAGTCCAGGCAGGCAACCAGCCGCAAGAAGACTTTGGAAAAACTTACTCTTGAGGATATTAAGCCTTCTTCGAGAAAGAGCCCGTATATAAATTTTGAGCAGGTGCGCGAGGCCGGAAACAATATTTTAAATATCGATCATTTATCTAAGTTGCTTGATGGGCAGGCCTTATTTAAGAATCTTACTGTCACTGTTGCAAAAGGCGATAAAGTAGCTTTTGTGGGGCCAAATAATATTGCTAAGACAGCTTTGTTTCAGGTGCTGGCTGGAGAGATGCAGCCTAATGGAGGCAGTTTTAAATGGGGTACCTCAGTTAGTTATGCTTATTATCCTAAGGATAACGCTAAATATTTTAATGCAAACTGCAATCTTATCGATTGGCTTCGCCAATATTCGGATAATACTGACGAAGTTTTTGTGCGCGGATATTTAGGACGCATGCTTTTTTCCGGAGACGAATCTTTGAAACAAGTCAGTGTCTTATCCGGCGGAGAGCGGGTCAGGTGTATGCTGTCCCGTATGATGCTGGCCCAGCCTAATACATTAATCCTGGATCATCCGACCAATCATTTAGACTTAGAATCAATCGAGGCTTTGAATAAGGGCTTGGAGAAGTTTGGCGGGACTATTTTATTTGCTTCGCATGATCATCAGCTGATTCAAACTGTGGCTAACCGCATTATTGAGATTACGCCCAATGGTTTTATAGACCGCCCCAACATGACGCTTGATGAATATTTGTCCGATGAAGATATTAAAAAGCAGCTTCACAGGTTGTATTCTTAAAATCCCATCATTGCTAATTAGCGAAAAATGAAAAATAAAGATATTTCTGGAAAAATGCGCACTTGTTTAAAACGTTACTGGGGATACGAGCAGTTTCGTCCGTGGCAGGAGGACACTATACTGGCTATTATGGATGATCGCGAGACTCTAACAATCCTTCCTACCGGAGGGGGAAAATCTCTTTGTTTTCAGCTTCCAGCTTTGCTGAAAGACGGAATGGCGGTGGTAATTTCGCCATTGATCTCCCTTATGAAAGATCAGGTGGACGGATTAAAAGATATGGGGATCTCCGCAGAATATCTTAATTCCAGCCAAGACTTTGCCAGGCAGCGTTCGGTAATTCAAAGTATTAAAAATGCAGAGGTGAAGCTTTTGTACATTTCTCCAGAGCGCCTGCAAACCGAAGACACAATAGATTTGTTAAGAGCCATTAATTTGTCTTTTTTTGTGATAGATGAGGCGCATTGCATTAGCCATTGGGGCCATGATTTCCGGGATGAATATCGCCATCTCGGGGCAATAAAGGATAATTTTCCTGGAATAAATATACATGCTTTTACCGCTACCGCCACTAAAGAGGTGCAGGCGGATATTATCGCCCAGCTAAGGTTTGATAAAGCGCAGCTTAATATCGCTTCGGTTGACCGTCAAAATTTGACATACAGGGTTATGCTGCGGGCGAATGTTATTTCTCAGATCACCGGAGTTTTAGAAAAACATTCCGGAGATGCCGGGATTATTTATTGTTTGCGCCGCAGCGACGTGGATAATATTTCCGGTAAGTTGAATAAATTAGGATTCAAGAATTTGCCTTATCACGCAGGGCTTTCGGATGAAGAGCGCCATTTGAATCAGGACCAGTTTATCCGCGAAGAAGTAAATATTATCGTGGCTACAGTAGCTTTTGGTATGGGGATAGACCGATCAGATATCCGTTTTGTAATTCACGCGGCTATGCCTAAGAGTATCGAGCATTATCACCAGGAAACCGGCCGCGCTGGCAGAGATGGCCTGTTGTCCTGCTGCTACATGTTTTATGGCGGAGGGGATTTCGGCGTCTGGAAATTTTTTTCTGAGCAGTCTGCAAATCGGGATGTGATGATGGATAAGCTGAGAATCATCTATAATTTCTGTACACAGCCGCAATGCAGGCATAAGGTTTTTGTTAATTATTTTGGCCAGGAATACGATCAATCTTCCTGTCAGGCTTGTGATTATTGTCTGAGCGAAGTGGATATGATAGATGATCCTATTGGTGTAGGACAGAAGATTTTAAAGTCCATTGATAGCGTTAAATGCGAAGATGGCCATGGCTTTGGAGCTGGTTATGTATCTGATATCTTAAAAGGAAATTCGACAAGTCAAATCATCAGATGGGGGCATCAGGATAACCCAAACTTCGCGGCAATGTCTTCTGAAACGCTCGTATCTATCCGCTATTTAATAGAGCAGTTGATCGGACAGGGTTTTCTGGAGCGCCAGGGAGAGTATAGCACTCTTTCTCTGACTGGCCTTGGCAGACGACTTTTAAACGGCGAAGTCGCGCCTATTTTAGCCAAGCTGCCGCTGGCAGCTAGAAAAAAAGAAATCAACGCCCGCCAAAAATCGAAGAAAGCTCAGGATCGGGCAGGCGTAGATGAAAAATTGTTTGAACTGTTGCGCTGGAAAAGAGCGGAATTAGCTCGAAAACAAGGCGTGCCAGCCTATATCATTTTTGGCGACAGGTCCTTAAAAGACATGGCTTTTATTAAGCCGACAACCTGCGAAGCTTTTTCCGGGATCTTTGGCGTAGGAGAGCATAAATTAAAAATTTACGCCAAACCGTTTATTGAGATAGTTAAACAGTATTTAAAACAACCTTGATTTAATTATGGCGTTAATCAGTTTACAGGAAATCAATCTTGCGTTTGGCGGGCCGCTTATTTTCGATTGCTTAAGTTTGCAATTAGAGTCTGGTGAACGCGTCGCCCTGCTTGGCCGTAATGGCGCTGGAAAAACTACTTTAATGAAAGTGATGAGCGGCCAGCAAAACCTTAACAACGGCAACGTTATTGTGCAAAAAGGAATTCAGATTGCCTATCTGCCGCAGGAAGTGCCCATAGACATCACGGGAACTGTTTTTGATATTGTTTTATCTGGACTCGGTAAACGCGCCGAACTATTGAGCCAGTACCATCATCTTACTCATCGCCTGCAAACAGACCAGTCTCCGGAATTATTGAGACAGCTTGATACGCTGCAAAACAAGCTTGATCATACCGACAGCTGGGATTTGGATAATCAGGTTGAAGATGTTATTGCAAATATGAAACTTGATCCGGATAGTGATTTTACCATGTTGTCCGGCGGACAAAAGCGCAGGACTCTTTTGGCCAGAGCGCTGGTGCTTAAGCCGGAAATTTTACTGTTGGATGAGCCGACAAACCATCTGGATATTGACTCAATGCTCTGGCTTGAAGGATTTTTGCGTAGTTATCCAGGCACTGTTTTTTTTGTTACGCATGACAGGATGTTCATGTCTCGCTTAGCTACTAGAATACTTGAACTTGACCGCGGAAAAATATTTAGCTGGACGTGTGATTATAAGACATTTCTTGAGCGTAAACAAGCAGCGCTCGATGTGGAGGAAACGCGGTGGGATCATTTTGATAAAAAGTTAGCTGAAGAAGAGATTTGGATTCGTAAGGGAGTTAAGGCCCGGCGATGCCGTAATGAAGGCCGCGTTAAGGCGCTGGAGCGCTTAAGAGAAGAAAAGAAGGCGCAGCGTAAGGCGATCGGACAGGTTCGTATGCGGGCGCAGAAAGTGGACCCTTCTGGCCATCGGGTTGCTAAGATCTCACAGCTTAGTTTTGGGTATGAAGAAAAATGTTTGGTTAAAGATTTTTCCACTCAAATAATGCGCGGCGATAAAATCGGCGTGATCGGGCCTAACGGCAGCGGCAAGACGACATTATTACGTCTTTTATTGGGAAAACTTGCGCCTCAAAAAGGCAAAGTAAGCCTGGGGACGAATATTCAGATTGCATATTACGATCAACTTCGCGAACAACTGGAAGAAGACAGGACCGTTGCTGAGAATATTAACGGAGAATCAGACAACATCGTTATTAATGGTAGGCCCAGGCATATAATCGGATATTTGCAGGATTTTCTTTTTACTCCTGACAGGGCGCGTACGCCGGTCAAGGTTTTGTCGGGAGGGGAACGCAATCGTCTTTTTCTTGCGCGGCTTTTTTCCAAGCCTTCGAATGTTTTAGTAATGGACGAGCCTACCAATGATCTGGATATCGAAACTCTTGAGCTATTGGAAGAATTGCTGCTTGAGTATCCTGGCACACTTCTTTTGGTAAGTCATGACAGGGTTTTTCTTAATAATGTAGTAACCTCTACCATGGTTCTTGAAGGAGAAGGTTTGATTAATGAATATGTAGGTGGTTATGATGATTGGTTAAGTCAGCGAAAACCCGCGATATTATCTCCGGTAAAAACAGAACATGCAAAAGAAATTGTTCAGCCAAAAATTCCTGTAGTCGCGCGAAAGCTTACATCTAAAGAACAGCGCGAACTCGATAACTTTCCGCTGGTAATTGAAAAAATAGAAGCTGAACAGAAAGATATAACCGTTCTTTTAGCTGATTTTAATTTTTACCAGAAAAATTCTGCAGAAATCGCAAAAACTAAAGCCAGATCAGAATTTTTATCAAATGAGCTCGAAAAAGCATATGAGCGATGGAAGTATTTAGAAGAATTGTAGCGGAATAATAGCTGTTCTGTTTAGGCAGACCTTATAAGGATTAATTAACCAATGTCCGGACAAAGAGATGTGGACAAAACGGACATGGTTCGACGCATTCACTTCGCTCATTTGCTCACCATAGCGAGGAAATGTCCTCTCCGAATCCAGAATTTTATTGATAACTGCCATATTCAGCCTTATAATACATACCTATATATAGCGAGAGGTTTCTCCTCTGCTGATACGAGAGGGACCCCAATTTTTTTTGAAATAAGTAGTCACCATATTTAGATACACCTATCCTGTTTACCTGCTTTAAAATAAAATAAAAATATTTGAAAGAAAACCGCCTCTATATGTGTCTAATATAATAGATAATCTAAGGTGCCAATTTGGCACCTTACACAAAAGGAGGGGGCATGGGGAAAGAGCTAGTTACTGGAGCAGTAATAGAACAGAGAATATTCTTAATCAGAGGCAAGAGAGTAATGATAGATAGAGATCTTGCAGAATTATATGATGTGGAAACGAAATATCTGAACAGGCAAGTAAGGCGCAATAAAGAAAGATTTCCAGAAAAATTCATGTTTCAACTTATGCCTGATGAGAGAGATGAACTGGTGACAAATTGGCACCGGTTCAAATCCATGAAGCACTCTTCAGTTTTACCATATGCATTTACAGAACATGGCGTTGCGATGCTTGCAAGCGTATTAAATAGCGATATAGCAGTCAAAATCAGCATTAGCATTATTAAGACATTTGTGGAATTACGAGAAGTATTGTCAACTCACAAAGAACTTGCTTATAAATTAGCTGAACTTGAAAGAAAAATCGAGAAACACGATGTTGATATCCAGGCTATATTTGAGGCGATTCGCAGGCTCATGGCGCCTCCGCCGGTAAAGCCAAAGCCGCAAATAGGCTTTAAATCTGATCCTAACAGGAGATAATTTTTATAGGCCAGGTTTAAACATAGCCTATAGCTTTTGTTGAGATTATGGTATAATTATTATATATGAACTTCAGCGTAAGTAGAGACAAAGAAGATGCCTTGAGAATAAAAATGGATTCATTGGGGATAAAAGAGGCTGACCTGGAGGAGAAATTTATACGTTCAAGCAAAAAAGGCGGGCAAAAGGTCAACAAAACTTCTTCGTGCGTTTATCTCAAATATAAACCCACAGGCATCGAGGTTAAGTGCCAGGAAGAGCGCTCTCAGGCTTTGAACAGGTTCCTTGCCAGGAGAATATTAGTTGATAAGATAGAGTCGCTTGTCCTTGGCAGAGAACGAGAGGCGGAGAAGGAAATAGAAAAGATCAGGCGCCAGAAACGAAAGCGTTCTCGCAGGGCAAAAGAGAAGATGCTCAGGTATAAAAAAATACGTTCCGAAAAGAAAGAACTCAGAAAAACCCTCACTATAGAATAATAACCATTCCTACGCTCCTTAAATTCCACTTGCAATGGTAAACCTAGTATAATAAAATAGTTTACAGTTCATTATTTAAGAACATGCCTATGAAAAATGTAAACAGGAAAAATATCAGTTCGCTTTTAACATTGCCCCTCAAAAAATTAATTTCTTTAGCCAACAAGACCAGGCAGGAATGCGCAAGTCCGGCATTAGAATTGTGCAGCATTATGAACGCCAAATCCGGAAGATGCGTAGAAGATTGCAAATTTTGCGCGCAATCAAGCAGTCACAATACAGGTATAAAGACCTATCCCCTTAAATCGAAAGAAGAGATGATTGAGATGGCCAAACGCGCCAAAGAAATAGGCGCAGAACGGTTTGATATTGTAACTAGCGGAGACAGGTTGTCTATCAGAGAGCTAAAAATTATCGCGGATGCGATTTATGAAATAAAGATAAAGATCGGAATCAAGATGTGCGCTTCTTTGGGCGAGATAGATGAGAAAGGATTTCTCCTTCTAAAAAATGCAGGGTTAACCCGTTACCACCATAACCTGGAAAGTTCTCCGAGGTATTTTCCTCAAATTGTCACAACGCACACTTTTATGCAAAGAGTAAATACTGTTAAGGCTGCAAAATCAGCGGGTTTGGAAGTCTGCAGCGGAGGAATAATCGGCATGGGAGAAACTTTGGAAGACAGGATCGACCTGGCTTTTTGGCTTAAGGAGCTCGCAGTGGATTCAGTGCCAATTAATGTTTTAGTGCCCATAAAAGGCACGCCATTAGGAGAAAAAGTTCCTCTCTCTCCGGAGGAGGCCTTACGGACAATAGCCTTGTTCCGAATCATCTTGAAAGATAAAATCATTAAAATAGCAGCTGGCAGGGAATCTGTTTTTGGTGACGCTCAATCTTCGGCATTTATGGCAGGAGCCAATGGCATGCTTATCGGCGGGTATCTGACTATAAAAGGACAAGAGCTAGAGAAAGATAAGCGGTTAATCAAGGAGATAGAAAGCCTGTGGTCATAATAGAAGAATTTTTGAAGCAAAGGAAAAGTGAAGGGCTGTTGAGAGAATTAAGACCTGTATCTATGCGCCGCGGCCCTGCTATCTATATTGATAACATGGAATTCGTTGATTTTTCCTCCAATGATTATCTTGGGCTTTCCAGCCACCCACGACTTATCGAGGCAAGTAAAAATGCTTTAGAAAAATTCGGAACATCCAGCCCTTCTTCCAGGCTTTTAAGCGGAGGTTTGGAAATTCACCATCATTTGGAAGATAAAGTGGCGCTATTTAAGCACAAAGAGGCGGCGCTGGTTTTTAATTCCGGCTATCAGGCAAACGTAGGCATAATCAGCGCACTTTATGGCAAATCAGACTGTATTTTTTCTGATCGCCTCTGCCACGCCAGCATTATCGACGGAATACTTTTATCCAGGGCAAGGCATTTTCGTTTCCAGCATAACGATAATGCTAACTTGGAGACATTGCTGAAGCGGGAGCGGAGAAAATCAAAGCAGGCATTGATTGTAACGGAAACCATATTCAGCATGGACGGCGACAGGCCATTGTTATCGGAATTAGTAGCTTTGAAAGAAAGATATAACTGCCAGCTTATGGTTGACGAAGCCCATGCCACAGGCATCTTTGGAAAAACAGGCAGCGGGGTAGTCGAAGAAGAAGGCCTTGAGGAAAAGATAGATTTTATTATGGGCACTTTTAGTAAGGCCTTGGGCGGTTTTGGGGCATATCTTGCCGCTTCAAAAAAAACAATAGAATATTTAATAAATACCTGCAGGAGTTTTATTTATTCTACGGCCCTGCCTCCGGCTATCATTGCCTGTAATCTGGCAGCTATTGATTTGGTCAAGGAAGAACCTTTTCGCAGGCAAAACCTTCTAGGCTGCGCAGCATATTTGCGCAACGCATTGGAAAAAAAAGGGTTTCAAGTAAAGGGATGTTCTCAGATAATCCCGCTTATTATCGGAGATAATTTGGAGGCAGTCGAGTTTGCCAGAAGGCTAGAGGAGCGAGGTTATTGGATCTTAGCAGTAAGGCCGCCCACTGTTCCCAAAAACCAGGCGCGCCTCAGGATTTCTTTGAACTACTTTCACAAGAAAGAAATTCTGAGTCAACTTATTAAAGCTATTTGCGATGCTAGAGATTAAATTAATCCAGAGGGGTTTTCAGGAAAATCTGGTTTTAATACCCGGATGGGCGACGGACTACAGGATTTTTGATAGTTTAGACTTAAGTTATAATTATCTAGCGCCGGTTAAATTTTCGCCGCTTAATTTTGCAGCAGAATTAAATACCCGGCTGGATGAATATGCAGTAGAAAAAATTTCGCTCCTGGGTTGGTCCATGGGAGGTTTTTTGGCCTGTGATTTTGCCGCGGCTAGTCCGGAGAGGGTGGATGAATTAATCCTTTTGAGCGTAAGAGAGAAATTTGAACAGGGCTATTTGCAGGAAATAACCGAAAAGATTAGAAAAAATAAGAGAGCGTGGCTTTATAAGTTTTATCTCGGGTGTTTCTCTAAAAGCGACTTCGAAGGCAAAAGTTATTTTAAGAAAGAACTGTTAGAGGATTACGTTGACAGGATAAGTTTGGGAGAATTAGTAAATGGGTTAGGCTATCTCTCAAAGGCAAATATAGATGCAGGGGCTTTAACCAGGATAAAAAAAATAAGAATTTTTCATGGAGAATCCGATGCTGTAGCGCCGGTTGAGGAAGCTATAAAGATAAGTTCTTGTCTGCCTCAAGCCGAATTTATTTCTTTGCCAGATCTCGGGCACATCATATTTTTAAATAAGCGATTTAAGAGCGCCTTTTATGGATAAGAGACTTGTTGCCAGGAATTTTTCAAGATACGCCCACCTGTATGACAGTTATGCTGATATTCAAAGAAAAGCCGCTGGCAGACTTTTGGATTGCATAAAAGGCAGTGATTTTACGAGTATACTTGAACTAGGTTGTGGGACAGGAAATTTTACTCTTAGTCTAAGAGATAAATTCGGGGATACTCGAATCAAGGCTCTGGATATTTCCAGGAAGATGGTGGATATAGCTGAAAAAAAGTTACGCGGCAGTAATGTTGAATTTATAGTTAGCGACGCGGAAGAAATAGCCTGGCCTGAAAAATTTGACTTGATTATCTCCCACGCCTGCTTCCAATGGTTTACGGATTTAGAAAAGGCGTTAGAAAGATGCCAGGGATTATTAAAAGAAGATGGGCAAATTGTTTTTTCCGCCTTTGGCCCGCTTACTTTCCAGGAATTAAACGTGACTTTACAATCTGTCCTGAAAAGCGCGTCTATTCAGGCGGACTTTTTTTTAAATAAGAAGGATTTAAAATCAGCGCTTGGTAAATATTTCAAAGAAACTCAAATACAGGAAGCAAGATATGAGGAATATTTTTTAAGCCTGAAGGATTTATTGTATAAAATAAAATATAGCGGCATCAGGGGTTCCGGCATAGGCAATAAAAAACAAATTGGACGCAGGATTCTAGAAGAATTAGAGAAAGATTATTTAAGCAGATTCAGCCGAATCAAAGCCACTTATCAGGTATTTTTTTGCCAGGGGAGAAAAATATGAAAGGCCTATTTATTACAGGAACAGATACCGGCGTCGGCAAAACAGTTATTGCCGGTTATCTAGCGAGATATCTGCTTAATAAAGGGCATACTGTTATTACTCAAAAATGGGTTCAAAGTGGCTGTAAGGGTAATTTTCCTCCAGATATTGCTGCGCACCTCAAAGCTATGGTTAGAAATAAAAGTTATGTGAAAGATTGCTTGCATCTTGTTTGTCCTTATAAATTCAGATTTCCTGCTTCTCCGCATTTGGCGAGCAGGATGGAAAATAAAAGAATAAATCCGCGTAAGATTATCAGAAGTTTCAGAACGCTGGCGCGAAGGTTTGATTTTGTCATTGTAGAAGGCTCTGGCGGAGTCATGGTTCCTTTGGATAGGCGTATCTTACTTATAGACCTGGCGCAGGAAGCTGGTTTACCTGTTTTAATAGTAGCGCAGAATAAGTTGGGAGCTATTAATCATACTCTTTTGGCCGTCGAAGCGCTGAGGCTGCGAAAAATGGACATATTGGGCATAGTGTTCAATAACCCGCAGAGAGAAGACGCAAGAATTATCAAAGATAACCCTCTCATTATAGGAGCGTTAACTGGAGAAAATATTCTTGGAATTTTGCCTTGGACAGAATTGCCTGAAAAATTATATGAACGTTTTGTCCCTATAGCAGAGAAGATCTGCAAAATTCAGAGATGACTATGTATCTGATCAAAAAAGATTTAAAGTTTATTTGGCATCCTTATACGCAGATGAAGGATTGTCAAAAAGCCCCGCCTATTTTGATTGAAAAGGCTAGAGGTATCAAGCTTTATGACGCAAACGGGAATTTCTATTACGATACTATCTCCAGCTGGTGGTGCAATGTTCATGGCCATAATCACCCCAAAATTAAAAGGGCTATTAAAAAACAGCTTAATTTACTGGAGCATGTTTTATTCGCAGGCTTTACTCATAAACCTGCTATCCTTCTGGCTGAGAAACTTATTTCAATTGTGCCTGGGAAATTATCCAAGGTTTTTTTCTCTGATAACGGATCTACGGCAGTTGAGGTTGCGCTTAAGATGTCTTTTCAATATTGGAAGAATATGGGAGTGAATAAAAAAATAAAATTCATATCTTTGGATGACGGTTATCACGGCGATACTATCGGGACAATGAGCGTTAGCGGGGTAGATCTTTTTAATAAAGTATTTTCGCCGTTATTTTTCTCTTCTTTTAAAGCCCCTTCCCCAAATTGCTATCGCTGCCCGATGAATAAAGACAGGATTTCTTGCAATATTGATTGTATCAATCCTCTGGAAAAAATATTGGAAGAAAGATCCAAAGAAATAGCCGCTATTATTCTGGAACCTTTAGTAATGGCCGCAGGCGGGATGATTATCTATCCCAAAGAATATCTTGCAAAGGCCGCAGGTTTAGCCAGGAAGTTCAATGTGCATTTAATCCTTGATGAAGTAGCTACTGGATTCGGACGCACGGGAAAGATGTTCGCCTGCGATCATGTAGAAAATCTTCTGCCAGATTTTCTTTGTCTTTCCAAGGGTATTACCGCAGGCTATTTGCCCCTTGGCGCAACCCTGACCACGGATAAGATATATCAGGCGTTCTATGCGGATTACAAAGAAAAGAAAACTTTTTTTCATGGCCACACTTTTACCGCAAATCCGCTTGCCTGCGCAGCAGCCTTGGCAAGCTTAGAGATATTTGAAGAGGAAAACGTTCTGGAAAAGGTAGGAAAAATACTGCCATTTTTTCACAAAACTATGGAGGAGTTTAAAGACCTGCCTATAGCAGGAGATGTAAGATATCTTGGCCTTATAGCTGCGCTGGAATTGGTAAAAGATAAGAAGACAAAACAGAGATTTAGTTTCGAAGAAAGAATAGGTTTTGAAATATTTCAGCAAGGCTTAAAGAAGAATTTACTGTTAAGGCCGCTAGGAAATATAGTCTATTTTTTTCTGCCACTGTGCATACAAAAGAGAGAACTTCACGATATCCTCAGCCGCACCCACTCCTTAATTGCTGATTTCAAAAAAGATTGACACTGCGCTGAGAACAAGTTAATATATAAATGATGGGGAGGCCGCATATAACGGTCTGAGAGTTCTGTGTGATAAGCAGATTACCCTTTGAACCTGATCTGGATAATGCCAGCGTAGGGACGATACGATAGGCCCTTATGCTTTGGCATAAGGGTTTTTGTTTTTTTAATGAGGACACAACTTACAAAAATCAGAGATTTTTGTAAGTTGTATGTCCGAATTAATCCTGCAGATGCGACAAATAGGAGCATCTGAAGGATATCGAAAGCGATGGATACAGTGCAGAATATTGAAGATTACAGTCTATACCTGGTAATAAGCGAAGAATATGGCATGGGTAGAAGCGCCGTAGAAATAGCAAAACTTGCTATCTCTGGCGGAGCTGACATTATACAGATGCGGGAAAAGGATAAAGATAGGAATGAACTGGTGAAACTCGCCTGTGAACTTTCAAGCCTTTGCAAAAAAAAGCGCGTTATATTCATAGTGAATGACGATCCGCTCATAGCCAGAGAAAGCAATGCTAGCGGCGTACATCTGGGGCAGGAAGATATGCTGAAATACAGCTTAACCGAAACAAGGGATATTATCGGAAACGGCAAAATAATCGGTGTCTCAACGCATTCTTTAGCAGAGCTGGAGAAAGCAAATGAATGCGATGTTGATTATATAGCTTATGGGCCTATCCTTCCTACAGAGACAAAAAAATATTTTCTAGGCACCAAAGATATAAAGGAAGCGTTAAAAATTGCTAAAAAACCCGTGGTTTTTATAGGCGGTATTAATCTGTCGAATTTGGACGAGGTTTTAAAACAAGGCGCAAAAAACATAGCTGTGATCAGGGGCATAATACAGGCGGAAGATATAATGATTATGGCCAGAAACTTTAAGGATAGGCTTATAAGAGAAAAAGAGGACGGATAAAATGATTGTAAAAATAAACGGCAAAGACGAAACAGTTGAGAAGAAATTAAATCTTGCAGAGTTAGTTGCGGTTAAAAAATTATCGCCTGAAAAAATAGTAATGGAATATAACTTACGTATCGTCCCGAAAGATGAATGGCGAGATGTTATACTGCAGGAAAACGATCATATAGAGATAATAAGTTTTGTCGGAGGAGGATAAAAATGGAAGATCTATTAAGCATAGGCGGCAGATTAATAAATAACAGGTTGTTTATAGGCACTGGTAAATTTTCCAGCTATCCGCTCATGAAGGATGTTCTGGGATGCGCTCAGCCAGATGTCGTTACCGTAGCGCTAAGGCGGGTTGATACCGGCTCTAAACAAGACAATATTTTAGATTACATACCAAAGACTTGCATAGTCATGCCTAATACTTCCGGCGCAAGAAATGCTGATGAGGCTGTGCGTATCGCAAGGCTCGCAAAAGCAAGCGGAGCTGGCAACTGGATAAAGATAGAAGTCATACAGGATAACAAATATCTGCTTCCGGATAATATTGAGACGCTCAAAGCTACTGAGATCCTTGTAAAAGAAGGTTTTGTGGTGCTTCCGTATATGAGCCCGGACTTATCGATAGCGAAAAGGCTTGTTGATGCAGGCGCTGCTGCTATTATGCCGCTTGGATCCCCCATAGGAAGCAATAGAGGTATTAAGACGAAGGAGCTTGTTGATATAATTGTCCGCGAGATAAAGATCCCTGTCATAGTGGATGCGGGTTTAGGCAGGCCTTCCGAGGCTTGCGAATGCATGGAGATGGGATGCGCTGCAGTGCTTGTTAATACTGCTATCGCTATAGCCAATGATCCAGTTAATATGGCAAAGGCATTTAAGGATGCGGTTATTGCAGGGAGATGCGCATATCTCGCAGGCCTTTCTTCCACTAGAATTTGCGCAGCTGCGTCTTCGCCCCTTACAGGATTCTTAAGGAGATAAAATTAATTCCTTAGCCAATTCTGTAGGGACACCACAAATGTGGTGTCCCTACAGAATTCAGAGGTAACTATACATTTTGAGCTATTATGATATTTATCTAAAATATAAAGACCTTGATTTTGAAAAAATATTTTATAATATTTCGCCTCAGGATGCAGAGATTGCAATCGATTCAGAGAGGCAGGATGTCAGCCAGTTTTTAGCGCTTCTTTCTCCGGCTGCAGAAAATTATCTGGAGGATATGGCGCAGAAGGCGCATGACTTGACATTAAGGCATTTCGGCAGGACTATTCAGCTTTATACGCCGATGTACTTGTCCAATTACTGCGAAAACGAGTGTGCCTATTGCGGATTCAATTCCAGAAATGATGTTACCAGGAAAAAACTAAGCCTGGAAGAAGTGGAAAAGGAAGCCAGCTTTATTTCATCGACGGGGCTCAGGCATATTTTGATTCTTACAGGGGATTCTCGGGAAAAGAGCTCGCTAGAATACATCAAAGATTGCGTCAGGATATTAAAAAAGTATTTCAGCTCAATATCTATAGAGATATACGGCCTTACAGAAAGCGAATATGCCCAGATAGCTGCCGAAGGCGTAGACGGATTGACCTTGTATCAGGAAACGTATGATGAAATAATTTATGGCATGGTGCACAAGCAAGGGCCTAAAAAAGATTATCTGTTCCGGCTTGATGCTCCGGAAAGAGCCGCAAAAAACGGCATCAGGAATGTTAATATAGGGATTTTATTGGGGCTGAATGACTGGCGAAAAGAGATTTTCTTTATGGGGCTTCACGCGAAATATCTTCAGGATAAATTTTATGATGTGGATATAGGTTCATCGATACCAAGGCTCAGGCCCCATGCCGGAGATTTTAAGATACCGAGCGATATCAGCGACAAGAATATGGCGCAGATAGTCACTGCTTTAAGGATTTTTCTGCCGCAGCTTGGAATTGCCATATCGACGCGGGAAAACCCTAAACTCAGAGAAGACCTGCTAGCGCTTGGCATTACCCGCATGTCAGCCGGTTCCTCTACCAAGGTAGGCGGCCACACTATGGAATTTTATGAAGAATTAAATCCGCCTCAATTTGAAATTTCAGATACAAGAAATGTGGAAGAGATCAAGGCGATGTTAGCGGCCAAAGGATACCAGCCTGTTCTAAAAGATTGGATGCAAATATAAAGATGGATGCATTTGTAAAAAATATAATAAAAAAAGTAGGTAAGGATAATTTTCGGAAAATACAGGATGCCAGGATAGGATTGGCAGGTGCAGGCGGGCTTGGATCAAACTGCGCATGCAATCTGGTAAGAGTAGGTTTTAAAAGATTTACAATAGTGGATTTTGATATCATAGAACCGGCAAACCTGGACAGGCAGTTTTACTTTATAGATCAGATAGGGATGAATAAGGTAGACTCGCTTAAAACTAATCTATTAAGAATAAATCCTTTTTTGGAACTCAAGATGATCAATAAAAAAATAGAAAATACGAATATAAAAGAACTATTTAATGATTGCGATGTAATAGTAGAATGTTTTGACAGGGCAGAATATAAGAGCATGCTTGTCTCAGAGCTTATTCATTCAGGCAAACTTATTATAGCAGCATCCGGATTAGGGGGAATCGGTTCCAGTGATAATATAAAGGTACACAAGATAAAAAAGAATCTAATCATAATAGGTGATCTAAAGTCAGATATCGACAGAACCCCCGCATTATCTCCGCGAGTAAACGTAGCTGCAGCAAAACAAGCAGATGTGGTCCTTGAATTCGTGATTAACCGCTAGTTGGCATTTTTTACTTGATATTCTTTGCGTTATATGGCATACTTTTCATATAAAGCATACAATTCATACAAATTTACATTTGACTATCATTAAACAAAAGGAGAGGCTATGAGCAACATATCAAAAGATAAAATTTACGGGGCAGCTACTGTTGGAGAAAGAGGGCAGGTGGTTATACCTGCAGACATAAGGAAATCTTTTCGAATTAAACCAGGGGATAAGCTTATCGTTTTTGCCAAACATGAGATGATCGGGCTTATACCTGCAGAAGAGTTCAGCCAAATGCTTGATAAAATGTCTAAAGTGGTAGCGAGGTTCAAGAATTGAAGATATTTACAGGCATAATATTATTTCTTTTATGGTTTTCTGTTTATACAGGGTTAGCCGAGGAAACCCTTACCTGGGACGGGTGTCTTTATGAAGCAAAGAAAAATCATCCGGATTTGATTTCTGCAGAAGAAAAGATCAAGCAGGAAGAGGCAGCCAAGACTATAACGGGATCTGTTTTTTATCCTCAGTTAGACGCTAGCGCGGACTGGTCCAGAACAAAAACAACAACGCAAAAAGACAGTTATTCCTATGGCGTGACAGGAACGCAGTTAATATATAATGGTTCTAAAACTGTAAATGATTTAAAAGCAGCTTCAGAAACTATCAAGGCTTCCCAATATAATTACAAATTCACTTCTTCTGAAGTCAGATACCGCTTGCGGTCCGCTTTTATAAATCTGCTTAAAGCGCAGGAACTGTTAAATATTACGCAGGATATAGCTAAGATAAGGCGGGACAATTTAATATTAATCACCCTGCGTTATGAAGCTGGTATAGAACATAAAGGCGCTCTATTGACTGCAGAAGCAAATTTGACGCAGGCTGAATTCGAGATTACTCAGGCAAAGAGGGAGCTGGAGGTCTATCAGAGAGGGCTTCTCAAGGAAATGGGCAGACTTGAATTTTCTCCTGTGCAGGTTAAGGGAGTATTTAAGGTTAGAGATTCAGCCAGGAAAAAGCCGGATTTTGAAACCCTGGTTAAAAATAACCCTTTGCTTGGAAAACTCAATGCCGAGACAAACGCAGCATCCTTTGGAATAAAGTCCAAAGAGGCAGATTTTTTCCCTAAAATTTCAGTCAGTTCAGGAGCTGACAGGACTGGGGCTCATTTTCCTCCTGACCAGGACCAGTGGGATATAGGGCTTGGATTAAGTATACCTATATTTGAAGGCGGCTTGAGAACAGCTGAGGTTAAAAAGGCGAAGGCATCGTATAATCAGGCTCACTCAGATGAACGGAGTCAAAAAGACAGCCTTACCTTGGCGCTTGAACAAGCCTGGGCTGATTTTCAGAATGCAATAGATACAGTGGATGTCCAGAAAAAGTTTCTAAAAGCAGCTGAGGAAAGGGCAAAAATTGCAGAAGGCCAGTATTCGCTGGGACTCATACAATTTGACAATTGGACTATTATTGAGGATAGCCTTGTGCAGGCTAAAAAGACATTTCTTAATGCTGAGGCAAATGCAATGCTTGCCGAGGCAGGCTGGATTGAAGCGAAAGGAGAGACATTAGAATATGAAGACTAAAAAGATAGGAATATTTTTTGTGGCGCTTATTCTTCTGGCAGGTTCAATAGTTTATATAACCGGGATAAAACAGAGAAAATCACCTGATGAAGTTGTAAAAGAAATAAGCCCGGCTGTCGGTTCGATAAAAACATTTATATCCTCTACAGGGACAATTCTGCCGAAAAACAGGCTGGAGATAAAACCACCTGTCAATGGCAGGATAGAAAAAATCCTGGTTAAGGAAGGCGATGAAGTAAAGACAGGCGATACCTTAGCGTGGATGAGCTCTACGGAAAGGGCTGCCTTGATTGATGCTGCCAGGGCTAAAGGAGAAGATGCGTTGAAATATTGGGAGGAGACTTATAAGCCGATACCTTTACTGGCGCCTATTGACGGAGAAGTGATTGTAGAAACGACCCAGCCAGGCCAGACAGTTACTGCAAGCGATCCTGTAATAGTATTATCCGACCGCTTGATTGTAAGGGCTCAGGTGGACGAAACAGACATAGGAAAAATCGCTCTGGATAAAAAAGCAATCATCAGCATAGATGCATATCCTGATACGAAAATCAATTCCACTGTTGAGCATATCTATTATGAATCCAAGACCGTAAATAATGTTACGATTTATGAAGTGGATCTTATCCCGGAAGAGATACCGAAATTTTTTCGCTCTGGTATGAATGCGTCCATAGATTTCATAGACAAGAGCAAAGAAAATGCCCTTCTTATTCCCGTAGAAGCTGTTTATAAAGAAAAGGGGAGCAGCTATGTATTAGTTAAACAAGTTAATGAAATCGGTCTGGTCAGGGCAGCTGTTCAGCTAGGAATTTCTGATGATAAGAATGTAGAAGTTCTTTCAGGGATCACTAAAGAAGATCGGATAATAATAAAGTCAAAGGCGTACAGTCTTCCTAAAAATACCAGGGGCAAGAATCCGTTCATGCCAGGGCATTAAAGATAATGATAGAACTAAAAAATATATATAAAACTTATCAGATGGGCAAGGTGGAGGTGAAGGCCTTGCAGGATATTTCTTTAAAAATAGAATCGGGCGAATTTCTTGCGATAATGGGGCCGTCCGGTTCAGGCAAATCCACTCTTATGCATGTCCTCGGGCTTCTGGACAGGCCTGACTCAGGAGAATATCTTCTTGGTAAAAAGAAAATCAACGATTTATCAGAAGAGGAATTAGCCGCTATAAGAAACCGCCTGGCAGGTTTTGTGTTCCAGCAGTTTCATTTATTGCCAAGGATAACTGCCTTGGAAAATGCAGAGCTCCCTTTGATTTACGCCGGTAAACAGCATTTAAAAGACAGGGCTAAAAAAAATATAGAAGAGGTTGGGCTCGGAGACAGGATGAACCACAGGCCTAATGAACTTTCCGGAGGCCAGCAGCAGCGCGTGGCTATTGCCAGATCGCTCGTAAATGACCCTTTGATAATATTTGCGGATGAGCCCACAGGCAACCTTGATTCAAAAAGCAAAGAAGAGATAATCTTGATATTGAAAGATCTGAATCGAAAAGGCAAAACGATTATTATGGTTACTCACGAGCCGGAAGTCGCAGTTCACGCCAGGCGCGTGATTAATATGCGCGACGGGAATATTATTTCTGATACAAGATCCGGAGTCGAGCCGGAGGATTTGGCAAAAAACCAGGCAGATGAAATAATAAATAAGGTTTTATCCAGGTCGGAGAGGACTGCCCGAAAGACAAAGTTTCTGGATTATATGCGCCAGGCGATAGGCGCTATGTTTTCGCATAAGATGAGGTCATTTTTATCCATCCTCGGCATATTGATCGGCGTTGCTGCAGTTATCGCTATGCTTGCTTTAGGGCAAGGCGCAAAAGAATCAATCGAGCAGCAGCTGGCAAGTTTGGGTTCCAATCTTCTTGTAGTAAGGCCCGGTTCTTCGAAAGTCCATGGGGTGGCAATGGAAGCAGGCACAGTCACGCGTTTTACCTTGCAGGATGTTGCGGATATCGCTAAATTATCTAATGTGATAAATAGTGTTAGCCCTTCAGTAACCGGCAGAGGGCAGATAGTTTATGCTAATAAGAACTGGAACACCCGGGTGGAAGGCGTTAGCACGGATTATGCAACGCTGCGGGCCTCGTCTCCTACGGTGGGGAGATTTTTTACTGAAGAAGAAGTGAAAATGCGCTCACGGGTTATTGTGCTTGGGGCTACAGTTGTAAGGGAACTTTTCGGAGACACTGATCCCATCGGTGAAACCATAAAGCTGAATTTAGTTAATTTTAAAGTTATCGGAATTTTGCCTGTAAAAGGAGCTAACACATTTCATGACCAGGATGATACGGCAATGATCCCTATTACAACAGCAATGTTTCGGGTGTTCGGAAAAGAATATGTTGACTCTATCTACGTAGAGGCAAAAAGCGCTGATTTGCTTGACGCGGCGCAGGAAGGGATATCCAGCCTGATTATAAAACAGCATCGTCTTAATAAAGACGGAGAAGATTCTTTTCAGATCCGTAATATGGCTGACATTAAAGATACGCTCGAAACTACCACTAAAACAATGTCATTGCTCCTGGGTTCAATTGCGGCAATATCGCTTTTAGTAGGCGGCATAGGCATTATGAATATCATGCTTGTGTCTGTTACCGAGCGTACACGGGAAATCGGCCTGCGTAAAGCAATAGGCGCGACCAATAAAGATATTATGGTGCAGTTTCTTATAGAGGCTGTATTGATGTCTTTTATAGGAGGCATAACAGGGGTCGCGCTTGGGATAGGCATAGCAACATTGATAACTATTTTTGCAGGATGGGCAGTAAAAGTGTCAATGTTTTCCATAATACTTGCGACAACCTTCTCATTAATTATAGGGGTGGTATTTGGCCTTTGGCCAGCCCAAAAAGCTTCCAAGTTAGACCCGATCGAGGCATTACGGTATGAATAACGAGAAGTTTACGTTGACAAATGTGAATAAAGAGGTATAATAAAGAAAAAATTAGGAGGAGTTATCAAAAAAGTAAGGACTTCCAACAAGGGCAGGAAATGCAAATATCTGCATTGTAAGCACATCTTGAGCATCTATAATCATGAAGACTACTGCCATGTCCATCTTGGACAATTATTGCAAGAGCATGCTTTTAAAGGTGCTAGATAGCCATGATAGATAGACCAACCGAAAATTTTTACGGCCTGGGTATCGCACCGAAGATTCTTGATATCTTAGAACGCATAAAGTTTAAGGTGCCTACGCCGATTCAGCTGAAGGCAATCCCTCTGGCTCTTGAAGGCAAGGATATTATCGGCATCGCGCAGACAGGAACTGGCAAAACCCATTCCTTTGCTATTCCAATGGTACAGATCTTAGCGCAGAAAAAAGGCATAGGCCTGGTTCTTGCGCCTACCCGCGAGTTAGCTATTCAAATTGAAGAAGCTTTTCAGGGAATTAGCCGGTCATTCGGAATGCGTACAGCCTGTCTTATTGGCGGCGCTTCAATGTATGAACAGGTGCGGGCTTTGCGCAATAAACCTCGCATAATAATCGCAACTCCTGGCAGGCTTATTGACCATATGACCCAATGGAATATATTGCTTGATGACGCAGTGATGCTGGTGCTTGATGAAGCGGATCGCATGCTTGATATGGGTTTTACCCCGCAGGTAGAGAAGATCTTACGCTTTTTGCCCAGAGAAAGGCAAACCATGCTTTTTTCAGCAACTATCCCTAAAGAGATTATACAGATGGCCGCTAAACACATGAAGCTTCCTGTCAGCGTGGAGGTTGCTCCTTCCGGCACTGCTGCTGAGAAAGTTACGCATGAATTATTTATTGTTAAAAAGGATTCTAAATTGCAGCTTCTTGGTAAAATCCTTACAAAATATCATGGGCCTATTCTTTTGTTCTCCCGTACCAAACATAACGCAAGAAAGATTACGCGCTCGATCAGAGATATGAGGTATAGCGCTGCAGAAATACATTCTGATCGTTCCTTAAGCCAGCGCCGCGAAGCGCTAGGAGGCTTTAAATCCGGTAAATATAAAGTGCTGGTTGCTACTGATATTGCTGCCAGAGGGATTGATGTAACCGGGATTGAGCTGGTTATTAATTATGACCTCCCTGACGATACCGAAAACTATGTGCACCGCATAGGCCGCACAGGCCGTGCAGGTCATAAAGGCCATGCTATTTCTTTTGCCACGCCTGATCAAAGGAACGATGTCCGCGATATAGAAAAACTTATAAGAGTGTCGTTGCCTATTTTGAAATATCCAGATATTTCCCAGGAACAGTTCATCCAGTCTTCGCATCAATCTCCGTATCAATCTTCAAATAGGCGCCCAAGACATAATTACAGGCAAAAGCGCCCTATGCAAAGCAGGTCTAAATTTTACCGTTAAGAAAGAGAGTAATATCTCATGTTGGATATTTCCAGAAAACGATATAGGCTCAGGGTTATTGCGCCTGCCTATCCGGCGTTCAATGTCTATTCATATGTTGCTGCCAGCACTACTGCCCTGGGCCCGGTATGCGTAGCCACCAGTGTAAACGAAATGGAAAAATGGGATGCAGAGGTTATAGACGAAAATAATCTGCGCAGGTACGGGCCTAAGCTAATTTCTGGCGGAGCTGACCATGAATTTTTGCAAAGCCATAGGCCTTGCGATGTAGCTGGTTTTTATGGTGGCCTTACAAGTACGATACCCAGGCTTTACGAAGTAGCGCGGTTTTACAAAAGTAAAGGAGTTGTGACTATAGCAGGGGGGCAGCATTTTTGCAAAGAGAATATTAAAGAAGCGCTGTCTTCAGGTATAGACTATGTGGTTATTGGCGAAGGAGAAGAGACCATAAAAGAACTTCTCTGGTCGCTTGAAGGCAAGCAGGATATTAGCGGAGTAAAAGGTATTGCTTATCTAAATGGCGGTGAAATGGTTTTTACCCCTGGCCGCGAGCCTTTAAAAGATTTTGATAATCTTCCATTGCCGGATTTTTCCCTGGTGCGTTACGCGAAAATCAAGCTCTATTCAATTGAAAGGATACGTTCGTGTGGAATGGACTGCGAATTTTGTACAGTAAAAGGAAAGCCCAGGTGTTCTTCGCCTGAACGCCTTCTAGAGAGAATAAGTTTTCTTCTTGAAACTAAAGATGCCAGGCATTTTTTCATCGTGGACGACCTTTTTGGGCAGGAAAGAAATGAGACAATACGGTTTTGCAATATGCTGAGGGATTACCAGAAAGATACAGAAAGGCGGCTGGATATTATTGTTCAGATACGGCTGGATAAAGCCAGGGATACTGAACTTTTATTAGCAATGCGCCAGGCAGGCATCAGCACAGTGGCAATAGGGTTTGAATCGCCTATTGAGGAAGAATTAAAAGCTATGAATAAGCGCCTGAAAACCGAGGATATGCTGTCATTTGTAAAAGTATTCCGTAAATTCGGTTTTCTGATTCACGGCATGTTTATTTTTGGTTATCCATTGAAAGATGGCGTGGATTTCAGCATGTCTAGCGAGGAGAGAGTGAAACGGCTTAAAAGATTCATCAGAAAAGCCGGGCTGGACACTATACAGGTTCTTTTGCCTGTGCCTTTGCCTGGCACAGAGTTGCGGCAAAGGCTTGAGGCGCAGAATAGGATTTACCCTCTAGAGGACGTTGGATGGGAATACTATGACGGCAATTTCCCGCTCTTTGAACCTGACAAACCAATGAGCGCAGAGGACATGCAGTCTTCAAGCAGAAAAATCATGGGTAAATTCTACCAGTTCAGATACATGTTTATGATAGCGCTGAACATAGCTTTCTTTCCATCAATTGTTTTCTTTTTGCACGATATTAAGGCAGGCTGGAGAATATGGTATAGGTCGTGGCGCAACTATCTTATACGTTTTGGCGGATGGATTGTCCTAAGAAACTGGATATCCATGTTTAAAAAAGATAAATTTTCCGAAAAATTGAAACAGGCAAAGACGCATCTATAGACGTTTTTATAGCTCATTGAGGCTTCCTTAAGAGGCATGAAAGTATTAATTCAGTTTGAAAAAAAACCGCTTTTATTCCAGGATCCTGAATTTATCATATCATGTGTTGATCCAAGCTCATTTATTGCATGTTTCAAGGATATTGAAAACGCGCTTAAGGCTGGATATTATTTAGCGGGTTTCTTGTCGTATGAAGCAGGATACTATTTTGAAGAAAAACTGCGGGAAAATAAAATATACGATTTCCCGCTCATATATTTCGGAGCGTACAGAAAGCCGCTTAGATACGAAATATGCTCTACGCCCAAATATTTTCAGAATAACTTAGAGAACGTTCAATTAAATATAACACAGGATGACTATTCTTCTAATATCCAGACCATACGCGATTATATAGCTCAGGGTGAAGTATACCAGATTACCTATTGTATTAAATTGATGTTTAAGTTTTACGGAGATTCGTTTTCTCTTTACAATTTTCTGTTAAAAGAGCAGGCAGTGCCTTATCCCGCGTATATAGAAACAGACCAATTTCGTATCCTGTCTTGTTCTCCGGAGATGTTCATTAAAAAAGAATCTACGCATGCCATTACAAAACCTATGAAAGGAACATGGCGCCGCGGAGATAATATGATTTCTGATATTGCGGCGCGCCTGCAATTTCAATATGATTTCAAAAATAGAGCTGAGAATGTGATGATTGCAGACCTCTTGAGAAATGACCTTGGAAGGGTGGGGCGGGGCATAGAGGCGCCGAAACTTTTCGAAGTTGCGAAATACAAGACTTTATTTCAAATGACATCTACTGTAACAGGCCAGCTTGATAGAGATATATCTATGTATGAGTTATTTGCATCGCTTTTTCCTTCAGGTTCTGTTACAGGAGCGCCGAAGATACGCGCGATGCAGATTATAAAAGAACTTGAACGCGAGGAGCGTAAGATTTATACAGGCGCTATCGGATATATTACCCCTGATAGAGACCTTTTCTTCAATATCCCTATCCGTACATTGTTGATCCGCGAAGGAATCGGAGAGATGGGAATAGGCGGAGGCATTGTATGGGATTCTACCCCGCAGGGTGAATGGGATGAAGGCATGCTTAAAGCAAAATTCCTTACAGACATGTCATAGCCATTACAAATTTTTAAATATCGCAGACCCAGCCTTGTGAGCGACCCTTTGACAAGCTCAGGGTCTTTATGGAGTCCCCGGAGGGACGAATTGAAAATTTAGGATTTTATGAGCATTACGGCGGTTTATATGCCATATTTTATGAGGTAAAAAGGCTCGAAACTGTTAGAAGCCCAGACCTTATAGTCTGGGCTGAGTTTTTCGAGCCCCGCCAGAATGCGATATAAAAGCCGACCCCGAGACAGCCGGTGGGCTTTAGTATATGCTGCGAAGGGGAAATTTTCATCTGAGCGAGCAAGGCTGTGGCTGCGAAACCTGTTGAGTTGTAAATAATAATAAATAAGCTAGCTATTTAAATAGTACATTCAAATTTCATTTTCTGCTGCGCAATACTTTCAGTATTAAGTAATATATATACCGCTTGCCAGCCCTGGCAGGCCTTCGAAAAGACGCTTGTCCGCCCCAGCGTGGCGGACTTCGCTCCGCGCCGATTCTCGCTCGTCCCGTTAAGCAGGCCGGGGTCTGAGGCACATTAGAAAAATTTTGCCAAATGTCCGCAA
>JAHJQM010000019.1 GCA_018819285.1 Candidatus Omnitrophota bacterium
CAGCTGATAATTTATGCCTCACTTTTGAGAAGCGAGATCAAGCCAGAGCCGCTCAGGCCTGAAAAAAGCCTTTTTGTTTTGCGAAACAGAAAATGCTGCATACTATTTATATTGCCTGTCAAAACAAAACGGAGCGAGGCCGAAATGTTCATATACTAAATTGCCTTAAGATTTATTAGGCCGAGCGTCCTTCGACAAGCTCAGGACTTGTAAGTCCCGAGCGAAGCCGAGAACGTCTTTTTGAACGGCCTGAGCGGTTCTGGCAATGGAATATATGTTACCTAACTATTCAAATAGTACAAAAAATGCCGACTGGCGGTTATTTTTTTGCTTGATGCCGCAAAGACTTTTGCGGCGCAAAATAAAAGCCCGCGGCAATTTCTTGCCGCGGGCTATGCTTCAAAAAGTTCTCGACTCGCTTCGCTCGCTCGAACAATATTCTTCGAGCGGTCATGAGAACATATCATGTGAGCATAGTCGAGAAGTTAAGCTAATTAGTACATCCCTGCTCCAGGAGGCATTCCACCTGGCATTCCGCCAGCTCCGCCATGCCCTGGTTTATCTTCTTCAGGCATATCAGCCACAAGAACCTCTGTCATCAATAAAAGCCCTGCAATGCTTGCCGCATTTTCAAGGGCTGTCCTTGTTACCTTTGTAGGATCTATAATACCTGATGCGACCATGTCTACGTATTCATCGCTTTCAGCATTATAACCTACATTTTGCTTTTCGCTCTTTACTTTATTTACCACAACAGAACCTTCCATGCCTGCGTTTTCCGCTATCTGGCGGATAGGTTCTTCGAGCGCGCGTTTTATAATATTAACGCCTATTTTTTCATCGCCTTCTACTTTTAAATCATCCAGTTTCGGAGCGCATCTCAGGAAAGCAACTCCGCCGCCAGGAACAATGCCTTCCTCAACAGCAGCCCTTGTTGCATGAAGTGCGTCTTCAACCCTTGCTTTCTTTTCTTTCATCTCTGTCTCTGTTGCAGCGCCTACATTAATAACAGCTACTCCACCTGCAAGCTTTGCAAGGCGTTCCTGGAGTTTTTCTTTGTCATAATCTGAGTCCGTCTCTTCAATCTGCCTCTTTATCTGTGTAATTCTAGCATTCACATCAGAGGACTTGCCAACACCTTCAACTATTGTTGTCTCTTCTTTACCGATAGTAACTCTTTTTGCCTTTCCCAGATCATCCAGGCCTATATTCTCGAGCTTTATGCCAAGATCTTCTGTGATTGCTTTACCGTCTGTGAGAATTGCTATATCTTCTAGCATTGCCTTGCGTCTGTCGCCGTAACCAGGCGCTTTTACTGCGCAGCAATTAAGAGTACCTCTTAGTTTATTTACAACAAGCGTAGCAAGGGCTTCTCCTTCAACATCCTCTGCAATTATAATAAGAGGTTTGCCTGAACGAGCTATCTTTTCAAGTAAAGGCAACATATCCTTCATCACGGAAATCTTCTTTTCGTGAATCAGAATATAGGGATCTTCTATCACTGCTTCCATTCTTTCTGCATCTGTTACAAAGTAAGGAGAAAGATATCCTTGGTCAAACTGCATACCTTCCACAACCTCAAGCGTGGTAGCCATAGACTTTGCTTCTTCAACAGTTATAACCCCATCTTTTCCTACTTTTTCCATTGCCTCTGCTATAAGCTCGCCTATTGCAATATCATTATTCGCGGCTATTGAAGCAACCTGAGAAATCTCTTTCTTGTCCTTTATGGATTTTGACATCTTTTTTAAATTTTCAACAGTATGTGTAACTGCTTTGTCAATTCCACGCTTTAACCCAGTTGGATTTGAACCTGCTGTAACATTCTTCAGGCCTTCTTTATAAATTGCCTGCGCAAGCACAGTTGCAGTAGTTGTGCCGTCACCAGCCAGGTCACTTGTTTTCTCAGCAACCTCTTTAACCATCTGCGCGCCCATATTCTCGTATGGGTCCTTAAGCTCTATTTCCTTCGCAACGCTGACTCCATCTTTCGTAATTGTTGAGGAGCCAAATTTCTTTTCCAGAATAACGTTTCTTCCTTTTGGTCCAAGCGTAGCTTTTACAGCTTTAGCAAGCTGGTCAATACCCTTTGCCAGCTTCTGCCTGGCCTCTTCACTAAACAATAACTGTTTTGCCATATTACTCTCCTCCTTTTTCCCCTTATAAGTTGACACTCTAACAATGTCAAAGTGTCAACTTCGTTACTTTATTATAGCTAATATGTCTTCTTCCTTTAATATAAGATACTCTTCTTCCTTATAAGTAATTTCTGCGCCTGAATACTTTCCAAAAAGCACTGTATCGCCTTTTTTGACTTCCAAAGGCTCTAACTTGCCGCTTTCCAATATTTTACCCTTGCCTACGCTCACAACCTCTCCTTTTTGAGGTTTTTCCTTGGCAGTGTCAGGTAAAACAATACCTCCTTTTGTTTTTTCCTCTGCTTCTAGTCTCTTTACGAGAACTCTGTCTCCTAAAGGTTGAATTGCCATACTACACCTCCTTATTTTGTCAGCACTCTGTTTAGAGGAGTGCTAGTTATTGTAATATCTTACCTAAAATTCATTTTTTGTCAAGAGAAATTTTTATTAATTATTCAGTTCGAAAGAGATTATCACATTAAAGGTGATCTGATATTGGTTCATCCCCTGTGGAAATGCCGGGAATGGACTTGCGTCTTTTATACTGTCTATAGCTATATTCCTTAACAATGAGCCATTCGTTGACCTCCTGTCGATTATCATGATATGAAGAAGCTCTCCTTTGGAAGTTACAACAAATGATAGAAAAATTTCGCCTTCACTAGCGCTTCTTTCTTTAATATAATTTTTGTCAGCGTAATATCTTATCTTCTCTCTGACTAATCTGTAATAACCTATATATGTCGCTTTCTTAGCGTCATCCTTTTCATCATTAACAACTGTTTCAAATTTCTTGCCTTTATCCCCTATAACAGCGCGGCTGCCTGAGTCAGAGCTTATTGTTTCAACAGTCGGTTCTTCTTTTTTAACCTGCGGCGGATTTATAATATCTTCTTTTTTTACCTCGGGCAATGCTTCAGGCGACATAGGCAGAAGCACCTGATGATAAGGAGATTCTTGTTTCTGGCCGATAAGTTTCTTAGGATGTTCTTCTATCTTCAAATAAGCCACCTTTATAGGTTTAAAGGGTTGCCTTTCAGGCAATATCCCCGTGTATGGAGCGCTCAAGAGTATAGCAAAATGTAAAAGGATTGAAATTAAGGCTGCTAGCTGGAGTGATTTATTTTCATACATTTGTACTCATAATAACAATTAGGCCTAGCTTTGTCAATAGGCGCCACACATGGTGTGCGGCGCCTATTCTATTTAATTTACCATTTATAAATTGCACCGAGCTCAAAACTTCTCTCAGGCGCAGGATAATAAACTTTTTTTGTTGAAGACGTACTTTTTGCAACATAATCTGAATATTTTTCGTTAAGAATATTATTAACGCCTGTGTAGATTTCTAAAAAATCATTTTTATAAGCTACCTTGCCATCCAACACAAAATAGCTTTTAACTTTAGATAATTCATTATTTGCATCGTTTATTGCATAACGATCTCCTACGAATCTGCTTACCAGAGAGATATCATAATTTTTAAAGCCTGCGCTTAAGCCGCTATTATATTGCTGCTTCGGAACCATTGGTATGTCTTTATTGCTGTAAGCGCCTCCTCTGAATTTAGGCTCCGCATAGGTATAGTTGGTAAAGAACTCCAGTTTGTCTAAAAAAGAAATGTTTTTTAATTTCAACAAATCCGCTTTTAGGCCCAGCTCTATACCTTTCCGCCTGGTCTTTGGGTAATTTTCATTATTGCCAGGGGCCACAGCAGGATTCAGATATATTTCATTATCTATATCTATCCAGTAAGGAGTCGCATTAAGCGTTAATGTATCGTAAAAATTATGCTTAATGCCAACTTCATATTGAACACCCGTCTGCTGTTTAAGATTTGTGTTAAGGCCTGTCCAAGTGCTATACCATTCGTCTGTGGCTAAAAATCTGAAACTTTCCTGGATATCAAAATATACATTTGAACCTTTTGCGTATTCATACTTTGCGCCTCCGCCTAACACGGTTTCGCTGGGAGTCCTTGTCACATAAAGCGCAGTCGCTTTTTGCTGATCGAACCTATATTTCGCCTTTTGATACCTCATGCCCATATTTAAGAAAAAATTGCGCATAGCTTCATATTCTGAATATCCATAAAATCCAAGTTCTTCCTTATATATAGTCAGATCATCTGTATTGCCTTCCGAACCATTTATGGTATGCTTTATATTGTAATAATCAATGCCTGTTACCAGATTGAGGTCTTTATCCGCAATATTTTTATTCTGCGTATTTTTAATAGCTATGCCTCTTGTATCTATTTTATATTTTGTAGCAGCAGGCCACCCTCCCTGATAAAACCACGAATAAGCATCTCTATTTCTATAAAAAGTCTCTATTGCAAATTTCCCTAAATCCATATCTCCTAATTGAGGAGCCATATCCATGGACATCTTTATGAACCTATCTTTTGTAGAAGCAAAATCCGAAGCCGTTGATGAGCCGCGCCTGCCATATTGATCCAGTTGTGTCTGGTCGTCCAACCCGCCAGGCATTCCATAATCATCTTTATGCCACCCACCGCTTATGCCAAGCGATAGAAGATCTGTAGGGTCAAAATCAATCCTCGCGTTAATATCCTTTGAAAGCAAAGCGCTGTTAGCCCGATAGCCTTCTGTCTCATAATATTTAGAATAGAGGTAATAGGAAAGTTTGTCTTTTGAACCCTGTATCTCAAGATCATCCTGCCTTGTCTTATAACTGCCTAACATAGTCCCTATTCTGCCCGAAAATTTTCCCGCGCCTTTTTTTGTTATGATATTTATTACCCCGCCTACTGCATTGTCTCCATATAAAACAGAGCCTGATCCTCTTAATACCTCTATCCTTTCTATAGACTCAACTGGTATCTGCAGCCAGTCAGGGCCTGACATGTCTATAGAATTCACCTTTCTGCCGTCTATCATCACAAGCACATTGCTCACCGAAGTATCCGCAAATCCTCTTATATCCACCTTGTTTGTCTTGTCGCTTGAGTTGCTATAAACATTAACCCCTGCCTTCTGATTAAGAACAGCTGCAACATTTTTAGCCCCGGACGATTCTATCTCATAGCTATCCACAACTGTTACGTTTGCCGTAGATTTATAGTCATACTGTTTCATCCTGGTAGGCGTCACAACTATTTTTTCTAGCAGAATACTGCCATCATCTTCATCTGTGCCCGCATAAATAAATCCTGCGCTGAAAACTATTGCCGCTATCACGTAAAAGAATATTTTTTTCATTTTTTCTCCTTAAAAAACAAAAGCCCTTGACGCTTTCGCATCAAGGGCTGCACCCTGGTTTACTTGGCCCTTTGCCGCCCGTCGCGGCAAAAAAATATATATCAAATATATGGCAAGGTTTTCTGGCTTAAGGCATTTTACCGTAAGTTGACACTCTGACATTGTCAGAGTGTCAACTTAGCATCCTACTCTCTGCGCCTTCTCGTTCCGGATAACCAAAACAATGGCTTTTTACAGATTTCGTTCCTATTACAGCAGCGGGGCTGCGCTGAATTCACATCAGCTTCCCTTGTACAATATAAAATTTATTCAGTTTTACTTTTTATACAACAATTATATCTTTGTGTCAATCTTTTATTTTTTCACTGTCAAGCCAATTTAGAAATGTCCGGTTTTTACCAAATTAGAAATGTCCTGTTTTTATTGTTTAGTTAATACCGGTTCTCCTTGCTTTTGTTTGTAATTTATAGCATTTAAATGCATGCTTTTATATAAGGGCCTTTTA
>JAHJQM010000020.1 GCA_018819285.1 Candidatus Omnitrophota bacterium
GATAAAAAACAATCTTGGAAATATCGCAAAGACAGTCAAAATATCTTCCCATGATTATAAAAATGTTTTTTACGCCGGCCGATCAAAAAGAAATGTCCCTATATACCTGGATAAAAAACTAAAAGACGCTGATTCCATAATAACCATAGGCGTAGTAGAGCCTCATCTTTATGCCGGCTATAGCGGCGGAGTGAAAGTTCTTTCCATAGGCCTGGCCGGAGAAAAAACAATAAATGCAACTCATCATCCAGAGTTTCTGGATCATCCCGGCACAAGGATATGCTCTATAAAAAATAACCCTTTCCAGAATTTTATACAACAAACTGCCTCTATGCTTCCTGTCAAATACTCCATAAATATAGTAAATAACGAATTTGGGAAAATACTAAAAGTATTTGAAGGAAAGCCGGAGCTGTGTTTTAAAAAAGCGGTTGATTATTCCAGAAAAATATTTGAAAAAAAATTAAACAAACGCCCGGATATAATCATATGCGACATACCTCATTCAAAAGGCGTAAATATATACCAGGCTTCCCGCGCGTTCAACTATGTGACGAACACTAAGAGCCCTGTTATAAAAAATAATTCCCTTATACTTGTAAAAGCTAATCTGGAAGAAGGCTTTGGAAAAGGCCTAGGCGAAAAACGCTTTATGAAAAAAACTCTGGAAATGACAAGTCCTGATAAGCTGATAAATGAAATTAAAAAAGGCGGGTGCCTTGCTGGAGAACACAGGGCTTATATGGTTGCAAAAGCGCTCAGAAAAGCAGAACTGGGATTTATATCAAAAAATGCTTATCTTTATAAAAATAAAGGCCTTCCGTTTTTATTCTTTGAAGGCCTTAAAGAAGCTAAAAGATATATAAGAAAAACTTTTAAAAAACCTACTATATATTACCTCGATAACGTATTTACAACTATCCTGACTTCCGAAGTCACCGTACGGTGACTTCGGAAGTCAAAAAAACAGGCCTATTAAAAATCCCTGCTTATTCCCAGAGAAACCTCTTCTCCGTCAATAAAATCTCCCTCTATATTTAACCTTGTATCTTTCGCAACCAGATAATCCATGCCTATCACAACACTACACATCTTTTCAGATTTAATGCGCTTTCTATCGTGATCATTTACCCATCTTATAAAATCAACAGTCCCATACCTTGCGCCAAGATAAGGCGTAAAATTCCCTACATCTTTTGAAATCAATACTGATCCCTGCCAATCATCTATAATAACTCTATGCTTATCGCTTGCTGGACAAGCAGTCCTAGGATGAACGCTTATATGCTGAAACCCTGCGACTGTTTTTATACCAAGATTTTTATTTTCATACCCTTTTATTCTAAATCCATACCCTCCTGCGAAACCTGTATTATAAGTTAAATTTCCAGGATTGGAATTATCCCAAGCTACATCTCCCACTCCTATTTTTCCGTCAAAACAAATCCAGTCAAATACGCCGAAAGAACTTGTTAAAAAATACCTATCGCCGCTGGTGGAACCATGGCTATCTTTTAAGTTTCTATCTATAAGAAAATTTCCCTGCAACCCTAATATCCATTGTTTTTCCTTAGGCATATGCGTCCCATAGCAAGGCGCGGCATAAGCTATTCCAAAACAAATTATAACCAGAATTATGCCAAAACATAAAAAATTCTTAAACATGTCTTTTCTTTTCAGATTAATCCTCTGCCTTTCTCTGCTAATTCTTTCAGGTCAGGCCATAATTTTTTACCTTTCAGTATCACCACTATTAAATTATGCCTTTTATCATAACTAATATAGCCCAAAAAACACTGTTTTGCCCTTAGAGTGTATCCTGTTTTCCCAAGCATCAAATAAGACGAGCTCTTCCACAAGCTCTTATTATGATTTCTTAATTTTATACGCCTGAGGCTGGTTAACTCCGTTATCTCCGTTTCCTTTATCTGAAGTATACCCAGAAGCCTTTTGTCTTTTACTGCCTCGCGCATTATCAAAGCCAGATCATACGCCGTAGAATACTGCCCTTTTGCCGGCAATCCGTTAGAAGTTTTGAAATTTGTATTGTGGCATCCGATTTTCCTAGCCATGTCATTCATCATCTTTACAAAATCCTTTTCTGTGCCAGCCACGCTTTCAGCTAGAGCTACGCTGGCATCATTGCCGGAATTGAGCAGCACCGCCTTGAGCATATCCTCTGTTGAATAAATCTCTCCTTTTTTAATATCCACTTTGCTTGGAGGCATGTAAGCTGCGCACCTTGATACATTTACATTTTTATTAAGCTTTGATTTTTTCAAAACCACCAGGGCTGTCATTATCTTTGTAGTAGAGGCAGGCGCAAGCTTGAGATGAGGATTCTTGGAATAGACGACCTTTTTATTCCAGGCATTCATAAGCACTGCAGAATATGCAGTAATATGAATAACTTCTTTTGCAAAAAGATTTGAGCTTAAGAATATAACGGATATAAAAACCAGGCTTTTTCTGAACATTTAATCTTGATGCATCTCTCGGATTTCTTTGCTAATATCTCCTAGAGACGTTCGCGCGCGCTCGAGTTCATCAGCAAGTCTAGTAGTTATAAGTAAATGTTTATAGGAAAGCCAGCTGAACGCCAGGTTCAAAAGCGATAGTAAAAATAAATATATATTGATCTTTGTATTAAGCAGGAAATATATGAAGAAAAATATACCTAGAATGATAAGCATCCTGTTCACCCTGGAAACTACTTCTATGAATTTTTCTTCATCTGTCAGTTTCGCCAGATGCATAGTCACCTCTGAATTTCGCCCTGATACATCAGGGCGAAATTGGCTAATGAATTAATATATTGTCGCAGTTATAATATACATAGTATATACTAAAAATCAACTAGGTGTAAATTTATTTGTTATAGGCATGCGCCTGTCTTTTCCAAATGCCATAGGAGTGATTTTTACGCCTGGAGGAGCCTGGCGCCTCTTGTATTCGCTGGAGTCTATCATATTAAGGATCTTTTTCACAATATCTTTATGGCCTACTTCTTTTATTATATAGCTAAACCCTTTATTTTTTTCAACATATAGGCCTATAACCCTGTCTAAAAAATCGTAAGGCGGTAAAGTATCCTGGTCTTTTTGATTCGGCCTTAATTCAGCAGTAGGGGCCCTTTTTAAAACGCTCTTCGGTATAATATCTTTTCCTTCTTTTTTATTTCTATATTCTGCAAGTTCATATACAAGCCTCTTGGGCACATCTTTTATCACGCTGAACCCGCCTGCCATATCTCCGTAAAGAGTACAGTAGCCAGCACTCGTCTCGCTCTTATTGCCTGTATTAAACACCAGGTATCCGAATTTATTAGAAAACGCCATGAGTATATTACCCCGTATCCTGGCCTGGATATTTTCTTCTGCTATATTTGGTTCTACGCCTTTAAAATATAGGTTCAGCGTATCTAAATAAGAGCTGAATATATTATCTATAGATATCTTGCGAAACTTTATACCCAGATTCCTGGCTATTAGACTCGCGTCTTTTTGCGTCTCGACCGAAGAATATCTGGATGGCATACTGAGCGCAAGGACATTTCCTCTGCCAAGCGCATCTTTGGCAATACATGCCACCAGCGCTGAATCTATTCCTCCGCTTAAGCCTAGAGCAACTTTGCTAAAATTATTCTTAAGCGCATAATCTTTTGCGCCCAATACAAGAGCAGAATATATCTCCTCCTCTCTTGAGGTAAGGTTAATCTTTGGCTTTATTTTAACTGTCTCTTTACCGGAGGATAAATCGAATATTAACAAATCTTCTTCGAAAGCCTTTGCTTCCACAATAGTCGATCCGTCTTTTCCAAATAAAGCGCTTCTTCCGTCAAATACCAGTTCATCCTGGCCGCCGACAAGATTACAATAAACTATAGAAATTCCAAATCTCTTTGCCTTGGCTCCAATTATTCTCTTGCGTTCTTCAACCTTACCGATATAATACGGCGAAGCAGATATATTGACCAGAAAATCTGCTTTTTTTAAAACCCTATCTGTCCTCCGCTCTCTGCCATCTGCCCATATATCTTCACATATATTTACACTAAAAAACAAACCTTTTATCTTTATCAATTTATTATCAGCGCCCGGTTTAAAATATCTCTTCTCATCGAAAACGCCGTAATTAGGCAGATGTATCTTGTGGTATACATAGGTTATTTTTTTATTATGCATAACCGCAGCGCTATTATAAATATCTCCTTTTTTCTCATCCACAAATCCTACTATTGCAACTAAATCGCCTATTTCCTTGGATATTTTATTTAAATACCTTATATTCTCTTTTATGAAATTCGGATTTAGAAGCAGGTCCTCAGGAGGATAACCTGTTATGCTAAGCTCTGGAAATACAATTAAATCCATATCTTTGGAAGCTGCCTCTTTTATGCAGGATAATATCTTATTGGAATTTCCTTCCAGGTCCCCTACTACACTATTTATCTGGCCTATTGCTATTCTCAGATGCATTGTCACCTTTGAATTTTGCAGATTGCTTTGTAATCTGCGAAATTAGTTAAGGAATTAATGTATCGCTACCTATTAATACTAGCACAAGTTACAAAAATACGCAAATATGCATAACCAACCGCTGCTCATCTCAGTAAAAACACGCCCAATATTACAAACCCTATCCCTAATCCCTTAAGAATAGTAAAACTCTCTCCGAAAAATAAAAGGCCTAACAGAAAAGAAACTAACGGGTAGGTAGCAGCAATGGGCACCATTTTAGATACTTCTCCATGTTTAAGAGCATTATAAAAAAATATCTGGCCAAGGATGCTGGCAAGAATCCCCCCGAGAAATAAAAAGAATATTGTTTTTGGGTCAGCTTTTAACGCTGATTTAAATATATTATTATTAAAAACGGCCAGGATAACAGCTCCCACGATAATCCCGGATGAGCGCACTATAACGCCAGACAACGGTTCTATATTCTTAAGCCCTATCTTTTCCATTACAGGCGCTATGCCCCATACAACCGCTGCCAGTATCGCAAAATAAAATGGCTTCATGTTCTCCTCCTATTTTTGAATATAAGATAACATATCTCTAGCATAAATGAAATAAAATAATCTACTGAGCTATGCATAAAACTCTTCCATTATCTATAAAGTCATATATAATATACCTAATGTTTAAAGCTGGAAAAATAGCCATAATCGGAAGGCCGAATGTAGGAAAGTCTACGCTTTTAAATGTCCTAGTAAAAGAGAAGGTCTGCATTGTATCTAGTAAACCAGAAACCACGCGCGACAATATCCGAGGAATAATATCCGGCAAGGATTTTCAAGTTGTATTTGTGGATACCCCTGGAATACACAGGCCAAAGAATCTGCTCGGAAAATTAATGGTCCGTAAGGCACAATCCTCTATCATGGAAACAGACCTGAATCTCGTCCTCATAGATGCCCATAGCGGTATAACAAAAGAGGATATAGAAATATTCAATCTTATGCCAGTAAAATTAAATATCCTCATCATAAATAAGATAGATGGAATTGATAGGCGCCATATCTTGCCTATCATTGAAAAAGCCCACAAATTTAATTTCAAGGAAATAATACCTATATCAGCCTTAAAAAAAGATGGCACAGACCTTGTATTTAAAAAAATACTGGAATACCTGCCTGAAGGTTTTCCGTTCTTTCCAGAAGACCAGTTAACTGATAAAAATGAGCGGTTTATAGTTCAGGAACTCATCAGGGAAAAAACACTGGAAATAACTTATCAGGAAGTGCCTCATTCTATAGCGGTAACTGTGGAAGATATGGAAGAAAGAAAAGACAGAGAAAATAACAACATCATCTATATAAGGGCTAATATATATTGCGAAAAGGAAAGCCAGAAAGGTATTATTATAGGCAATGGCGGTAAAATGCTTAAAAAAATAGGCGAGATCGCTCGAAAAGATATAGAAAATTTCCTGCAGAAAAAAGTCTTTCTGGATCTATGGGTCAAGGTTTACAAAAACTGGAGAAAAGACCCGTTTGCCTTGAAAAATCTGGGCTACTAAAACTATAAACCAAGAAATTGGACCGCTAATCCACAAAGAAATATACTCCCACCTGCTAAAGCGTGCGTATACCGTTCAAATCTCCTTAATGGAATAAAACTTATACCAAAAAACGAGACCATTACTATGCTAAGCATAGTAATAATTGTTGTCGCTCCGAATATCACTGTTACCCACAATATTCCTTGGGCGTTATTTTTTGCTGCAGGGTACATTAGAATCGGTATCAAAGGTTCGCATGGGCCAAATACAAATATTGTAAATAAGATCCACGGGGTTATGTTAACTTTGGTTTTTTCGTCATGAATATGCGCATGATCATGGCTATGAGAATGGTCATGCGAATGAGTCTCATAATTCATATGAACATGTGAATGTCTATGAGGCTTATTCTTTAATGCCTTATGCAACCCCCAGATAAGATAAGTAAATCCAAATATAATTAATAGCCACCCTGCAATATTTCCTCTAAATGATTCTAATGCCTCTAATTTCATCACCTCTATTCCTAAAATAATGCCTATAAATCCAATAACAACAGAACTCATGATATGTCCAAGGCCACATAGGAGTGTAAGGACAGCTGTTTTTACTAAAGACCACCTCCTTGCCCTGCTCATCACAATAAAAGGGATATAGTGGTCAGGCCCAAAAACAACGTGCACAAAACCTATTGTCGCTGCGGTGATATATAAAGTTAGTAATCCGGTATCCATGGCTAATAATTTTATCAAACAGATTTAAAACTGGCAAGTAAATTAAGAAGGCTTTCCTGTTTTGTAAAACTTTCTGTCTTCCAGGATTCTACTATTTCTTTTTTATACTTTTTCCATAAGGTATAGAAATTTTCAAAGCCATACACAGGGCCCTGGCGATTAACCCAAGAAGGATTGGCTAAATATTGATAGATCCCATCCGGGTAAACGCTATTTCCTACAGCCTTGTATGTCCAGTATGTCCAGTGAAAACCAAACTCCTTAAAACACTGCAATGTATTCTTTACCCAAGTTAATTCCCCATAACACCCCTGGCATTTGGAATTCACTCCGAATTCTCCTGCAAAAATAGGTATATTCCATCTTCTGGAATAATCATAATAACTTTTCAGCTTTTTTCTTATTGTATTTATATCCCAGTATTCTCCGGATATATCCCCTGGATATCTAAGCCCCTTATGATAATTAAAAGTAAAATCCACTGGATGGTAAAAATGAATGCTGTATGAAAGATTATCTGTAAATGGCTCGCCTATATGCTCCAAAACCTGAGCCCAAATATTTCCTTCCAAAAATATCATATGATTTTTATCTATATTTCTTATATGATTTACCGCTTTTATATAAAAATTACGTAATATCTTGCCGGCATTAAGCCTTTTTATAACAGGTTCGTTCAAAATATCATATCCTGCAATTATTGATTCATCTTTAAATATGTCTGATAGATTTTCCCATAGCCTGAAAAATTTTTCTTGATGTCTTTTATCCTTCCATAACTCTATTTTACCATCGCTATCTGCATGCCAGTCTTGATTCTGACAACCAGGCGCAGCGTGCATATCCAGTATACAGTAGATATTATATTTTTTACACCGATTAACCGCTTCTTTAAGGATCCTTATGCCAATTTCATTTTCTATTAATCTGTAATTAAAAGGGATCCTGACGCAGTTAAAACCTAAAGACGATATATTTTTAAAATCTGATTCTTTTATAAAATTATTCCTGTATAGGCTTGTAAAGTTATCCAATTCTTTCTGGCCGTAGCGTTTTTTGAACTCGGATTTAAAAATCTTCTCTGCTATATTCCTGCTATGGAGAAAGTATCCTTCCATCATGAGCCATCCTCCGAAGTTGACTCCGCGGAGAAAAACTTTTCTGCCTTCAGAATTTACGATACTGTTATTTTGTGTTTTAAGCATATATTTTCGGTTTTTGAAACTCTATACCATAAATTAAGGGCAGTTTAAGCTCGTGCCCGGGAGCTAAGACTGCAACCCTCTTTGCAATGAGCCACAGGTCTTAACATATAATGAATCGTGACCTTCATAATATCCTCCTTTCTTATTTGAATATAAATCCTGTTTCTCTTGACCAGAATAAAAGATCTAACTCGTCCATCGGAATATTGATTTTTTTACAAAAATCTTTTAACTTGCTTTCTATTCTAATATACTCATTTTTAGTCAATGATTTAGGAATCTTATTTATTACCCCGTAATCTTTCAGGTTCTTGAGGATATGCACGTCAAGTATCGCCAGGTCTTTTCCGAAACCTATATTCCTTAAAAAATGGCTGGCTTCTTTATATCCTATGCCTTTTATATTTTTAACAAACCACTCCCTGGTTTTAGATATATCCTTTTCATCTATGTAAGACTTTATAGAGAAACAACCATTCTTTTTGAATAACCCCCTGGCATTTACAATAAACTCCGCCTTCTTATTCAGAAATCTTGCTGACTTAATATACGGGCTTATAGCCTCTGGATAGCCGTTAAAAAGCAGCCCTGTCTTTTTCAATTTCTTTATTGCTTTATCGCACTCAACTGCCTCTGCCTGGGGAGTCAATATGCAAAAACAAAGTTCTGAAAAAACATGCTTGTCATTTTTTTTGTAACTATCCTCAAAATCCTTAAGCCTGCTTTTTATCTCTTTTTTTCTTCTGTTATAATGCTCTAAAAGGCTCTTCATATCAACGCCTAAGTTGACACCATGACAATGTCAGAGTGTCAACTTACTCACTCAAGTCAAGCGCCTTAGATATAGCGTCTTTATCAAAACCCACTATTATCTGGCCGTCTATATCCAAAACAGGCACGCCCATCTGGCCTGACTTATCTATCATTTCCTGGCTGGCTTTGGGATTTATGCCTACGTCTATATTCTGAAACTGGATATTGTTTTTCTTTAAAAAGTCTTTTACCATTACACAATATGAACACGTAGATGTAGAATACACCTTAACATCAGGCATAATACCTCCTTTTTAGCAATGATAGTTTTTTAAGATGCATTTGTTCTTCTTTTATTAAACCGTCTATTATATTATGCTCTGATTTCAGAACAAAATTTTTCATCTCGTAATAGAATAATATAGAATCCCTTTCAAAACCCAATCCAAGCTCCACTGCCTTTTCCCCGTCTTTAACAGTATCTGCGATCTCTTTTCCTTTCTTCTTCTTTGTAAAAACATGTTCCTCTGATAAAGCCTTTATGTAACTGAAATATTCATCTGTATACGCTTCACTAGGCTCATATTTCTTAACTGCCGAGAGCATACCTTTAAATACATTTATATGCTTTTCCTCCTGGTCTGCTAAATATTTAAAAATATGTTTTATATTTTTATCTTTTAAAGACTTTGATACTTTATCGTAAAAATCCCTGCCATTTTTCTCTATCTCAACAGCCATTTCAACTATTTCACTTCCAGAGAATATATTTCCCATTTTCATCCTTTCCGGTCCCTTAAACTTAACTTTATAATTTGTGCCAGGTACAATTTGTAAAGTTAAGAAGCTATTTTTGCACCTAACTTAAATGCCTTTTTTAAATAACCTTGATGCCGAAGTATATCAGCCTTGAATTCTATGCCCTGACAGAAAAGCTCATATTTATAATTAGCGTTTATTGTGACAAAAAAGTTTTTCGTTACCGCTTTGGCATTCTCAAGAAAATCCTTTCTCGTAGACGCCTCCACGCAAATAAATGCGCTCTGTATCTTTTTATAGCCATTATCCTTTTTCAATATATATTTTGCCCTCCAAGCGCACTGGAATCTATCTATCATCATTTTTGCTTGCGCGCTCAGGCTCCCGAAAAATATAGGAGAAGCAAATATAACGGCGTCCGCTTCTTTTATTTTTTTGTAAACTTCCTGCATGCCGTCTTTTATCAGGCACGAACCATCGTATGTCATTTCTTCGCATTCCTGGCAGGGAACAAATTTCAGTTTATTAAGAACTATCTTTTCTATATCAGCGCCTTTACTTTCAGCGCCTTCCAAGACCTTATCCAAAAGAATATCTATGTTGCCACCTATTCTGGGACTGCCATTTATACCTAAAACTTTCATTTATATGCTCCGTAACTTTACAAATGGTGCCAGGCACGAATTGTAAAGTTAGTAATTTTCTGATATCAGCTCGTAATATGCCTGAGGATGAGCGCACGCTGGGCATTTGTCCGGCGCTTCTCCTCCTTCATGCACATAACCGCAATTGCGGCATTTCCATTTCACAGCAGTATCTTTTTTAAATACTTTTTTATCTTTTACATTTTTCCAAAGCTTTCTGTACCTGGCTTCATGCTGCTCTTCCACTTCAGCTATTTCTTTAAACTGATCCGCAGCTTCTTCAAGCCCCTCTTTCCGGGCAATTGCTTCAAAATTTTTATAGATCTTTGTCCATTCCATTTTTTCGCCTTCAGCAGCTGCGTCAAGATTATCTGAAGTCGTTCCTATGACACCCGCAGGATAAGCTGCAACTATCTCCACATCTCCGCCTTCTAACAGCCTGAAAAACCTCTTTGCATGCTCTTTTTCGTTATCAGCTGTCTCTAAAAATATAGCTGATATCTGTTCATAGCCTTCTTTTTTTGCCACGCCCGCAAAATAGGTATAGCGATTTCTTGCCTGAGATTCTCCAGCGAACGCCGCAAGAAGATTTTTTTCTGTCTGACTTCCTTTCATTTTCATGACACTGCCTCCTTTACCTTATTTTTTAGTTCAACTAACTCTTTATCATCAGGTACCCACTGTATTTTTAAGCCTTTTACCGGTAATTCAAACTTAGCCTGTTCCATGATGTTTTCTATATCGCCAATACTCTGACCTCCCCATCCATAGGACCCGAATGCAACACCAATTCTATTCTTAGGGGCAAGGCCTTTCATGTAAGTGAGAAACGCTGATACTGTAGGAAGCATGCCGTTATTTAATGTAGGCGAACCGACGCATATATATTTTGCCTCCAAAACAGAAGCCATTACATCAGATATATGATTTGTTTGTAGATTTCTTATTTCGCATGGCATGCCATTTTCTTCAAAAACATCTTTTATCGCATAAACCATCTTTTCAGTGCTATGCCACATGGTATCGTACACAACAACTGCCTTTTTTTCGCATACATTATTCGCCCATTTCTTATAAAACCCTAGTATATCCTTTATATGGCTCCTCCAAACAAGTCCATGGCTCGGCGCAATCATATTTATATCCAGACCTGAAACAGCTTCCAGCGCTTTATTTACTTGAGCGCCAAATGGCAACACAATGTTTGCATAATACTTAGCTGCCTCAATTCGCACCCTGCCCCATTCATACTCATCATCAAACCGCTCGCAAGACGCAATATGCTGGCCAAACGCGTCATTAGGCAAAAGCAATTTTTCTTCAGGGATATAAGTAGCCATTGAGTCAGGCCAATGCACCATCTGAGTCAATACAAAATTCAAATTCCTTGTTCCTATATTAATCGAATCGCCTGTATTAACTACTTTAAATTTCATATCTTTCTTAAAATGTTTTTTAAGGCCCTTTTCGCCGTTAGGGGAACAGACAATAATTGCATTTTTTGCAATATCCGCTACCTCCAAAATGCTTCCTGAATGGTCCATTTCAGTATGATTTGAAATAATATAATCTATTTTAGAAGGGTCTATAACGCTTTTTATTCTTTCAAGCATTTCGCTAAACATATAATGCTTAACTGTATCTACAAGAGTGATCTTTTTATCTATTATTAAATACGCATTGTACGTAGACCCCAACTGAGTAGAATACCCGTGGAAGTTCCTCAGATCCCAGTCAACAGCCCCAACCCAATATATACCTTTTTTAATCTCTAATGCCTTCAATGTATAGTCTCCTTTGAATTTCCTGCATTTTATTTATGTTCATTCGTATTTCACAAATTCGCTTTTCTTAGCGCCGCATACAGGGCAAACCCATGAATCAGGTATGTCTTCAAACGCAGTGCCTGGCTGTATGCCTCCGTCAGGATCCCCTGTTTCAGGATCATATACATAATTACAGACTTTGCAGACATATTTCTGTTTCGATTTATCGGCTTTTTTAATAACACCTTCTCCTTTTATAAATGTAGGGGCTGTGTCAGGCGTTGTGCCGCGCTTTACCTGATGGTAATACTCGTATGTCATAGGCCTGCCTGTTTTTAATATCTTTGAATCTATCATTCTGCCTATGAAAAGTGTATGCGTAAAGCAATCAAACTGATCTACAACCTCTGCTTCTAAATAACAAAGCGCGTTATCAATAACTACAGGGCATCCTGAGCCAAGTTTTATATATTTGATATCTTTAAATTTATCTTCCGACCTTCCTGATTTAAATCCAAATCTGCCTATAAAACTTAAGGCTGCCTCCTCCTCTAGTATTGAAACGCTGAATTTCCTAGCTGATTCAATATACTCATGAGTCAGGTTTTTCTTATTTATGCTTATAGCTATAGTTACAGGCTCGCTTGTTATCTGGAAAACAGTATTAGCTATCTGGCCGTTTAACAGATTGCCCTTATTGGAGCTTACTATATACATGCCATAACCTATATTATGCAAAACATTCAGATCCATGCGGCTCCTTTATTTTTTCAATATTTTATCAAGGTCGTCTTTCGGGTTAGTTATTAACTTCAGATCAAATTTCTCCTGGAGAACGCTAAATACATTCTTAGACACAAATGCAGGAGGAGTAGGGCCTATATGCATGCCTTTAATATTAAGATATAATAAACTCAGAAGAATTGCAACTGCTTTTTGTTCAAACCACGAGAGAACTAGCGTCAAAGGCAAGCCATTTACGTCTGTCTTAAACGCTCCTGCTAGCGCCTCTGCTATCTTTATAGCAGAATACGCGTCATTACACTGGCCAAGATCTATAAGCCTAGGAATGCCTTCTATATTTCCGAAATCTATCTTATTGAAACGGTATTTTCCGCAAGCAAGCGTAAGTATCACGCAATCGTCCGGAACCATTTCCGCGAATTCTGTATAATAGTTTCTTCCAGGCTTTGCGCCATCGCACCCGCCTACTAAAAAGAAATGCTTTATTTTACCGGTTTTTACAGCGTTTATGATTTTGTCCGCCAGTCCAAGAACTGCTGTATAATGAAAACCTGTCATTATTTTCTTAGAACTTGATTCATGCAGAGAAGGCAGGCTTTTAGCCTTTTTTATCAACTCGCTGAAATCCCTTCTCTCCACACGTTTTGAACCTGGAACTCCTGTTATGCCTACTGTAAACAGCCTGTCCAGATAAGTATTCTCCGGAGGAATAAGGACGCAGTTTGTAGTAGCTAAAAGAGCTCCTGGAAATTCTTTGAATTCCTTTTTCTGTTCCTGCCATGCCCCGCCGTAATTGCCAGCCAGGTGCTTAAACTTCTTGAGTTCAGGATACCCGTGAGCAGGAAGCATCTCTCCGTGGGTATACACATTCACGCCTGTTCCTTCTGTTTGTCTTAATAATTCATAAAGATCTAGAAGGTCGTGGCCTGTCACAAGTATACATGGGCCTTTTTTCGTACCTGTCTCAACCTCTGTAGGCATTGGACTGCCGAATCGCTGGGTATGGGCTTTATCCAGGAGCTCCATCACCTTTATATTAATATAGCCGCACTTCAAAACTAAGGCTATGTATTGATTCAGGTCAAAACTAACATTTGTTACAGTTTTAAATAACGCCTCGTGCATGAACGCGTCCACTTCTTTATCTATAGCGCCCAATTCTCTCGCGTGATACGCATATGCAGCTATGCCTTTTAAGCCATATAACAATGTATCCTGAAGGCTTTGTATATCCTCGTTCTTGCCGCACACCCCTACTTTAGTGCATCCTGTTCCACCTACTGTTTGTTCGCATTGATAACAAAACATGCTAATCTCCTTTCAATTATTGTTTCTATTTTTATATCTTTCATATTTTTCAGTCCCTATACAGTCTTTTGCCATGCTGCACCAGTCAAGACAGGAACCCGGCATGCATCTACGCACTTTTTGTTTGCAATAAGGGCATATTGTCTCCGCCTCGTCGGACCATATCTCTATTTCTTTGCCGCATGCGCATTTTATGCTCTCAGGGAAAGGTTCTTTGATCCTTTTAGAACCTGGGCAACCGTCAAAAAAACTCAATTTATTCCTCCTTGAATACCTATAGTAAATTCCTTTAGTGGTATCTTTTTGCCTGATAATTTCATTGCTTCGCTGACTATATGATTCAACCCAAAACAACACGGCACTTCCATATGCGCCACAGCCACGCTTTTCAGGTTATTAACCCTGAAGATCTCTGAAAGTTTCTTTATATAAACATCTGCCTCGTCCAGTTTTGGGCACGCTATAACTAATGCCTTTCCTTTTAATAAATCCCTGTGAAAATCAGGATACGAAAACGCCACGCAGTCTGCAGCTATCAATAAGTCAGCATTCTTTAAATAAGGCGCGTCCACAGGCACAAGCATAAGCTGAATCGGCCAGTTCATAAGTTCAGGCCCACTATGTTCTGTCGTTCCCCGTTCATAGCTAGTGGTTCGCGCATGGTTTGGCTTAAAAGCCCTGACAGCTGTTCCCGGGCATCCGCAGGGTAATTTCTTCTCCTCTTTCTTTTTTATCTCTTCCAGATGTTTTTTGGTGGCTCCTTCGTCAAATTCCTTGGCGTTTCTTTCTTCAATGGTAATGGCTCCTTCCGGGCAATGGCCAAGACATGCGCCCAGGCCATCGCAGTAAATCTCTTTAACAAGCTTTGCCTTCCCATCTATAATTTGGAGCGCTCCTTCAGCGCAGTTTGGAATGCATAATCCGCAACCGGTACATTTTTCTTCATCTATATTCACGATTTTACGTTTTGACATATTCACCTCGATTTAGATAATTCTTGTATAGTTATGCTATCCAGGTCTTTTATAACGCCTGCATTAATAACCTTTATCTTTTTTCTGACGCTACAGGCGCTCCTGTTAGGGCATATCTTTCCTTTAAGAAAGCAGTTTGTAAGATCTATTTGCCCTTGAAAAACGCTGATTATGCAAGCCAGACTTAATTTCCCAGGGGGAACTAAAAAAGAAAAGCCTCCTGTCTTGCCTTTATACGACGAAAGTATCTTTTTCTCTGCCAGCTTCTGCAGGATCCTCCTTAAAAACACCTTTGGAAGCTTTTCTGCGCAGACTATTTCCTCTGTAGTCACTATCCTCTTATGACCTTGCCTTAAAGTCTTGGACATAAATATCAGCGCCCTTAAAGCGTAATCCGTATCCCTGGTTATGAATTTCACAGCAAAACTCCTTTTAATTGATACTATTTTAATATCATTTAAAAAATATGTCAAGACAATTCTTTGAATTTAATCTTCTAATGCGCCCTTATTTGAAAAAGGCCTCTCCTGTTTTCCTGGCTGTTTCTTTTGCGGACTCTATTTTCTGTTTTTGAACTTCCAAACCGAGGGCGTCCATTGGCTGGGTGTTTATAAAGGTGACGTCAGTTATGCCTACGAAACCAAATACTGTCTTTAAATAAGGCTCTTGGTTATCATAAATATAAAATGGGCTCTCAGGACTGTAATCGCCGCCCCTGCTTGTTATAATAACCATTTTTTTATTTTTAACAAGTCCTTCCGGCCCTTTTTCAGTGTACCTGAAAAGATATTTTGGCTGGACAATCACATCCAGGTAATGCTTAAGGTAATAAGGTATGCTGAAATTCCACATAGGGACGCTTAAAAGATAGCCATCTGCTGACAAAAATCGCTCTATCTGTTTTACAATCTCATTCCATGCGAGTTTTAAATCCTCTGTCAGGTCCCCGCCCCCGAGTAAAACATATTTTCCATTAATCACTTTAACTGTTAAAGGAGGAAGTTTTTCTTTTGTAATATCTAACGTATCTATTTTACAGTCACCGCAGCTTTCCCTGAGGCCATCCAAAAAAACCCCTGACACCTTAAGCGTCCTTGACTCCTCAGCTCTAGGCGTAGCTATAATATGCAGCAATTTTTTCATAAACACTTCCCTCCTAATTAACGCAGCTCTTTAAACCCTAACATATATTGATGATGCCAGTTCTTTATCAATAGCGAACTGACTTTTACCTATCTGAAAAACATATGAAGGAAACTTCTGAATAAGCCTTATGCCTGTATTAGGCAGCGCGCCTATAGCTATTATTTTCTGCAGTATAGATTGATCCTGCGTCTCTAAGTATGAAATCGTGGCTTTCCTGTCAAGTTCTAACTCGCTCAACCGCATAATTAATTTTTTAGGTATCCTCTTCGCGTCTTTGCAACATTCTCCCTCTGGGATAGGCCTTCCGTGCGGGCAAGTCTTAGGATGGCCTAGCAGGATACAAACATTTTCATCCAGGCCTTTATGCAGCAGATGTTCAAATTTACAGCTTGCCTCGTGCACTAATTTGTCCTTGATATCAAGGACATCTACAAAAAGCCTTTCCGCTAGGCGGTGACGCCTGACGCAATTCTTAGCCTCCTCTCTTCCTTTATTGGTCAGCCTGACCTGGTTATTCTTAACCTCTACATAATCTAGATCAGTTAATTGTTTAATAGCCTCGTCATCTTTTAACACGCTTATATCGCACATATGATTTTTCTTTTCAACTATCTCTCCCCATAACGCCTCTAATATTTCCTCTTCTCTATCTCTAAGCATCGCCTTGCCTCCTTATAGTATTACGCCAAACTTCGTCAAAATAAAATTTACGATATATGCGGCGGTAAATGAAAAAAATAATATAAAAACTGATATGCCAAGCCCTGTTTTCCAGCCGCGCTCCTTGATATTCATAAGAAACTGGGCAATGCATGGAAGAAACAATGTCAACGCCACGCAGCTGACAACAAGCTGCGTCCCGTTCAAAAGCCCGTGTTTATTAAGGTCGTACAGCCCTGCCGCGCCATAATCGCGCCTGAAAAAACCAAATAAGAAAGCTGTGCTGGCTTCAGGTGGAAGCCCTATCAGCTCAACCGGCGTTTTCAAAAGGCCCACTATAAAATCAAATATATGCAAGAGCATGCCCAGCCATATAAAAATGCTTGCCAGCAAAAATAACGGCAGTATCTCTATAAAATACCATTTTACCCTGGCAAAGGTCTTAGTAATAACATTTGAAACGCTTGGCATTCTAAGAGGAGGTACCTCCATGTAAAAAGACGGTCTTTCCCCCGGCAAAATTTTAGAAGTTAGGTATCCTACAAATAAAAATATCAGGCCGACTATCCCAGCCCATATCAACATTGCCTTTGGATTGCCTCCTAGTAAGGCTAATATAACGCCCATCTGAGCTGAACACGGAACAGCAAGGGAGAGAAGCATGGTTGCAATAATACGTTCCCTTTTGGTAGGCAATGTCCTTGTAACCATTGTAGCCATCGTAGCGCAGCCAAAACCCAGAACCATTGGGATGACCGCTCTGCCGCTCAAGCCGATTTTTTTAAATGTCCTATCGATAAGCATTGCGAGCCGCGGAAGATAACCTGTATCTTCAATTACAGAAAATACTATAAAAAAGAACGTGACTATCGGAAGTATGAGAGCTACGGCATATCTTAACCCTAGAGTTATTATTCCATATTCTCCTACAAAAAGCCCCTGTAGAACCTCCCATGGCACGATCTTAATTATCAGATTTGCAATAAAAGGGTTGAAATATTTTTCAAACAGGGTTCCTTCGATAAAATTCACTACAGTGCCTGCGCCAAATTGACCGACAAATTTATACAAGCCCCAGTAAAGCACGAATAAAAGAATCGGGATACCTGTCAGAGGATTCATTGTCAGTCTGCTTAATCTCTCTCTTGTTCCGATAGATTCTTTTTTTATCTTTACTGCTTTGTCTACGATAGATTTTACTTCAGCCTGTCTTTCCAATGCTAATTCATAGGTAATGGCGTTTGCAAAATGAGATTTTGTTTCTTTTACCACTTCCCGTATCTTATCTACTGCCTCGCCTTCATTCGCGACTACCATCTCTTCCGTTTCTTTGTCATCCTGAAGAATAAGCAGCGCCACAGACCTCTTTGATATAAAATAGCTGGCATTAAGCAGAGCACATATTCTTTCAATAGCTATTTCTATTGAATATTCTACAGGGCCTTTATAATCTATTGCCATACGCCTCAATCCTATCTTTTAATTCCTTTATGCCTTTTCCGATTATTGAGACAGCTTCTACAACAGGAACCTTGAGCTCTTTCTCTAATATACGCGCGTCTATTATTACTCCATTTTTCTGAGCCTCATCCATAATGTTTAGCACAAGCATAACTGGCAGCTCCGCTTCTATCAACTGCAATGTCAGAGAAAGCATCCTCTCTAGATTCTTGGCATCTACAACATGGATAACGATATCAGGCTTTTCATTAAATAATATCCTTCTTGCAACCTTTTCTTCTTCTGTAATCGACAGAAATGAATACATGCCAGGCGTATCAATAACCTCATATTCAATTCCATTTATGCTCATCTTGCCCCTGGACACCTCAACAGTAGTGCCTGGATAATTAGACACATTCACATACTGTTTTGTCAGGATGTTGAAAAGGACGCTCTTCCCGACATTCGGGTTTCCAACAATAGCAATCTTTTTTACGCTCATAAAAATATTCCGTCTATCTTAGTGCCGCATTTCCAGCATTTGCCGGTATCTATATTATTTTCTGCTACATCAAAAATTATTCTTTTGACTAAAAGATTGCCGCAATTATAACAAAATGTATTATTGTCTTCCCTTGTATTTCCCGCATAGACATAACGTAAGCCTGCTTTTTCGCCTATAGCTTTGGCTGTTCTCAGGGTTTCTGCAGGCGTAGGGGCTGAATCCAGATATTTATAATCAGGGTGGAATCTGGAAACATGCCATGGTATTTCTGCTCCAACGCTAGCGATAAATTCTGCAAGGCCTTTCAGCTCTTGTTCCGAATCATTCTGGCCAGGAATAATCAGAGTCGTAATCTCAACCCATATGCCTGATTTTTTCATGGCCTTTATAAACTCCAGCACTGGTTCTAGATGAGCATTGCAGAGCTTTTTGTAATAATCCTCGTTAAACCCTTTAAGGTCCACATTCGCGCTATCCAGATAAGGCCTGATTGTTTCCAAGGCCTGCGCTGTCATGTAACCATTTGTTACAAAATTATTATAAAGACCTTCTTTTTTAGCTAATTTTGCGACATCATATGCATACTCGAAAAATATAGTAGGCTCTGTATATGTATATGATATGCTTTTACAACCAGTTAGTTTCGCATCCCTGATAATATCTTCCGGTTTCGTATCTTTTCCTGAAGCCTCATTATCCCTTTTGGAAACCTGCGATATCTCCCAGTTCTGGCAGAATTGGCATTTGAAATTACAGCCTATAGTTGCTATGGAATAGGATGCCGTGCCTGGCAAAAAATGATAAAGCGGTTTTTTTTCTATTGGATCTACATGCAAAGCAATGATGTCGCCATATACAAAGGTATATAATTTGCCATCTATATTCTGCCTTACTCCGCAAATCCCGAATTTACCAGGAAGAATTACACAGCGATGCGAACAAAGACAGCAATGCGTCTTGCCGGCGTCAAGCCTTTCATAAAGCATTGCCTCTTTTATCATTTTGCCACTTTTATTTCTTTCTCTAATTTGCCGCTTATACTGCAGTAGGCTTCAACTGATAATTTATCCCCGGTCTTTGCGTCAGATATCAAATAGCTTACTGTCTGATTAGTATTATTATCCTGCTGGCTTATGACATGGCTTATAATTTCTTTTCCATTAAGGCCTATATCGACCTTCTTGATAAAATGTTTCTTAATATCACTTACATTATGCGTAATAACTGCCTTCAGGATCTTTGTCTTGGTATCATATGTTATTTTTATATCTGATGGCGGATGAGCATATGCTACTGAAGAAACAAAAAAGCTCAAAATCAAAAACATTATTATTTTTTTCATTTCTATCTCCTTCTGTTTAATAAAAGCGTCGATAGATTAAAAAATGCCAGGGCTAAAAGCTCAGCTTCTTTAATCCCGAATAAATATAAAATAAAAATTAATATTCCTACGCCTGAACCGAATATTATTTTGCCATAATATGTCATAGGCGTTGTCATTGGCTCTACAAGCATTATAAAAATAAAGAAATAATTCAAATAGCCCAGTATGTTAAAGATCTGCACATTCTGAATAATTGCCTGAATCCCAAATAAAATAAAAGAGGCTATAAGATAACTTATCACTATTTCCTGTTTTCTTATTTTGAATACAAAGTAAATACCTAAAGGGATAATGATATACCATAAATTCGCGCCTTTCCATTCTGTAGAAATGCCTAAAAGAAAAGTTATTATCAAAACTCCGAATCCGGCTGGATTAAATACATGTCTTCCATTAAACCTGATAATATGCTTGGAGCTTATTGCAAATATGGAGGCTAGAATTATTATCCACCACGCTTCGCCGCTTGATAGTACATACCCTATTATTAAGCCTGATACAATTGAACTTTCTGTTATAATGATTTTTTTTGACTTCAGATACGTAATAATAGAATCTGCGCCTATCGCAGCAATGACGCTGACACCAAGGCTTAATAAAAATAGCGAGTCTTTTCCTGTAAAAGATAAACATAATGCAAATGCTATTAAAAAAATGCTGAGCTGAACTTTGATAGACTTTATATTCATAAATTATTTTAGGCGCGCTAGGTATCTAAAAGCTCCTAACGCTGCTTTAGCTCCATCTCCAGCTGCTATTACAATCTGCTTTTCTGGAACGCTTGTTACATCGCCTGCAGCAAAAATTCCAGGGACATTAGTCTCATTTGCACAATTTACCTTTATTTCGTTTTTCTCATTCTTATCCAGGCCTTTGGCAAACCATGAATTCGGCATAAGGCCTATTTCTATAAATATGCCTTTTACATTGAGAGTTTCTTTTCTCCCTTGAGTATCTATATTTATACCTTTAACAAATTTATCACCTATTATTGATTCCACTCTTGTGTTATGTAAAATCTTAACCTTTGGGTTATTCTTTACCTTTTCCTGCATGATAGAATCGCCCATGAATGCGTCTGTTATATTGATAAGATAGACTTTATTTGCAATATGCATCATCTGTATAGCTGCGTCTAATGCTGAATTCCCGCCGCCCACCACAGCAACATCCTTCTCAGCAAAAAGAAGCCCGTCGCATGTAACACAGTACGCAACGCCTTTGTTTTTATACTCCTTTTCTCCAGGGACGCCTATCTCTTTTACCCTTTTGCCTGCTGCAATTATAGCTGTCTTCGCCTCGTAGACTTCTTTGGTAGTTTTTATATAAATTATCTTATCCTTTTTTTCTAATTCTACTGCCTCTTCATTTTCCCTTACCTGGATGCCGTACTTCTGGAGATGCTCCTGGAATTTCTCAACCAGGTCCGGACCTGTTATAAACTGGTATCCCGGGTAGTTTTCCACGTCCGAGCTCCACGCTGCCTGGCCGCCTATATCTTTAGTGATCACAAGAAAATTCATTTTTTTACGGCTAGCATAAACGCTTGCGGTTATTCCTGCAGGGCCAGCTCCTATAATAATCAAATCCATTATCATCTTTCTGTCTTTCTTTTTATGTGAGGCGGCATAAAGTCCACTATCTCATCCACATCCACTGCAATAAGGTAAGTCGGCATTGGTAAAAGCGCTTCAGGATGCGCTTCGTGGCCTTTTTCTCCCTGCAGGTTCTTCAAAAGCCTGTGAGATATCCTGCTGGTGATCTTATTCTCCCACAGTTTCATGATACGCCTTGTTACTTTTTTCTTCTGGATTATTTTTGCCTTGCCTTTAAGAGAATATCCTTTAAATTTATGCTCGTCAACCGCTGTGATGCTTATACAGGAATTTACTTTCAGATTTTCGTACGTCTTTGCCATGTAAAGGTCCAGAAGATAAACCCTTCCTGATTCATCTATTTCCACTATACCTTTACAGGAATTATGAGGATATCCTTTTTCATCAATTGTGGATATTATGGTGAAATGCTGCTTATGAAAAAATTGAATTATATCAGGCGCGATCATTTAATAACTCCTTTATCTTTAAATCAGTGTTTATTTTCTTATCTTTAAACGCATATTCAAACACAGGCCTTTCCTTTTTATAAAATACGCCCAACGCGATCTTGGAATCATTATTATAGTCCCACTCCCGAATTTTCGCTAGAACCTTATTGTAATCGGCCAGGTCGTGGCCTTCTAATTCATAAACCCTCTTATCATAATATTCGTACATGTTGTAATACGTAACGCATACCTGCAATACATCAACAAGAGAAAACCCTTTATGCATAATTGCTTCCTTAAAAATTTTCTTCAATAGCTCCATGCCATGAGAAGTCCCCCTGCTAATAAAGCTGGCGCCACTTGAAAGCATAAGTTCAAGAGGATTAATGGGGTATTCTGTAGTGCCTTTTGGCGTAGAGCGGCCCTTGAAACCTAAAGGAGATGTAGGCGTATACTGCCCTGTAGTAAGGCCGTAAACGCGATTATTATGTATTATTATATTTATATCTACATTTCTTTTTGCTGCAAATATCAGATGCTCAAGTCCTTCTCCATAAGTATCACCATCTCCTGCAAAACCTATCACCTTCAAATCAGGATTAGCAAGTTTTATTGCTTCACATACAGGCACAACTCTTCCGTGCAGCGAATAAAAACTGTTCACATTTATATAATCAGCAATTTTAGCATGGCAGCCTATGCCAGAAACTATAACTATCTTTTCCTTTGGAAAACCTTCCTCTATCAATGCACCAAACACTGCTTTTATAGAGTTAAGAATAGCAAAATTCCCGCACCCAGGACACCACGTATTCTTCGCATATGTAGCTAAATTAACATTTCCCATTCCCATCTACTCCCATAACTTTTGCTCCAATTCATCCAGAGAAAATGGCCTGCCGTCGTATTTTAATATTCTTTTGTCTACATTTATCCCGTGAAATTTAACAAAATCTGCCAATTGCCCAGTAGCATTATTTTCAACGCATATTATCCTCTTAGCGCCTTTAAGGGCTTCTTTAAACTGTTTCAAAGGAAAAGGCAAAAATACAATTGGTTGGATAACCTTTAGCCCAAGCTTTTCGCCTACCTCCACGCATGGGCCTTTATTAGACCCCCAGAATAAAATAACTGTTGAGGCATCTTTTTTGCCGTAAACTTTTACAGTTTCGTATTGTTCCAACTCTTCTAAAAGATATTTAGCCTTGCGCAGCCTTTTATCTTGCATTGTTATTGTTAAATTTTGATCCTCAGTAGTTACGCCGAATTCGTCATGTTCATAGCTATTAACTTTTATAAGAGCATCTTTGTCAGAAGGGAACGCTAAAGGAGAAATTCCGCTTTCTGTATCCTGATATCTTTTGTATTCGCCAACCCTATCCCATAATAAAGGCCCCTGATATTTTATCTCCTTTATCAAGTCCTCATCAAAACTATAGACCCCTTCATTAAGGGTCTTGTCACATAAAATAATTGCTGGGATCTGATATTTCCATGCCAAATTCATAGACATAGCTGACCAGTAATAAGCCTCTTCCGCGTCTCCGGGAGCTGCTACGAAACGCGTAAACTCTCCGTGGCCTGCGCTTAACGCAAAGTTTAATTCCGACTGACACGTGTAAGTAGGAAGGCCTGTGCTCGGGCCTGGCCTTTGGCCAAGAATAATCGTCACGGGCAATTCTGCCATCGCGCTAAAACTCAAACCTTCTGTCATCAGGCAAAACCCGCCTCCTGATGTTCCAACAGCCACTCTGTCTCCTGCGTATGAAAAGCCAAGAGCCATAAGCATAACACCTATTTCATTTTCAGGATGAATCACTTTTAAAGAAAAATCTTCTGCAATGCCTGCTAAATAATGTAATATCCCGGAACTTGGCGTCATTGGATACGCAATATAAGTCTTAAGCCCTCCTTTAATAAGGCCAAGGCCTATTGCTTCGCTACCTGTAACCATAGGCAAAATCTTATGCTTTAATTTTTCTATCTTAGTAAATTCTTTTGCTTCATCAAATCCGCGAAATGCCGTCTTTAGATTAAAGTCCGTCTCTTTGGATATATCTTTTCTAAAAACCTTTTCCAGCGTATCCTTTTCTATGCCAATCGCTTTACACATTGCGCCTATGATACAAGAATTGCGCATCAAATCAAGCGCTCCTAACTCTTTTATTATCGCACCTATAGGAATTCCTATGCCTCCATCTGATTTGACTAAGGTTGAATCGTAGATAATAATGGATTTATCGTTTACTCTAGATCTATGTAAATCAATGCTATCCTGATTTAATGCAAGAAGAATATCTATTGTATTTAGGTGGGTGGCTATTTTATCCGAAGAGCATCTTACAATAGAAAACGTGTGGCCGCCTCTTATTACAGAAGGATAGTCTCTGTAAATATAAATACGGTATCCAAGCTGGCTCAGAATATGCCCTATAACAGAGCTTGATTTATCAATTCCGTCCCCGGCTTTTCCTGCAATAAGAATTGAAAAATTATTCATAGGCATTATTAACTTTTAAAGATAAACAGGCTATTATTCTACTGCTATATCTTTGGAATTCTGCCACAGGCCATGTATATTGCAATAAGAAGAAACTAAGATTGAGCCTGATTTTTCTGTTTTAAATTTAAGATTTACTTCCGGGGCCGTATAAACAGTGCTTGTGTCTGCGCCCTGGCCTGACTCTCCGTGCGACGTAAATTCAAATTTTCCTATCTGGTATGGAAATTTCTCTCCATTTGGAAGAAAATATGCATCTATCCAGCGTATATGATGGGCTGTGGTATTAGGATGAGCTATCTCTTTGCCAACGATTATTTTAACACTAACCGTTTCGCCTTTTTTTACTTTTTCCTGCGCCTCGATAACAGGCGCATGTTTTTCCTTTTTCCAATCAGCGCTTTGAATCAAATCCTTTAATTCTGCCATAAAAGCCTCCTAATATTATAGTGCTTCAAACTGATCTTTTCCTACCCCACACTCAGGGCAGGTCCAATCATCCGATAAATCCTCGAACGCCACATTATTATTATCTGCAGGATCATATACATACCCACATACAATGCACTTGTATTTTTTCATCTTCACCTCCTCTTATTTTATAACGCTCTTTAAAGCCCCTAGTGCTGCTTCATAATCAGGTGGAGATGTAAGTTCTGGCACAACTTGAACATATTTAATAATATCATTCTTGTCTAGTATAAATATCGCTCTGGCCAAAAGCCTCAACTCCTTTATTAGCACCCCAAACTTCTGGCCAAAATCAGCGCTTCTATGGTCTGATAGGGTTTTTACTATCTTTATATCATTTGCCTGGCAAAATCTTTTCTGGGCAAATGGCAGGTCCATTGAAATAAAGATGATCACCAGGTCTTTTGAAAGTTTTGATGCCTCATCGTTAAAACGTTTTATCTCAAGGTCACACACAGGAGTATCCAGAGAAGGGACGGAAGCGATTAATTTTATTTTATTTTTAAAACTCGACAGCAGCACCTCTTCCATATTCGTATTCAAGACTTTAAAATCTTGCGCCTTTTGGTCTAGCTTTGCTTCCTCTCCTAATAAAGTTACTGGATTACCTTTTACTTTCACAACACTCTCTCGCTCCATGCCACCCTCCTTTAAATTGATACTATTTTAGTATCATTAAAGATGTTTGTCAAGCAAAAAATAACTGTCAGTTGACATTTTTTGCTTGATACTGCAAAGATTTTTGCGGCGCAACAAAAATATTAATATAACTCAAAAACAACTTTACAAAACCGATAGTGTTACTTTTGTAAAGTTGTTTTGGTATTAGACCGTGAAATTAATACCTCCATCTCAAGGCTTTGGCCTTTACCTACTTTTATTAAATAAGCTGCAATGCTCAGATTCGCCCTTATCTTAAAAAGATTTACCTCATCCATAAAATCTGGCAGGACAATATCCGACTCCTTTATATAGGTATCTATAAAATCCGATTCTATGCAATATTTCGAAATTTCAGGATATGCGTAAAACTGGCTTTCAAATTGGGATAAAAAATACCCCACGTCAAATGAGCGCGGAAATAAAATGCTGTTCCCGAAATCTATCACAGAAATAAAAAGCGTAGTTATGTCCTGTTGTTTGTCCTGACCTATTATAATATTTTTAGGATGATAGTCTCCGTGATTCAATATAAACGAATCTCTGGCCTTTAAATACATTTCTTCTTCTTTATCCTTCACAAGATTTATAACAGGCTCTATTTTCTTTAAATACGGGTTATTAGTCCTGACAAATGAATTAAGATACGAATCAAATCTTTTGCGCTCTTTTTTGATCGCGCCCTCTATATCGCCATATTTTATGTTTTTATTATGAAACCTAGCAAGCCATTGGGCTGCCAGCCTGAAATAATTTAAACCTATAGTTTTATCCACATGCGTCAATAAATCAAAAAGATTTTTACCCCTCTGTCCGGTTTCAATAATAAGCTTTTCTTTATCATTGACATATATTATATCTGGCACTCTGTATTGTCCTTCTCCAAACCCATTTTTGCACAAAAAGGCATTTATATCAGAAGAAGACTTTGCAGCCAGCCATTTTTTATCATCTGTTATATTTTTCATTATAATCCTACTCCTGGACTCGTCATAGCCTTTAGTACCGATTGTAATTTCAGTTACTATAATATTAGTGCCTGACTTTGGAATTTCCTTGAAGAATGGCCTGCACCTGGATTTTCTAATTTCTGTTACAAGGTCCTGCATTGTTGTAACCGAATGGTCGAACTGCGTGGGATACGCCCCTGCCATGCCTTCTGTATGAGCGTCGCTTCCACTAGAGGCTGTAAATTTATATTTATGCCATGCCTTAAGGCCCAAATAATTCTCTTTAGGCGTTTGATTCATGCTGAATATCTCTATTGCGTCCAGTATGGGATTTAATAATTCCTTTTCGTCAGGAATATTTCCGTTTCTAAAAGGGTGGGCCCAGACTAAACCAGCATCTGGAAAAAATGCCCTTAAATCTTTTAAACTAATTTCTTCTTCAATCGTCCTCTTCGCTCCGAACACAAGAACATGGCCGATATCTGTTTCCACTTCCTGGCCTGCCATTATCAAAAAATTCTCATCCAGCTCAGCTTCAATCTTAAGCGCCTTTATCTCGTCTTCCTCCCATAGATAATGATGCTCTGTAATAATAACGCCTTGCAGTTCTTTTCTCTTTACCTGCATGACAAGGCTTGCAGCGCCTGCCTGGCTGCATCTGGAATATCTTGAAGTATGGCAATGCATTTCTAACAACATAAATATATAATACCTTTCTATTATCCTAAAAACAACACTAAATTTTGGCCAAAAAAATGAGGCCCGGATCTTTATGATACCGGGCCTCATTGCTTTACTAATTTTCCGTCGAGTTATATCTTTACTACGTTTGTAGCCTGTTCGCCCTTAGGACCATTCTGTATGTCAAACTCTACTTCTTGGCCTTCTTCCAGAGACTTGTAGCCATCTCCCTGAATAACACTGTGATGCACGAATACATCCTTACCGTTCTCAGGCGTAATAAACCCATAACCTTTCTGGTTATTGAACCATTTTACTTTTCCTCGCGCCATTACTCACTACCCCCTTTCTTTAAGATTATAGCAAATAATGGCAGAAACAAAAACACCGTAAGGTTAGTACTCGTTACCTTACGGCTCCAAACTTCTAAACCCTTATTTACTACTGCTTACTGATTAAAAATAGTATAGCATATTCTTTATCTTTGTCAATAATTATTTCTTCGGTTTTCTTCGCAAAGCTTTTTCCATCCTGGCGCAAGCTTCCTGAGAAGTCCTGCCTTCTGTTAGATTATTACAGCAAATAGCTGCATAACCTTTTCTGTTCCTTATCTTAAGAACAGTTACTGTCTTTCCGCCTATCTTCATATCGCCTCCTGCCTTATTTATCGAGTAAATTTTTCTTGATTGTCTCCAATAGCATTTCTCCGTTAAAAGGCTTATAAATGAAATCAGCTGCGCCATTAATCATGGCTTTATTCAATATTAGTTTGTCTCCTGTGCCACTTAGCATTATAACAGGTATATGTAATGTCTTTGGATTGTTTTTTAATTTTAAAAGCGTTTGAAGCCCGTCCATCCTGGGCATCACTACATCTAAAAGGATCAGATCTGGAATCTCCTTTTCAGCCTTTTCAATTCCTTCCTTACCGTCATTTGCCGATACAACATCATAATTCGACTCTATTAGTCTGAGTTTATTCATCTTTATTATATCTTCTTCATCATCAACTAAAAGTATCTTTTTCTTATTCACAACGCCTCCAATTTTTATGAAGTAAAACCATCACCACTTTTCCCAGTGCACATTCGCCGGGTCGAATTTATCTTTTGGCTTTTCATCTCCCAAAGAATAGCCTACAGGAATTACATTTAAAGGCACTATATTTTCAGGTATGTCCAGAACTTTCCTTACATGTCCCATCCTTTCCTGGGAAGGATAAGCTGCCGTCCATACTGCGCCCAGACTCATTGACTCGGCAGCTAAAAGTATATTCTCTGTCGCAGCTGAACAATCCTGTATCCAAAATTCCTTTCCTTCTCCAGGAAGAGCTTTTTCCATAACTCCACATACTATGATTCCAGCGCCTGCCTTGGTAAGCATCTTTGTATAAGGCAATCCCATCTCCAGCTCTTCCAGCTTAGCCTTATCGGTAACTATAATAAAAGCCCAAGGCCTTCTATCCACAGCCGTAGGCGCTGCCATGCCTGCCTTAACAAGCATCAATAAATCTTCTTTTGCAACTTTGCGGTTTATATAATGTCTGACACTTTTGCGACTATGTATGACTTTAAGCGTAGGATTGTCCTCAGCATAGCCTATTGCAACTATTCCAATAAAAAATATGGCTATACTTATCAGTCTAAATATTTTCACAGCGTTCCTCCTTTAAAAAAATACACACCTTTACCTTTTTTAACAGCAAGTCCGACACTTAAGATTTACGCATACAGTTTCTTATAAATTTTACTATTTCCATTGCCCACAATGGAAATGACGAGATGAGTATCACAAGGCCCCAGTCAAAAGCCCCTAGCGGCTCTGTTTTAAAAATAGTCTGCAAGAACGGCTGGTAGACTACCAGCATCTGAAGAGAGAATGAAATAAGAGTAGCCAGGATCAATTTTTTATTTGTCAAAAATCCTATCTTAAAAATAGACTCCCTGTTACTGCGGCAGTTAAAGGAATGGAATAACTGAGCGCAGGATAGCACTATAAATGCAGCTGTCCTTGCGCGGCCGATGCCTTCCTTTTCAATAAATAATACAAAGCTGAAAGCAAGCAAGCTGCAAAGCGCTATAAAAGCCCCCTGCCAGAGCATTAAAAAACCATTCTCTCTTGTAATAACAGGCTCGTCAGGTTTGCGCGGCTTTCGGGCCATTATATTTTTGTCGACAGGATCCATTCCCAGGGCAAGCGCAGGCAGGCCGTCAGTCACAAGATTCACCCATAATATCTGTATAGGCAAAAGCGGCACAGGAAAACCTATTAGAGATGAAATAAGCATTACTAAAATCTCTCCTACATTACAAGACAGAAGATAATGTATGAATTTTTTGATATTATCGTATATGCCCCTTCCTTCTTCTACTGCTGAAACAATAGAGGCAAAATTATCATCTGTAATAATCATGTCGGACACTTCTTTTGTAACATCTGTGCCTGTGATGCCCATACTGATGCCTATGTCAGCTTCTTTTACTGCGGGCGCGTCATTTACGCCATCGCCTGTCATTGCTACGACTTCGCCGTGTCTGCGCCACACTTTTACAATCCTGAGCTTATGTTCAGGCGAAACCCTGGCGTAAACAGGGATATTTTCTATTTCTTCATAAAATTTTTCGTCGCTTAATCTATCAAGTTCCTCGCCTGTGAGAGCTATTGAATCTTTTTTGAAAAATCCAAGCTCTTTGGCTATAGCGATTGCGGTATTTTTATGGTCGCCTGTTATCATTACTGTTTTTATGCCTGCGGAATTGCATTTTTCAATAGCACCTTTGACCTCTTCCCTCGCAGGGTCTATCATTGCCACAAGGCCTAAAAATACGAGATCTTTTTCAATTGCCTCAGCGCTGTAGCTTTCAGGCGTTTTATCCAGGGTTCTATAACCTATAGCAAGCACTCTCATCGCGGATGAGGCAAGCTTTTCATTAGTTGCAAAGATTTCTTTTTTATCCTTATCTTCCAATTTTCTAACACTATCTCTGTCTTCTATTTGAACACAGTCTTCTAAGAATATATCTGGCGCTCCTTTAATAAAGGCGATTATCTTGCCATTATCCCGCCTGACTATTGTCATTTTTTTACGCTCAGAATCAAATGGTATTTCTTCAATAAATGGGAATTTATTTTCCAGGTCTTTTTTCCATACATTCAATTTGGCAGCGCAGCTAAGCATAGCGCCTTCTGTGGGATCGCCTATTATTTTATAGCCTGTTGCGTCTTTAACAAGGTCTGCTCCATTACAGAGCGCTGAGTAAGAAAGAAGTTTCTTTAGCTCTGGGTAATCAACAGGGTCTATTGTTTTATAATCTCTTGTAAATTCGCCTTTTACGTCATAACCAACTCCTGTTACATTGAATAAAATTCTATTTATATAAACTGCCTGGACTGTCATCTCGTTTTTTGTGAGAGTGCCTGTCTTATCAGAACAAATGACTGTGGCACAGCCGAGCGTCTCTACTGAAGGCAATTTTCTTATGATGGCGTGGCGTTTTACCATTCTCTGGACGCCTAGCGCAAGAGCTATGGTTACGACTGCAGGGAGCCCCTCAGGGATTGCAGCAACAGCCAGGCTCACTGAAGTTAAAAATACATCTATAATTTTATTGCCGCGTAAAATCTGAAGTAAAAATACAAGCCCTACAAGGCCGAAACAGATATAAACTATAAATTTCCCGAATTCTTCTAATCTTTTCTGTAAAGGCGTTACGTCTTCTTTCACTCCCTGGATCATGCCGGCAATATTACCTAGCTCTGTCTCCATGCCTGTTTCCACTACAATAGCCCTAGCCTTACCAGATGCAATAGATGTTCCCATATAGACCATATTTGCTCTGTCAGCCAATGGCACTTCTCGTTCCTTTAAGGAAAGTGTGGTTTTTGCCACAGGATGAGATTCCCCGGTGAGACTAGCCTCTGCCACACTAAAATTAGGAGTAACCCATATAAGTCTGGCGTCAGCTGGAATATTATCCCCTGCCTCAAGTTCGATCAAATCCCCTGGGACTATTTTATAGGAATTTATGATTTTGCGGCTGCCTTCGCGGATAACTTTTGAATTCGGGGAGGAAAGCTTCTTTAAAGCAGCTAGAGATTTTTCTGCGCGGTATTCCTGGATAAAGCCAAGTATTGCATTTAATATTACAATCGCTATTATGGCAAATGCGTCTATCCATTCCTGTAAGAACCCTGAGACAAGCGCCGCGCCAATTAAAACCCATACGATAAAATCTTTAAACTGGCCTATGAAAATATCCAGAGGATTTATTTCTTTTTTCTCCTTGAGCTGGTTAGGCCCGTATTTCTCGAGCCTTGATTCAGCTTCCTTACAAGCAAGGCCCCTGGCAGAATCTACGCCAAGGGCTTTTTCTATTTCACCTATATCCTGTTCCCACCAGTTATTCATATTTGTTATTTTTTATCTTGCATCTTGCTGCACATAGGGCAATTCTTTTTCATTTCTTCCATTGAATTTTTCATCGCTTCCATATCCATTTTTATTTCAACTTCTTTTACCAGGTTCATACTTGCATCATATTTTATAAGTTTATTGCCCATCATCAACACCACTCCGCCATCTTGAGTCGCAATCAGCTTTTTGCCGTCCATCATCATTTTATGCATAGGGCACATTGAACAACCATGTCCTTTTTTATCCCATTTTTTATCACTCATATCTCTGGCAAAAGATACGGATAAAAAAGACATGCAGATTAATGCTGCAAGAAACACAAAAAGTATTTTCTTCATCTTACACCCCTTTCTTTTATTCAACGAAAACCAGCAAAGCCATTATGCCAATCCCCAGCATAATCGCAACAAGCTGTAGTAACGACGTAGAAATCTTTACGTGGTCTTCCTTGTGAAGTTCCGGTATCAGATCAGACCCTCCGATATATAAAAACCCGCCTGCTGTTATCGGCAATAGATACATTGCAAAACCTTTTATCCTGGATTCCAGGATAAGAGCTATTATTGCGCCAACCACAGCTGTAAGCGCTGAAATAAAATTTAAAAAAAGCGCTTTTTTTACAGTTATACCGCTATAAATAAGTATGCCGAAATCACCTATCTCCTGAGGAATTTCATGAAGTATCACAGCAAGAGTAGTTGCTATGCCTATTGGAACAGACACAACAAAACTAGCAGCAACTATCATGCCGTCCAGCATGTTATGCACGCCATCACCTACTAGATTCATCATGGCTACAGGATGGATATGCTCTTTAGAAACAGGTACGTGGCAATGTCTCCAGCGTATGAATTTTTCAAGAATGAAAAAAATAAAAATCCCCGCTAGAATATAAAGAGAGGTTTTAAGATTCACTCCTAAGGCCTCAAAAGACTGCGGCAGAAGATGTATAAAGACATCTCCAAATAATCCGCCTACTGCAAAACTTACTAGAATTAGCAAAATAGCTTTGAGTTTTGTTTTATTCAAAGAAAGCGTAACTACGCCGACCAAAGAAATCAGACTTATTGCAATCACGCTTCCTATTGTCCACGCCCAAACCTTCATATCATCCTTTTTATCCCTAACTTTACAATTCGTGCCATGCACGATTTGTAAAGTTATATAGTTTTATGCCTTGCTTTCAAGGTAATGCTGGCAGCTAAATGCTGCAATGGCGCCATCGCCGCAGGCGGTTACTACCTGTTTTAATAGCTTTTTACGACAGTCGCCACACGCAAATATGCCTGGCTTTGAAGTCAGGCAGTTATCGTCTACGATTACATAACCGCTTTCGTCCCTAGATAGTTCATTTTTCAAAAAATCTGTGTTAGGCGCATAACCTACAAATATAAAAACTCCGCCGCAAGAAAAATCTGTCCCGGCATTAGTTTTTACATTTTTTATCTTCACTCCTGTGACTTTATTTGCGCCTACAATCTCGGAAACAACAGAATCCCATATAAATTCTATCTTTTTATTGGCAGCTGCTCTTTCTTGTAATATCTTAGTTCCACGCAATGCATTCCTTCTATGAATAACTGTAACCTTTTTTGCAAATCTTGTAAGAAAAATAGCTTCTTCAAGCGCAGTATCTCCTCCTCCAACCACAACTACTTCTTTATCTTTAAAAAGCGCGCCATCGCAAGTGCCGCAATAAGATACACCCCTGCCTCTAAATTTATCCTCACCTGGGACATCTAATCTTTTAGGACTTGCGCCAGTTGCAATAATAACTGACAAGGCAGTATAAGTTTTATCTTCTGTCACTATCTGCCAACCTGGTTTAGATTCTTTGATATCTTTCACTTCGTCTGAAACAAATTCTGTTCCAAATTTCATGGCCTGGACTTTAAATTTCTCTATCAATTCAAAACCATTAACGCCATCTGGAAATCCAGGATAATTTTCTATATGATCTGTTGTAACAGCCTGACACGGGATAGATACGCTTTCTATTAAAAGCGTTTTAAGCCTTGCCCTTGAAGCATATATGCCTGCGGTGAGGCCGCTAGGTCCTCCGCCTATAATAATGACATCGTAATTCATAAGTATATAGATTATACCAGATTTTATACGATTTAGGAAAGGTTTATGCTTAGGGTTTCTATTTTCATCTAAAATAAAAGTTTTTGTAAAAAATTAAACAAATAGCCCGTAAAAATAATCGCCAAGGTAGCTATTGCAAAAAATATAGCGATTAACCTTAAATGTATCACCCTCCTTAACATGATTGCCTCTGGAAGGCTTAATGTCGCGACAGCCATCATGAACGCCAGGGCAGTCCCCAAAGGAACGCCTTTTTGAAATAAGACCACTGCGATAGGCACAATAGCTGCGCAGCTTCCATACATTGGGACACCTATAATAGTAGCGATAGGCACAGAGAATATTCCGGTCTTACTGATTATCACGCGAATAGTCTCCTGTGGAATATAATTGTGGATTAAAGCGCCCAGTCCTACGCCAATCAATACCCACGCCCAGAGTTTGCGCACGATGCTATTTGATTCCTGAATCCCAAAAAGGATCCTCTGTCTAATACCTTTATATTTTACCTCCAATATCTCTTCAGCGCTTCCGGATAAAATATCTTTTTCCACGTATTGCTCCAGTTTCATCTTGCCAAGGATAACCCCTGAAATAATTCCTATGGCCATGCCGCTTATTATATAAGCCAGCGTGATCTTCCAGCCAAAAAATCCGAACATCAAAACAACCAGATACTCATTGATCAAAGGGGACGTGATAAGAAAAGAAAAAGTTATGCCCAGTGGCACCCCAGCTTTCAAGAAACTTATAAAAATCGGTATTGAGGAGCATGAGCAAAATGGCGTGACTGCGCCAAAGAGCGACGCAAAAAAGTTGCCCCAGCCTTTGGCGCCAGAGATCCAGGATTTTATCTTTTGCTGCGATATAAAACTCCTTAAAAACCCTATAGCCGCTATTAATACATATAGAAGTAAAATAATTTTAACAGAATCGTAGATAAAAAAATTTATGCTGGCTCCCAGTTTAGAACCTGGGTCAAGTTTAAAAACAGAATATGTCAGCCAGTCGATTATCAGCTGCAGCACGAACTGCCTCCCTTGTCCGAAGGCTTGCAGCATGGCTGAGATTTTGCTTTCTCCTCCATTTTCTTGTCTAATTTTTCAAGCATTCTAGAGAAAAATCCCTTCTTTGTTTTTTTCTCTTTTGTTTCATTCTTCATCTTCATCTCCTTTCGATTTTACAACAACCGCCTTCAATCCTAATCGCCTTGATATTAACTAAACCATCCGCTATCTTGCTGTGAGCTAAAGTTAAAATTCTGGAAAATGTAGGCCGGGATATTTTCATCTTCTTTGCTGCGTCTATATGCTTTAATCCCCCAAGACACGCGAGGCGCACAGCTTCAAATTCATCAAGCGTAAGATACACGCTCTTGAGTTTACTAAGCGGCCTGCATAAAGGCTTAAAACATCTCTCTTCTGGCGCGCATTTTATCCACCTGGTCTTCTTCGGCCTCAAGCGCCCCTCCCGATAGTTATGAACATATGCTCATAACTAATTTATCATATCTAATTTCACCTGTCAAGTTATTACAAAAAATAAAGGGCATTATTTGAATAGTTAAGTAACACATTACGTAATCGCCAGCCCTGGCAGGTCTTCGAAAAGACGTCCCTAGACTTCTACCTCGCTTGGGACTTTTAGTAATGAGCTTTCCTAATGAGGCTCAGCCGCCCCAGCGTGGCGTTCTTCGCTCCGCGCCGATTCTCGCTCGTCCTGTGCAGGCTGGGGCCTGAGGCACATTAGAAAAATTTTGGCAAATGTCCGCAAGGAATTACAGCGAGTTTCGGTCGGTTGACAAAGCGATAGTCGGCAGAGAAACGAGCTGTAAACCGTAGCGGACGGCAAAATTATTTCGTGCCGAACGGCCCCAGCCTGCACAGGATACCGTGCCCGCTCAAATCGGCGAGGCTTTTCTCAGACCTGCCAGGGCTGGCAAATACCTATTAGTATTACCTGATTGAAAGTATTGCCTTATGAAAAAATAAAGGGCAGTTCCGGAGTTAGGACCAGAACTACCCCTGAAATGCGTACTTATGAATGCTTCTTACTTTTTCCCTTCCCAGTATTTTTCCGCTTCCTCTTCCATCTCTTCCAGCCTATCATAATAATCAGAAAACTCGTTAAGATGGGCGAGCGCTATCTTGCCTGTAATGATACTGTCGTTATTCGTGACATTTGTTTTGGGATCTATCAGCCCATGCTCTAATTCCACATCCATGCCCTGTCTGAACTGTTCAACGTCAAACTTATCCCATTTTATTCCTAACTTATCTCCGATTTTCTTAGCCTGCTCCGGCGTAAAGTATCTTTTACCGCTCATTTTTCGCTCCCCTTTTAGCTTTCCTCGAGTACCTCAAGGTATCCTTCTCCAGCATTTTCTTTTCCCTCAATAGTCTTGAAATATCTTTTTGCCTTCTTGTAATTTTCTGTTTCATATTGTATCTTATTTTAATCCTTTTTCATAATAAAGGGTGACGCCGATAAAGGGGTCTTTGTGCATATTCTGCGAGTACAAAAATTATTTTTTTCGTTTTCGGAAACCTGTCTGCTTTCTTTTATCTGGCTTTCGGTTTTCGCTGTTTTTTTGTTTATCAAAATGGCGTTCCGGAATAAAAGCTCGTTCCCTTGGTTTATTATCGTAGTTTTCCTTATGCTGGGGCCTGTCCTTACGCTTTGCAAAACACTCTTTGCAATACACTGGACGGTCTCCGCTGGGCTTAAAAGGGACTTCGCATTCTTTGTTACAGTCTGAGCAGATTACCCGAGTAAAGTTTCTTTCTCTGAAGTTATTGTCTCTGTCGCTTCTATCGTGATGACGAGGCCGGTCAAAACGCTGAAAAGGTTTTGAAAAATGTTTTTCCTCAGCAGGTTTTTTTGAAGACTGGCTGACCAGGGTATCTATTTTCTTTTCCAAAGAAACCAGCTGTTCCTGCATCTTATTAATAAGAGCTATTACATCTTGTTCATCCTGCTGTGGAACTGAAGAACTTTTGTGTTTAATAATTTTTTTCATCTTGCTCCTTTTTTGTTTATCCCGCTGCATTAATTCTTTAGATTATTATACACCTTTTAGTAATCGGGGCCCGAAAATGGCTGTTCCTATCCTTACGATATTTGCGCCTTCCCGGATAGCTATCTGATAGGAATCGCTCATGCCCATGGAGAGATATTTTATACCTAAGCTTAATTTTATTTTATCGAAAAGTACTTTTGTGTCTTTAAAATACGGCCTGTAATCTTCCGGGTTTTTAAGCGCAGGGCCCATTGTCATGAGGCCTGTTAACTTTATATTTTTTAATTCTAAGATATGGCGGGCAAGGATTTCTACGTCTTCGGACAATGCGCCAGATTTATTTTTTTCTTTGGCTGAATTAACCTCTATAAAAACTTCCGTTACTCTATTTATTGCGGCTGAGTATTTATCTATAGCTTGGGCTATTTCAATTGAATCCACTGTTTCTATCACGTCAAAAATTTTAACCGCTTTTTTGACCTTATTTTTCTGGAGATGGCCTATAAAATGCCATTTAACTTTTCCGCTTCCGATTATGCTAAACTTTTCTTCGGCTTCTTGCGTATAGTTTTCGCCAAATATTTTTACTCCGCCATCTATTGCCTCTAAAATCTCGCCTACGCTTCGGCCTTTAGCAGCAACCACGAGTTCTACATGGCTCGGAAACCCTTTCAGTATATTTTGAATATTATCTTTTATCCCTGCCATGCCTCTTTTCAGTGTCCTCTTTATCCATGGCCTTTACTGCTTTTCTTTTGGCCCAATATACATAATTTACAGACATACCCTTAAAATACTTCTTTATAGTATCCATCTCAGACTTTGAAAGAGGCTTTTCAGAGCACTCCCTTAAAGGGGTATTGAGCTGCACCTCTTTTATGCCGAGCTTTTTCGCCATCTTTACTATCTCTTTTGCGTACGACTTATTTTTCCCGACAAACATAATCTGAAGCGCCAATCTTCCTCTATAGATTTCGCTGAATCTTTTTATGCCTTTTACAACATCTCCGAATCTTATGCCCGGATCCGGCCTGTTTATCTCCCTGAAAAGATCTTCCGCATTGGCGTCCAGCTTTACAAGAACAAAATCCGCCAGTAAAAGATCCTCCTGCACATCGCTTTTATTTATCAAAGAGGCGTTGGTTATGACAGCGATCTTTTCTTTTCTTATTTTTCTGATGCGCTTTATAATATCGCCCAGATTTTTAGCCAGAGTGGGCTCCCCGTTTCCTGAAAAAGTAATATAGTCTATTTTTATGTTTTTAGGCAGGGCTAAAATCTCCTTCGCTATAGCTTCTTTAGAAACAAAGACTTTTCTTCCGGAATTAAAAAGCTTAGTCTCACCTATCTGGCAATAGGAACAGTCAAACGTGCATATCTTATCTGTCTGGGATAATGGATCCACGCCAAGAGACCTTCCGAGCCTCCAGGAAAACACCGGTCCATAAATGTACTTGAATTTCTTCATATTTTTTATTATAACATACTTGGAGGTAAATATGTCGAAAAAAGCTATTATATTACTTGTAACAGGCTTTGAGGAGATAGAGACGGTTACTGTGGTTGACATCCTGAGAAGGGCTGGGATAGAGATTGTTAGCGCGGGGATTGACAGTATGAACATCACAGGCTCGCACGGAATAACAATATCCGCGGATAAAAAATTGAACGATATCAAGCCTGAAGCTGACGCTGTAATTATTCCAGGAGGAATGCCGGGGGCATTGCATCTTCACAATTCTAGCGAGGTAAATGATTTTATCAAGGATATGAATTCTAGAGGCGCTTTAATTGCAGGTATATGCGCAGCGCCAAGCGTAGTTATGGCTCCGATGGGCCTTCTGGACAATAAAACCGCCACGTGCTATCCGGGAGACCAGATTGATTTTGCAAAAAGCACAAAATACAAAAATAAAGCTGTTGTGGTAGATGGAAATATTATAACTAGCCAAGGACCGGCTACTGCGATGGAATTTGCTTTCGCTATAGTTGAAAAGCTTATAGGCAAGGATGCCGTTAAAAAACTAAAGAGACAAACGCTGGCGGATTAACCCTTCGATGCATTTTGTTTAATCAAGTAAAATTTGCCAACTGGCGGTTATACATTAGCCCCGATAAATCGGGGCTAAGTATTCCGCCTACAAGACGTTGGCCCTGGTGGGCTTCAAATTCTACTTGATGCCGCACAGACTTTTGCGGCGCAGGATAAATTTCCGCCTGCTATCCAGCCTGTTGAAAAAGCCGCCTGCAGATTATATCCACCTGTCCTTCCGTCTATGTCAATCAATTCTCCTGCAAAATAAAGCCCCTTTAGAATTTTAGATTCCATGGTTTTTGGATCTATCTCTTTTACGGATACGCCGCCGCATGTAACCATAGCTTCCTGTATCGGCCGCACAGATTCTACATTTAATCTAAATCCTTTTAGTTTTTCTAAAATGGCTATTATTTCTTCTTTGGAAACCTGGTTCAATTTTTTATCCGGATCCGTAGACATGGCTTTTAGAAATCTTTTTACCAGCCTGGCAGGTATAAATTCTTTCAGGGTGTTGCTTATTTTCCTGGCGGGGTTGGTTTTAAATACTTCCTGGAAAAGCAGCCCCAGTTCGTGATGATTTAGGGCCGGCTTAAAATCTACTGAAATAAAAACCTTTTTTCCTGAATCCAGGCCATCGTATATTATATGGCTCATATGAAGTATAATCGGACCTGATATTCCAAAGTGCGTAAATATCATTTCCCCGCGATCTTTATGAATAAGCTTGTCACCTGAGTAAACACTTACCCCTGCGTCTTCAAATGACACGCCTTGCCATTCTTTTAAAAAATTAGTCTTTAATATAACCCCTGTGAGGCCTGGTTTTGATTTTATTACAGTGTGGCCTAATTTTTTTGCAATATGAAAACCAAATCCTGTAGAACCTGTCTGGGGATAAGAAAACCCGCCTGTCGCGATTATTACCTTTTTTGCGCTGTATATAGAGCTATCTCTTGTGGTTATTTCAAAAATATAGCCCTGTTTTACTATATCAGAAACCTCTTTTCTGTATAAAATCTGGCATCTTGAATCTTTAACATATTTTACAAGTATGCGGAGGATATCATTTGCCTTATCGGTAATCGGAAAAACCTTGCCGCCTGGCTCTACTTTAAAATCAAGACCTCTTTTTCTGAAAAATCTCAAAAGCTCTTTATTAAAAAATACGCTGAAGGCATTTCTTAAAAATTTTCCTGACTCTGAAAAATTACTTATAAAATCTTCCACGCTTTCGCAGCTATTTGTGATATTGCACCTGGTGTTTCCGGATAAGAGTAGTTTTTTACCGGGGGAGTCTGTTTTTTCAAGGAGGAGGGTTTTATTGCCAAGTTCGGCTGAGCGGCCTGCTGCCATCATGCCAGCCGGGCCAGCGCCTATAACTATTACGTCAAACATCGCGCCTGATTTCTTTTAAAATATCAACGCCCAATTTTCCAAACATCTCTTTTAACTTAGCTGTAGGAAGGCCAAGCACATTAAAATAAGAGCCTTTTATGTCGTCAAAGATAAACGAACCAACGCCTTCTATTGAAAATCCGCCTGCTTTGTCATACGGCCCAAGCAATTTAAAATATTTCGGGATCTCTTTATCTTTAAGTTTTTTCACAGTTACAAAAGCCCTTTCGTAATCTGAAATCGGGTTTTCTTTTTTTACATCTATAATGCAAAGCCCGGTATAGACTGAGATGGTCTTACCAGACATCTCTTTTAACATCTTTTTAGCGTGGCTTGCGTTTCTGGGTTTACCGATTATCTTCTTTCCCAATAAAACAACTGTATCCGCACCTATCACATATCCGGATTTAAATTTTTTTGCAACCGCTTCTGCCTTTATGCGAGCATTTATCATTGCCACCTGCTCAGGAAGCCTGCTGATAGCCATATACTCTGTGGCATTGCTTGGAAACACGCAATGTTTTATACCGCATGAGGCTAGAATCTCGTGCCTTCTCTTTGAATTAGACGCTAATATAATATTCATAAACCTCGAATATTTCAAACGTAACACGTCAGGGCTTGAATAAAAAATTCTTAAAAGCCCATGGAGTTTTTTTATCAAGGTATGCGTCCAGGTTTTCTTTGAAGAATACCTGGTAGTCTCTGAATGGAGTCCAGTCTGAAGGCTCTGATATTAATTTTCCGAGATATGGTTTTGCTATCTTTAATATATATTCGTGAGGCAGCTCATCAGGCTCTAATACACCTTGATCAGGGTTTTCTATGGCCCACATAATGCCTGACACAACCCCTATAGCTACCTGCAGCGTGGTGGCATTTTGATGTTTGACTAATTTTCTGGACTCATCTATGCTCAATATACTTCCTGTCCACCAGGAGTTGTATCTGTGGCCCATTATAAGGGCGCCAAGCGTATCAGAACCGCTTATAATCTCATCATTCATAATCCTGATCCTGGACTGTAATTCGTAATTTCTGCACCTGAGCTCATAAAGCGAGGAAAGCGTCTCGTTACAAGGCATATAAGCGTAATGAACCGTAGGCCTGTAAATAGCTTTTCCTTTTCTCCACATAGTAAGCCTGTCTGAAATCGTGAAAGCCTCTGCATGCCTTATTACCATGCCGACTACTTCGCCGTAAGGAACCCATGAGCGCACCCATGTATTCATTCCCATGCGCGAAAGAAATATCTGGTTCCTAGGGCCTATTTCAGGTACATTGGCAAGCTCTGGAAGCTTGTTTTCATGCGTGCCCCACCCTATCTCAGCCGGAGAAATCCCCTCTTCTCTAAGGCCTTCTATACTCCATGTGCCTACAAACTCGTCTACTTGTTTCGGTTTATTAGTTATCTGGGTATCTCGTTCGCTTATGTGTATAACTTTTATGCCGAGTTTCATGCTTAACTCAGGAAATTTTTCCTCTTTTATAAAGTGCTCTATGATCTTTTCGTCTTTTTTTGAAACAACCTTATCTTTTAAAACCCTGGAGGCAATATCAATAATGCCTTTTTTTGTAAAATGCGAGATAAGGCCGGGATTTGCTCCGTGGTCCAAAACAGCTGTAGTGGCTTTATGGCTATTGTTCCACCTGGAAATCAATTTCCATATTTCCATCTGTTTATAATAAAGTGATTTTTCAAAAGGAGTTTTCTTGTCTATGTTGGCATACGGGTCCCACTCTTCTACTGATGTATTAACATACAATACTTTATTTTCGTGGCACCAGTTAAGCATGCTCACAGAGTCTATATTCCAAGCAAGATCTACAACAAGCCCACCCGGAGACACATACTGAGAAAGGGTCCTTGCTATATTGACAGGTGTAACCCTTTCCTGAAAATATCTTATTCCCTTTTTTATCCATGGGCTTAATTCTTCACGCTTATCGGCGAAATCTATTATAGTAATATTTTTATAAGAGACATTTATATGCTTTATTAGAAGCGGCAATGCGCATCTTCCCACTGCGCCGTAGCCTATCATGAGGATTTTATTTTTGAATTTTATCATAATATTATTTTTTAGTTTACACCAATTCCGCATTTATGTCAAACATAGTAAAAATTTTATTTGATTAAAAAAAAATTTTTGTTAGAATAAACCTATCGTTTTTCAAGCGCTATAGGAGATGAGATGCAATTTAAAGGAAAAATTCTTGTTATTGGATGCGGTTCTGTTTCCCAATGCGCAATACCGCTTATATTGAAAATCATAGATAGCCCGCCGAAAAATATCACCATAATGGATTTTATGGATAATAGATCCCGCGTAAAAGACAGCCTGGATAAAGGCGTTAGTTACGTAATTGACCGCATTACGCCTAAAAATTATGCCTTACTTTTGAAAAAATATGTAGGCGCTGGAGATTTGATAATAGACCTGGCGTGGAATATCGACTGCATCGCCATGCTTCAATGGTGCAGAGATAATAAAATTCTATACGTAAATACCTCTGTTGAGGTATGGGACCCCTATAAAAAAGGCGTTAACAATAACAACCCGACAAATCTGACTCTCTACGCGAGACAGATGGAAATACGCGAGCTTTTGAAAAAGTGGGGCGATAATAACGGCACTTCAGCTATTGTTGATCATGGCGCAAACCCAGGCCTTGTATCGCATTTTACAAAAATAGCCCTGGAGGACCTCTCTAAAAAAATCATTGAAGATAAAACAAAAGATAAGCGCGTAAAGGTGCTAAAAGAAGCTTTGAAGAATAAAAATTATCCTGAGCTTGCAAGGCACTCAGGCGTCAAGGTCATACATATAAGCGAGCGCGACACGCAGATAACAGACAAGCCAAAAGAACTTGACGAATTTGTAAATACATGGAGCATTGAAGGATTCTTCGAAGAAGGTATTGCGCCTGCGGAGATGGGATGGGGAACACATGAAAAAAATATTCCTAAAAGATCCTGTTTTCATAAAACCGGCCCAAAAAATCAGATATGCCTGGAGAGCATGGGAGTAAATACGTGGGTCCGCTCCTGGGTTCCGGATTGCGAAATCATAGGAATGGTCATCCGACACGGCGAAGCATTCGGAATCTCGGATAGGCTTACGGTCTGGAACAATAAAGGAAAAGCCGTTTACAGGCCAACTGTACATTACGCATATTGCCCATGCGATTCTGCTATAAACTCTCTCCATGAGCTTGAGATGAGGCGATATAACCTTCAGGAAAAACAAAGAATAATGAACAATGAGATCATAAAAGGTGAAGACAGACTAGGCGTATTACTCATGGGCCACGATTTTAATTCATGGTGGACAGGAAGCTTGTTGGACATTGAAGAAACAAGAAAACTTGTTCCTAACCAGAATGCTACTACGCTGCAAGTCGCTATCTCAGTAGTTGCCGCAGCCAGATGGATGATTGAAAACCCTGACAAAGGTTTTAATCTACCTGACGATATACCTCACGAAGATATAATGAAAATTGCAAAGCCGTATCTTGGGCCTTTTATATCAATACCCGTTGATTGGACGCCTCTTAAAGACTATGATAATACTTTCAGAACACTAGGCCTTAAAAAACCTAGAGAAAAGGATGTCTGGCAATTCACAACATTCCTTGTATCTCAATCATGAAAAATAAATTAGGCGGAACAGAAAATCTGATACGTAAAATGCTAAAAAAACACTCTTCTCCTATTATGCTGATACAGGAGAATATACTTGAGAGGCAATACGAGGCTTTCCGCAAAGCCCTGCCTGAAGTCACGCCTTATTACGCCATCAAAGCAAATCCGTATCCTGGAATCATTAAAAAATTTATTGAATTAGGCGCTGGTTTTGACGTGGCGAGCGCCAACGAAATGAATACTGTCCTGGAACTCGGCGCAAGCCCTGACAGAATAATTTTCGCTAACACTATAAAATCCCACGATGATATGAGATCAGCCTGCAAGAAAAAAGTAAAACTCATGACCTTTGACAACGAGCCGGAATTATACAAAATAGCGAAAGCCTGCCCTGGCGCAAAAGTCATTATAAGAATCAAAGTAGCAAATATCGGCAGTATCGTAGAACTCTCTCTTAAGTTCGGAGCTGACCCGGAACAATCTATATCTCTGCTAAAAAAAGCAAGATCTCTTGGTTTAAAACCAATGGGTATAAGTTTTCATGTCGGGTCACAATGCACTAATGCTGAAAATTATTTACAGGCTCTCGAAGTATCTTCAGTGATATTCAACGAAGCAAAGCAATCAGGACTGTTTTTAAATATACTGGATATAGGCGGCGGTTTCCCTATAAAACACTTTGACGCTGACAGCCACCTTACATTTGAAGGCATGGCAAGCCAGGTAAGAAAAAAACTGCATAGGCTGTTTGATAAAAATGTCAGGTTCATAGCTGAGCCTGGCAGATTTTTTGCAGGCCCTGCTGGAATACTCGTTACACAAGTAATAGGAAGGGCTTTTAGAAATAATAAAAACTATTACTATCTCAATGACGGGCTTTATGGAGATTTTTCAGGAATAGTATTCGATCATTGTAAATATGAATTTAAAACTTTAAAGCGCGGGCAGAAATTCCTGAGCACATTAGCAGGCCCTACTTGCGATTCATTTGATACAATTTCTTTAAGCGAAGACCTTCCTGAGCTGGATGTTGGCAATGTTGTCTATGTAAAAAATATAGGCGCTTACTCCTCGGCAAGCGCTGTGCCAAACTTTAACGGCTTTAAACCTGCAAAGATAGTGATGTGTTAATAGTCCAACTTGGTATTAAAAAAATAAAATACTTCCTGTGTCATGAAGAGGCTCATCGCATAATTCTACTATTTTCTTTCTCCTCTTCTTTATAAAATCTCTTATTAGCTTTCCATCTGGATGATTTTCTAATGTCCCTACAAAAAATATCATGTCTTTATGGACTCCTGACGCGCCACCTATAAATCCTGTCTTATAACCTGGGAGCTTTATACTGCCAGGCCTTACAAGCAAAGCGGGTTTGTCCCAAATATCTTTTATGCCTTTATCAGAGGTAATAATATGCTTGTCGTCCACAACTACTACAGAACACTTCACATATCCTTGTTTAACCCTTATAAATTCTGCTTTTAAATTTTCTATATTTTTTTCAATTTTTCCGGCATAACGGACTATATATTTTCCTATGCTGCACGCATCATAGATAATATCTTTTGGATATTTATACGACCTGATTTTCTCTCCCCTGATACATTCATAACCATTGTCTCTTAAAAGCCTCGCTATCTTTTCTAAACGCGGCTCGTAAATAACTTTCTTACCATAAGAAAATAACATCATATCAGGATGGCCCTTTACAGGCTTTGCTAATCTTGGATGCGGCAGCACTTCCGTGACATAGTATCCCATGTTCTTCAATCTCATCTTCGCCTTATCAGGCATCCTTGGGTCAATAATGGCGATATCTTTTCTTATGTCTTTAATCCTCACCATTGTCCACCTACGGGGTGAGCCATCTGGCTCACCCCGTAGGTGAATTGGCACTCCATAATATTTTTCTAAATATTTTTTTTCTAATCCCATGTGCCCTGATACTAGATTAAATAATTTTTTAGGCGCATGTATCTCTATTATTTTGCGATTAGGTATTTTTTTAGCGCCTAAAATATCTATTATTTTATTGCGCATCTGTCTGGCGCGCGCCATCTCTCCAAAACTCGGATGATATGGCCCTGCGAGGATTATCTTCTTTGAGTTCAAACATTCCGAAGGATGAAGCCCTATGCGTATTACTTTCACAGCCCCTTTTTCAAAAACATCTGAAACGCAGGCAGACCACTCTATCGCATCTTCCAATGATAATGGCTTATACCTGCCTTTTTTAAATAAATCTCCAAGCCCAGTGCCTTTTAAAACAACCGCAGGATATATGCGGGCTGTTTCCGGCTTTAATTCTAAAAGCTTCTGGGCTGTTGTTATTGATTTCTGAAGCGTATCGCCTGGCAAACCAAGCATTACCTGCACCCCTAAATCCAAGCCTGATTTTTTTATAACACCGGCTGCAATTTTAATTGTATTAAAATCCATCACCCTGTTTATTTTTTTTAAAACCTCTCTATCAAGCGACTGTACGCCCAATTCGACCAAACATCCGCCTCTTTTTTTAAATAGCCTCATGGATTTTTCAGTAACTGCCTCAGGATGGGTAGATGCGCGGATCCCTGCGATTTTTTTATTCTTCACATAAGGATAAACTGTGTCTAAATATTTTTTCTGCAAATCTTCCGGCAAGAGCGTAAAAGTGCCGCCAAAAAAAGCAACCTCTACTCTTTCATCTTTAGGGATTGTTTTAAGATTTCTTTCTATAATAGAGTTTATTTCATCTACCCGAGGAGTTCTCAAAGCTCCTGATATTTTATGCTGATCGCAGTATATGCACCTGTATGGGCACCCCGAGTGAGGGATAAATATAGGTATAATTTTCATAAGACCATATGAAATTTATTTTTCTTTTATATCAGGCTTGTTGTGGAAGAAAATAGTGCAGATAGCTACTATACTGAAAAAGAAAAAGTTTACCATAGTAAAAGTCCTGTAGACTATATCCTGGCTCTTGACGCCTGATGGAAACATGGCCAAGAAGCATATCCATACACCTATTGCCCAGTAAATACTCAGGTCCTTTGAGGAACGCCTTTTGATTATCCTTATTATAAGAGGAATGTTCCAGAGCGGTAAAATAATACTTGCTATGAGAGCTATTTTTTGCATCATTTTTTTAGATGACAAGAAAGTTTATGCTTTGCCTGCGCTACCGAGCACATGCTCGTTTTTATGCTTATACATTTTTACAAGCTCATCTCTTGCCGGCCCAAGATATTTACGCGGGTCAAACTCTTTTGGATTAAGCGCAAAAACTTCTCTTACCTTGGCTGTCATTGCGAGGCGGCCGTCTGAATCAATATTGATTTTACATACTGCGGAAGTTGTAGCCTTTCTTAACTGTTCTTCAGGAACGCCGGCTGTATTCTCAAGTTTCCCGCCATATTTATTTATAAGGCCTACATATTCTTTTGTAACAGAACTCGCCCCGTGTAAAACTATAGGAAAACCAGGTATTCTTTTTTCAACTTCTTCCAATATGTCAAATCTCAGAGGTGGAACGCTTTCTCCGGGTTTTAATTTGAATTTATACGCGCCGTGGGAAGTCCCTATTGAAATAGCCAAGCTATCTACGCCTGTCTTTTTTACAAAATCTTCCACTTCTTCAGGGTGGGTATAATGACTCGCTTCATGGCTTACTTCATCTTCTATCCCTGCCAATACTCCAAGTTCTCCTTCTACTGTAACATCGTATTTGTGCGCGTATTCAACTACCTTTTTAGTGAGGTTCGCGTTATCTTCAAATTTATGCGCAGAGCCATCTATCATTACAGAAGAAAATCCTGACTCTATGCAGGAAACACAGAGTTCGTATGTATCGCCATGGTCCAGATGAAGCGCCACAGGAATACTGGAACCTGCTGTTTTTATTATCTCCATTGCGCCCATTGCCATGTGCCTCAATAAAATCTGGTTTGCGTATTTTCTGGCGCCCGAAGAAACCTGAAGTATTACAGGAGATTTTGTCTCCATACAGGCCGTGATTATTGCCTGGAGCTGCTCCATATTGTTGAAATTGTAAGCAGGGATAGCATATTTGCCTGCCATTGCTTTTTTGAACATCTCTCTTGTATTCGAAAGGCCTATTTCTTTGTAAGAATGCATAAACTCCTCCTTTTTTTACGCGATGTTTATTATATCACCTTATTAAACATTGGTCAATTTTCTAAAAGACTGGATAATTTCCAGCATCCCTTCTTTTGTTTTTGTGCGGAACGCCTTTTCTCTTAAAGTCCTCACATCAGGTACGCCTTTTGTATACCAGGCGAAAAATTTATGAAATCTTCGTATGCCGTGGAGAGCGTCATAAAAATCAACGTAAGAATTCATGTGATCTATCATAACATCCGCTATTTTATCGATCCCTGGTTTTTTGACAGTCTTTTTATTCTTTAAGAACTCTTTTATCTCCTTGAAGATCCAGGGATTCCCGAGCGCGCCGCGCGCTATAAGCAAACCATCGCATCCTGTTTCATTTAACATCTTTTTAGCCAGCTCTGAGGAAAATACGTCCCCGCTTCCAATAACAGGTATATCAAGCGCTTTTTTTACACCCTTTATTGTGTCATAATCCACTTCTCCGCTATATCCCTGCTCCCTGTTTCTTCCGTGAATAAATAAAGCGCTCACGCCTGCGTCTTGACTCGCGAGCGCAATTTCTTTTGCGTTTATAGAATTTTCATCCCAGCCTGTGCGAATTTTTACAGTGACAGGCTTTTTGGAATTATTCACAATAAGCTTTAACAATTTATGCAGTTTTTTAGGGTCCTTTAATAAAGCTGCGCCTTCACCGCGCCTCGCGACCTTTTTCACAGGACAGGCTGCATTAAAATCTAAGATGTCATATTCGTAAGAACCCAAGACATCTATCCCTTTTAATATGAACTCTTCCTCGCAACCGATAATCTGCACGCCAAGCGGCCTGTCTTTAGCGTTAGTGGAAAGCATCTTTTTTGTCTTGCGCATCTTATAGCTCAAAGACCTGACGTTTATCATTTCTATAAACCCAAGCTCACATCCGAACCTGCGGTTTAAAAGCCTGAATGGTAAATCGCTTACCCCTGCCATAGGCGCCAGAATAAGATTTGACTTTAATTTTAATGTTCCAATCTTGAGCATAACCTTATTTTACCTCATACCATTGATTTTTTGCAAATTATATGGTATATTATAACTCCTTATGAAAAAGAAAGTTCGAAAATCCTATACAGAATTAAAAAAAACTCTTTCCTTTGAGAGAGATATTCTGCAGAACCTGCTGGACAATATTCCGGACGCAATATACTTTAAAGATAATAAAAATAGGCTTGTTAGGGTAAACAAATACTACGCAGATGGGTACAAGCTTTCTCCTGAAGATATCATAGGAAAAACAGATTTTGACTTTTTCCAAAAAGACCAGGCTCAGCGTATGTTTGATGATGATACCTATGTTTTAAAAACAGGCAGGCCCATAATAGGAAAGATCGAGCGGACACTCTTGCCTAACGGGACATATGTCTGCGTCACCACTACAAAGATCCCGATAAAAAATAAAAAAAATAGGGTTACAGGAACTATGGGCGTAACGAGAGACATAACCGCTTACGATAACACTGAGCAGACAAACCTGGACATGATAATAAACTCTCTCAAGGTTCTGGATAAAATACTCGAGACAAAAGACCCTTATACATTCGGCCATACTAGACGCGTCTCTATAATTGCGGAAAGAATAGCTAAGGAACTCTCTTGGGAGAAAAACAGAATCCTGGAATTAAAGATCTCCGCAGAATTACATGATATAGGCAAAATCCTTATACCTCTTGAAATACTTAATAAACCAGGAAAACTTTCAGAACTAGAATATAAAATGGTGCAGGAACACGTACAACAGAGTTACGATATGTTAAAGCCATACTCATTTCCTTCTAATCTTCCTGAAGCAGTATACCAGCACCACGAGAGACTTGACGGAACAGGCTATCCTAGGGGCCTTTTGGAAGATAATATCTTGCCTGAAGCTAAAATACTTGCCATATGCGACGTTATGGAATCCATGATATCGCACAGGCCTTACAGGCAGGCATTGGGCATGGAAGCAACGCTGCAAGAATTAAAAGACAATATAGGCAATAAATACGACAAGAATATTGTGGATATTGTTCTGAGAGTCATTAACGAAAACAACAACAAGCCTTTCTGGTTAAACTCAGAACCTTCTCTGTAGCCTCCCTGATTCACTTAAAATGAGTAATAGAAAAATGCTTCTTATAATAACTCCTCCTTTCTGGCCAAAGATGCCACCTATGGGCATTGGCTACCTGCAGGCATTTTTAGCAAAAAATAATATAGACTGCGACATATTAGATCTGAACAATATATTTTATAATCTCTCCTCTCCTGAACTTAAAAAATCATGGCTTGTAAGTTGCAATACTCCGCTGGAAGAGAATATCTTTGATCTGCTGCAAAAGAATCATCCTGAAGAATTTAAAAAACTTCTAGGACAAATACTTCAATATGGAACAGTAGGCCTTTCTTTTTTTAAGAGTAACATAAACAGCACTTTGAAGTTAGCCAGGCTTCTTAGATCCAGAAATAAAAATATAAAGATAATATTTGGCGGGCCTGAAATTGCAAGGCAATTTTTTAAAACATCCGGTAGATTTACAAAAGGCATTAAAAGCCTGGCTGATTTTATAGTTGCAGGTGAAGGTGAAAAGAGTTTATTAAGCTACATTAAAAAACCGCCTCTTAAAAATAAGACGGCTTTATTTTCTGAGCTAGGTAATTTGGATAAACTGCCCTTTCCTGTTTATAAAGGTCTTGATATGAATTCATATCCTCGCAAAAATAGCCTTTCTATACTGTTTTCAAGAGGATGTATAAGAAAATGCGATTTCTGCTCCGAGAGGCTTTTATATAAAAAATTCAGATTAAGGCCTGTTGAAAGCGTGATCGAAGAAATAAAACATCACAAATCAAGAAATAAAATAGAATATTTCATTTTTCACGACTCTCTTATAAACGGCAACCTTAAAAAACTTGAAGAACTATGCGATAAGATAATTGAAAATTTTGGATCCATTAAATGGGAAGCGCAGATTGCCATACGTAACGACATGAGCCAGGTTCTTCTAGAAAAAATAAAAAAAAGCGGCTGTTACAACCTATTTATAGGACTTGAATCGGGCTGCGATAGGACATTAAAAAAAATGAACAAAGGTTTCACAATTAAAGATGCTCTAAGTTTTTTTAAAAAATTAAACGGCGCAGGCATTTTTTTCGGCGTAAGCATTATAATAGGTTATCCAAGTGAAACAGAGTCTGATTTCATGGAAAGCCTGAATTTTATTATAAAAAATAAATCCACCATACCAAAGATTGAACAGATAAATCCTTTTGTTTATTATGACGGCATAAACGCTAAAAAGGTTGGAAATAAAGATTCGCTGAAAAGGCTTAATATTTTCATAAAAACTATCAAATCTCATGGCTTCAAATACACCAATGCCTTTATAGGCAACTTGATAGAAAAAACCTCATAGCCCAATGACAGAGTTTAAAGAAGTTAAAATCTCGCGCATACTAAACCCTACGTCTATAGACTTGGGGGAATACGTCATAAATCCTTTTATGGGATGCGAATATTCCTGCCTTTATTGTTATGTTAGATCTAATAAGGTTATAAGCAAACGCCTGGGAAAATGGGGCGAATATGTGGATATAAGAATAAATGCGCCTGTTTTATTGGAAAAAGAGATAATTTCAAAGAAACCAAAATGCGTGCTCCTTGGTTCCACAACAGACTGCTTTCAGCCTGTTGAAAATAAATATAAAATTACCAGCAGGATGCTTGAGATACTTAATAAGCATCGGGTTTATTACAATATACTGACTCGATCGCCAAATATCGTAGAATATATAGACTTACTTAAACAGGGTTTTTGCAAGAAAATTTATTTCACAATAAATAATATCACCTCGGAACTTAAAAATAAACTGGAGCCGAAAAGCCCCGGGTTTGAATTAAGATTTAAAGCTATAAATAAAATGCTGGATGAAAATATAAGCGTAGTCCCTTATTTCTCTCCCATCTTGCCATGGTTATCCAATTTTAAAGATATATTCACGCTTTTTCCAAAATCAGATTCAGTGGAATTTGAAGGCCTGAATATGAATCTTGTAAATATAACTGATATAATATCAGGGATAACCTCCTTGTATCCAGACTTAAAGACTAAATATGAGAAACTTTTACATGATAAAACATTTTATGATTCTTTTTGGGCCAGCGTAAAAAAAGATATAATTAAAGAGGTAATTTCTGCAAAAAAGAATTATAATGTATATATTCACAACTTTGGTAACTATTTTAACAACAAATACACCTAATCCAAGTTTAGACTATTACCCGTTCGCCGAACGGGAAACTTCCCGTTCGGCGAACGGGTAAGAAAATTCCTATACTATTAAATTATGAAAAGCGATGTTTATTTGATAAAAGTTAAGACAAATGATTTAGAGGAGAGGTGCGATTCGCTTCAAAAATTGCTGGAGAAGGTAACCCCTTTCAGAGATTACAAGAAAGATGAATTTATACCCGTAAAACTTACCATAGGGGACAGCCAATGCGTTTATAACATACACCCTGAACTAGTGAAAATAATAGTATCTGACATAAAAAAAACAAAGGCAAAGCCTTTTTTATTTGATACAAACGTCATATATAAAGGAGAGCGATTAAATGCGGTTGACCACTTGACTCTGGCTCAGAGTAAAGGTTTTGGCCATGCAAAAGTAGGCGCGCCTTTTATAATAGCTGACGGGATATTCGGACAGGATGGAAAAGAATACGCTATAGATTCAGATTATATTAAAAAAATAAAAGTTCCTTCTTTTATAGGGTCTCTTAAAAACCTTTTGGTCTTATCGCACGCTACAGGCCATATCTTATCAGGATACGCAGGCGCTATAAAAAATATTGCCATGGGTATGGTTTCAAGGCCTACAAAACAGGTCCAGCATTCATCTTTAAAGCCGCATATTATAGATAAAAAATGCACTGCCTGCGGATGCTGTGTGAAAATTTGCCCGGCTCAAGCCATATCTTTTAAAAAAGAAAAAGCTTTCATAAGCCAGGCAAAATGCATTGGGTGCGGAGAATGCCTGTGTGCGTGTAAATTTTACGCTATATCTATAAACTGGTCTGAAGATCACGATATATTTGCAAAGCGTCTGATTGAAGTTGCTCATTTTATGCTCTCGAAGTTCAAAAATAAATTCTTTATAACATTTGGTTTTGACATAACAAAGGAATGCGACTGTATATCTACTAAAAATGAATTAATATTCTCGGAAGATATCGGTATTTTAGCTTCTCAGGATCCTCTTAGCATAGATAAGGCAATGGTTGATCTTGTAAATAAAGACAAGGCTTTATTCAAAGAAACAGGCCTTTTAGAAACGCATAAAACAATGTTCGATTATGGCTATAAAAAAGGCCTTGGCAGCCTGGATTATAACCTCATAAAGATATGACGAAATTTGAAACTCTTTTCGGCATTAAAGAATCTGAGATAAAAAATACGTGCATTCTTATGCCCTTATTGCCTAAAGGTGCGTTAAATAATTTTGGCATTAAAAATCTATCTAAGGGGAAAATCTACTCTTCAGGCAATGCTAATAATTTTACATTAATAAATACCGGCATAGGCGCCTCATTTACCGGCGACGCAGCCCTTTATCTTGGCGATACAAATTGTAAAAATCTGATCCTATTCGGTTCGTGCGGGCTTGTAAAATCTAGCGACGACATGGACATAGGAAGCATTGTAACGCCTGTCGAATGTTACGCAATGGAAAGCTTCACAGATATGCTTTTAAAATATCATACCTTTAAAACATTTTATCCTGACACTGGCATGGTTGAATCTTTCCTAAATTATTATAAAAACGTCCAAAAGGTAACTTGCGCAACGCTTGGCTCGCTAAAACTCGAAGAAGAATATGCATCTTTATTCGCAGATAAAAATATCCAAGTAGTAGATATGGAATGTTCGGGTTTTTTCTCGGCAGCAACGCAGAAGAATATTAAGGCCATGGCGCTTTTCTATGTTTTAGATATAATAAATGAAAAATCCTTTTACAATAAATTCTCGGTAGAAGACGAGATAAGGCTCTTTTCCTCTATTAAATCAAGCGCGCAATGCCTATGCAGTTTCATAAAATAGTTTCCAAATTCCCTGATTTCGGCATTAATAAAAAACAAGAAATCCTCCGTCTTCTATATGAAATATCCAAAAGAGAAAAAATCTCGTCTGAAAGAATTTTAAATAGTCTTGACTATAATAACTTCAAGACTATAAAAAAAGAGCTATTAAAAAGAAGATTTCCATATTCATTTGCCCATAATAAAGAAATTAAACCTTACCTGCCTAAGTTTGAACTGTATCCAGGGCGTTCTTTTGACGTAAAGAAATCTAAATTTAACCCCAAAAAAATACTAATAGAAAAATCGCTGACATCCAATTATTTAAAAGATAGATTTAAAGCCTTTTTTCCTAAAGCAAAATTTATAGAAATAGCATCCCTGGAAAACTTTATTCTGGAGAATAAAAAATCCGGAGAAACCAATTACAATAAAAGACGGGATATAGTTTTTATTACAAATGAAAAATATGATTTTTTTAAAAAATGTCCATGCACAAAAGACGCTATAGGATGCGGATATAACATATTTAACCTGGGATTCGGGTGTATCTTTGACTGCACATATTGCTATCTTCAGGAATATAGCAATATCCCGGGTTTAATATTTCCCGCGAATATAGAAAGATTTTTTGAAAAATTTAAATACTACAAAAAGTCAAAGATGCGAATTGGAACAGGCGAATTTTCAGATTCATTAATGTTAGACCATATAACAGAATATTCTCTCTCTATAATAGAATTCTTTGATGAGCACAAAGATACCTTATTTGAATTTAAGACAAAAAGCTCAAATATAGATAACCTCTTAAAAGCAAAGCACTCTGGAAATATCGTTACGTCATGGTCCTTGAACCCTCAGAAGATAATAGATAAAAATGAATTTCTTACAGCTAGTTTAAACGAAAGACTTGTTTCGGCTAGAAAATGCGTTGATGCAGGCTATAAAGTAGGCTTCCATTTTGACCCTGTGATTTACTTTAAAGAATGGGAACGCGAATATGCTGATGTGATAGATTTGCTATTTAGCAAAATAAAGCCCCTGGATATAGCATGGATAAGCATAGGCACTTTCAGATTTAAACCTGAATTAAAACCTATAATAGAAAATCGTTTTCCGAATAATAATATCTTAGATGAAGAACTGCTTTTAGGATATGATAATAAGTTAAGATACCCTTATAAGTTAAGATACGATATCTATAAATTCCTACTCAACACCTTTAAAAAACATTACAAAAATCTTCCGGTATATCTTTGCATGGAAGAAATTTCTATGTGGCAGGCCCTTAGGCTAACCTGATAGGTGGGCTACGGTGAAACTTTTATAGCCCTTTCAGGCCTGGTAGGGCATTTATTCTGGCAAATCCCGCATCCCACGCATAAAGAAGTATCTACATAAGGCTTTTTAATTTTTTTACCTGCAAAAAATTCATCATATGTTTTAATAGCCTTTGTGGGCACAGGACAGTGTTCTTCACACACAATACATTCCTTATTTTGCGACCACGGGATACAGATATTTTTATCAATATCAGCAAGCCCAAGTTTATGTTCTTTTTTTTGAACCAAGTTTAATTTAGGGATAGCACCTGTGGGGCAAACTTTGCAGCACAGGTTGCAGTTATATTCGCAATATCCTATTTCAGGGACAAGATGCGGGATCCATATACCTGCTAAACCTGATTCAAATATAACCGGCTGCAGGCCATTGGTAGGGCAAACCCTCATGCAGTTTCCGCATCTTATGCATTTATTTAAAAATTCGCGCTCACTCGTAACCCCTGGCGGCCTGATAAGTCTTTTCTTAGCTCCGCCTGTCCTACTTTTAAATCCTAATAATAAAAATGAGGCGGTTATTAGAAATAAAAAATCCCTGCGCGATATCCCGTTTTCTTCATTAGCTTTAATTTTCTTTACAGGCCATATAAATTTAGTAGCGCGGTCCGGACAACCATATATGCAATCCATGCAAAGGATACATTCCTCTTTTCTATAACTCGTATCTTCTTTAATCGCGGACATACGACAGCCAACGCTACATTTCATACAATGCATGCACTTATCAACGTGGCGTCTTAATATAGAAAATTTTGCAATAAGCGCGTATATGGCGCCTAAAGGGCAAAGTATGCGGCACCAAAATCTTTTAGCTATGACCAGAAGACCTAAGATAATAAGAAAAAACCCTAAAGTAATAAAGGAATGCGGGAAATAATATATTTTTATGCCTAGTATTGACGATTTCGTAAAACGGTAAAAATCATATAAAGGCGTATAAAAATTCATACCTTTTATTATAGAAATAAAAAACTTATCCAGCATAAAGACCACGGACGGAATAAAATTCAAAGAAATAAATCTCGCTGTAATAACCAGGGGATCAAAGATCCAAGCAATCTGCATGCCAAAAAACGTGGATATGACGATAAACCCTAGAATATAATATTTTATCTGCCTGAAACCTAAATCCCTGTTTTTTGCCTTAACTCCGCATATATCAATAATAGCTCCTAAAGGGCAAATCCATCCGCAGAAAAATCTTCCTACTATAAACGTCAGGACCAACATGGTTAAAGCCGAAAGGCTGAATATAGACACAAGCGGGTCTATCTTAAAAAACACGGCTGTATTCGTAGTCAACCATAGGATATAAATAAATAATGATAAAAAAAGTATCTGGCTGAACCTTCTGATTAAAACTAATTTTTTCATATATGACCTATCTGACTTCTAAAACCGGATCAGACAGTTATCGTTAAGATATCCGCATTCATAATATCTGCGTTCCCAAGATTAAGTTTTACAGCCTGGCTTATGTAGCTCACAGACAACGGATCTTTCTCCATTAATTTAGCTGCATATGAATCGCATAATATAGGATCTGTGCCAATTATTAAAGTTTTTTTCATGCTAACATCTTCTAAATTACCGCCGCTTGGACCATTTCTTGTCAGCACTCTATATGCATCTATTACAGTCAGGTCTGGTTTTATAAAATCTGTCAAATGAGCAAGTTTTATTCCTATATCAGAATGCATCAACCCCCTATTCCCTCCGCAGACACCCATGAGATTTTTCATAGAAATCGTAAGACCTACAAGGCTATGATGTTTCAATATAGGCACATTTATAAATGTATCGCACTCCAAGGCATCCCTGTAAATAGGCCAGTTTTGCATAGGGCTATCATAATTAAACTTAGCTTTTACAAAGTTCCAATCATCTACAAAGTACACGTTGGCGCCTTTTTCTTTGGCTATTTTTTCTATCCCGCTATTCTTATAGCACAGCTTTGCATTATTACATGTTATGTCAAAAATATTTACCCTCTTGGCGCCTGCCTCAAAGCACATATCCACCAATGCTCCGACAACGTAAGGGTTAGTGTTAGCTGCCTGCTCAGGAGAACTATCCCATCCTATATTAGGCTTTATAAGAACGGTGCTATTTTTTTTAACAAATTTTCCCATGCCTCCCATTGTCTCTACCGCTTTTACCGCCATTATATAAGGATCCTCGCCTTTTGCTACAATCAGATCGTGCATTCCCTTTATCCTCTTAGTAACTCTTCCAGCAGAACTCTCTTCCTGACCAAAAACAAATTTAAATAATGTGCTGTTTAGAACGAGGCTTCCAGCGCCTATCCCGCAAAGTTTTACAAATCCTTTTCTTGAAATTTTTATCTTAGGTAATCTTTCGAATATTGATTCTTTTCTCATGCCCTCTCCTTTTTTCTATTATCCATGACGCCAATATGCCAGTTTCATAAAGCACCAGCATTGGTACTGCGAATATCAACATATTTATAATATCCTGCGTCGGAGTAATAATAGCTGCTATGATAAAAATAATCACTATCGCGTATTTACGATTTTTACTGAAAAATATAGTATTCGAGATACCTATCTGCGATAAAAGCGCCATAATGACAGGCATCTGAAATATCCCTGCTCCTATTAACAGTAACGCGCCTGCGAATGAAAAATATTTGCCTATGCTTATCATTGGAAAAGCTGCGTCTCTGGCAAAATTAATAAGAAACTTCAGTGCAAACGGCAGCGCAAGAAAATAAGAAAATATTATACCTAACATTGAGAGCAAAAATGAAATTATTAACCAGCTTATTATAGTTTCTCTTTTATCATGCGGTACTGCTGGCATTAAAAATAACCCAAGCTGGAATAAAACAAACGGCAAAGAGATTATAAACCCTGCTAAAATAGACAACCTCATATATGTAGTAAAAACTTCCGTAGGTGATGTAAATATAAAATTATCTATTATGTCTAACGCAGGCAATCTTAATATATCAGAAATCTTATCTACAAACACAAAGGAAAAAATAGCCGCCGCCACAAAGAAAATAAGGCTCGCTATAATGCGCTTACGCAATTCCTCCAGATGTTCTATTACTGACATTTTATTCTGATATACCCCATCTGTCCAGAGTGCCATACCTGCCTCTCTTTGCGCTATAAACTTGACAAACCTTAAGGCATATTATAATATATAATTTGTAATTTGAAAAGGGAGGTTTTATGGCGGTAAAAAAGGTTGGAGAAAAGTATAGGTGCAATGTTTGCGGAAATGAAGTAACTGTTACAAAGGTAGGCGGCGGGGAATTAGTTTGTTGTAACCAGCCAATGGAAAAAACAGCCGGTTAAAATAATTTTAATGCACAAATTTAGCTATGTTTTTCCCAGCGCAAAACTTCCTTTAGGCTTTTCTTTGCACGAGGCTTTTCTTCTTTTTTAGGATATCCGACTGTTACCATGCTTACCAGCTTATAACCATCAGGTGCGTTGAATATCTTTCTAATATCTTCTGCATAATCTTTTTTATCCCCTGCTACCCAGCATCCTCCCAGGCCCAAAGCCTCTATTGCAAGAAGCATATTTTGCGTGGCACTAGAGCAGTCCTCAATATAGTATTTTGTATCTTTAGAAAATACTGCTACGAGATGCGAAACATCTTTAATGAACGGCCCGTTCGGGCACATGTCGCATATTCTTTTAAGTGTTCTTTTATCCGATGTTACTATAAACTCCCACGGCTGTTCATTTCTAGCAGTTGCAGCCAGTCTTCCTGCGTCTACAATTTTTTCTATCAAATCTTTTGAGACAGTTTTATCTGAATATTCCCTTACGCTCTTTCTATTTTTTATTACACCAAAAAATTCCATACGCTATCCCTGAGACTTGTTCAGATTCGAAGTAAACCGTCTAATCTCCCTTGCCTTGCGGATATAAGCCGGCATCAAAAGCTCTGAAAATATAGACTTATTATGCCACAAAGGATCGATGCCATCTTTTATTATTTTATTTTTTACCAAAACCTTATAATCCAAAGTCCCTGGTATCGGAGAGTAAGATGCCAAAATCGCCTTTGCGCCCAGAGAGTTTATAAAAATAATGTCATCCATAGTATTCTCCATATCAATATAACTTGCGCCCATTAATATATAAACGCCGAGGTCTTTTTTCGTAAAACCTGCTTCTTTTAGATTTCTAAGGGCGAGTTTCAAGTCATTATTGCTTACCTTTCCTCCTGTAAATTGCTGGATGCCCTCATCAGACGTTTCGAGTGATATGCATAGGTCCCTGAAATTTGTTTTTTTAAAAAGCTCCGCGAGCTCTTCGTCTATAAACCTGGCGTGTAATCCATTTGGCGTGTGAAAGGTAAACTGCATGCCTGATGCAATAATAAGCCTCAAGAATCTTTTAATGCCTTCTGAATTTTTATAGGCCAGGGCGTCATCGTAGAAAACAAAACTCTTTGTCCCGAAAACCCTGTTATGATGCATTACTTCTTCAAATAGATTTACAGGGTCTTTCATCTCGAATTTTGCTCCAAATATTCTGGAGGCGCAATAAGTACATCTGAAAGGGCATCCTGTGGTAAGCTGTATAGGAAGTATCTCTTTATCCGCTAATAAATCATACGCGGGATAAAAACCGCTTTGGCAAAAATACTCTTTATCAAGATAACTTCCTTTCCATACAATATCTGCATTGCTTGTAGAACATGCGTGCTTATGACAGATAGTGGCATAAATACCGCCTAATGTTATAGGCGTTTTATTAAAACGCTCTTTCAAGAACCTTATGGCAAGATGAGCCCCCGGATACCAATAAGTCATTCCAGAAGTAACGTATATCTCATCTATTTCTGAAAAAGATGATATCTTTTCTAAAAATCCCTGAATAGATATGCCGTACCTGAAATAAGGCCTTTCTATATCTTTCAATATCTCCGGCTTTTCTATTTTTTCTTTTCTTATCTTTGAAAAACCATATTCGTCTTTACGCCTCGAGCATCCTTCCATGCAATCTATCAGATTTATCCTAGCGCCTTTCCTGCGCAAAAATTCCCCTATGCGTAATAGTCCGACTGGCTTTATGCCAAAATCATATGCGCTGAAATCATATATCCATGGATTGACTAAAAGTATATTTTTCATTAAAAAGTAACCTTGGGAACCTCTTTTGCGCCTTCGGCTGCCTTAAAATAAACTCTTGGCTGACCTAAACCCCTCAAACTACAAAAAACGCTGCCGAATATAGTCCTTTGATATGCATTGAATGTTTTTACCGAATCATTGTACCTCATCCTTTCAACCGCAATCCTGTTTTCAGTACCTTCTAATTGCGCATGAAGGCTCAGGAAATTTTCATTTGCCTTTAATTCAGGATAATTTTCTGACACCATTAAAATCTTTGACAATGCGTCTGTTATAGCATTGGCTGTCTGTATCTTATCTTGAGTAGTTGCTGCCTTTGCCCACTGACTCCTAAGCTCTGTTATTTTTTCAAAAGTACCTCTTTCATGCTCCATGTAGCCTTTTACAGTGCTCACCAGATTAGGAATCAGGTCAACCCTTCTTTGGAGTTGATTCTCAACCTGAGCCCAGGTATTATTTACCTGCTCGTCCAGGATCACAGGCTTATTAAGTCCCGCTATAACCATTCCCCCAAAAACTATTACTACTCCTGCAATAATCAATAAAACCATTCCTATTTTTTTCATATCTATCTCCCTATTTTTTACCAGCGACCGGACGCTCCACCGCCACCTGAAAAACCACCTCCAAAACCTCCGAATCCTCCGCTAAATCCTCCTGAGCTGCTCCCGCCATGCCAATAACCGCCCCTGCCTCTGCCTGTACCTGACATTGGAAAAAACCAAAAAAACCTGATTCTAATGAATATTATAATAAGAATAAGTATAAATAAAAAGTCAAAAATAGAAGGCTGTTTTGAAGATGCTGCTATTTTTATATTTTCCAATTCGGATATTTCCACATTGTATTCTCCGGCTATCAGCTTGCTTACAACTGCCGCACCCTGAAGAAGTCCTGCGTTGTAATCACCGTTTTTAAAAAATGGAAGCATAGACTTTTCGATTATATTTTTAGCCAACGCATCAGGTATTGCGCCCTCCAGGCCATATCCCACTTCTATCCTCATCTGCCTGTCTTTTACAGCCACGAGCATCAAAACCCCATTATCTTTGCCTTTTTGTCCAATGCCCCATTTTTCAAAAATCTTTACCGCATAAGTTTCTATGTCCAGCGGCGCAGTCGTATCTATGGTCAGAATAGCCAGCTGGCTTGTAGTTTTAACTTCAATCTCCGAAGAAAGCGCCGTGAGTTTTGCTTTTGTTTCATATGATAAAATACCGGCGTAATCGCTAACATAACCAGCATAGTTTTTAAAATCGGCTTCTTCACAGAACCCGATGCCTGTAAAAATAAAGAAGGTGGCTATTATAAATATCTTTTTCATGAAAGTTTTTCTATCTCTTTAAGATACCTTTCAA
>JAHJQM010000021.1 GCA_018819285.1 Candidatus Omnitrophota bacterium
CAGCTGATAATTTATGCCTCACTTTTGAGAAGCGAGATCAAGCCAGAGCCGCTCAGGCCTGAAAAAAGCCTTTTTGTTTTGCGAAACAGAAAATGCTGCATACTATTTATATTGCCTGTCAAAACAAAACGGAGCGAGGCCCAAATGTTCATATACTAAATTGCCTTAAGATTTATTAGGCCGAGCGTCTTTTTGAACGGCCTGAGCGGCTCTGGCAATGGAATATGTGTTACCTAACTATTCAAATAGTACAGGTCATTTTGATTTTTTAGTTGATTTGAATAGAGATATATGTTATATATAATATCCTGTATACGGAGAATAAGGGAGCATGAACAAGAAGACTATTAAAGACGTTAATATTAAAGGCAAAAGGGTTTTGATGAGGGTGGATTTTAATGTGCCGCTCAATAAAGACTTGAAGATAGAAGACGATACAAGGATTGTCGCAGCGCTGCCTAGTATAAAATATGCTGTTGATAATGGGGCAAGGCTTATACTTATGAGCCATCTAGGGAGGCCAAAAGGCGCAGATGATTCGTTGCGCCTGGATCCTGTGGCTAAGAGGCTTTCAGAACTTTTGGGCAAAAAGGTTGTAAAGCTTAATGATTGTATAGGTAGCGAGGTTCAGAAGGCTGTTTCAGAGATGAGGGACGGAGATGTGATTCTATTGGAGAATCTGAGATTCCATGTCGAGGAAGAGGGAAATAACCCAGAGTTCGCAAAAAAATTAGCCGGGTTAGGGGAGATTTACGTAAATGACGCATTCGGCACTGCTCATAGGGCTCATGCGTCTACGGAAGGTGTTACTAAATTTTTAAAGGTTTCTGTTGCAGGATTTTTATTGGCAAAAGAGATAGAGTATTTTGACAAGGCCCTTTCAAATCCGCCTAAGCCATTCGTAGCTATTTTAGGAGGCGCAAAGGTTTCTGATAAAATAATGGTTATTGAAAATCTCATGAATAAGGTAGACGCAATTCTTATAGGCGGCGGCATGGCTTATACGTTTTTAAAAGCTCAGGGCATGGAGATAGGAAGCTCAAAACTAGAAGCCGATAAAATAGATGTCGCAAGGGCTATTATTGAGAAAGCAAAGAAGCTTGGCATTAAATTGGTTCTACCGGTGGATCATCTTATAGCTGATAAGGTGGATGCTATCAGTAATACCAGGGTGGTTACTGATGTTGTGCCTCAGGGTTGGATGGCAGTGGATATAGGCCCAAAGACAGTGGATGAATTTAAGAAAGAACTGAGAAGTGCAAAGATGATTATATGGAACGGCCCTCTTGGAGTGTTTGAGATAACCAAGTTCTCAAGAGGCACAGAAGATATTGCAAGGTTTATAGCAGGCCTTAAGACTATTAGTATTATAGGCGGAGGCGATACAGCAAGCGCAATCGCTAAGTTTGGATTAGAGCATGCAATGTCGCATATTTCTACCGGCGGAGGAGCGTCGTTGGAGTATATGGAAGGAAAAATTCTTCCGGGTATAGCAGCGCTTAATGAGAAGTAGTTAGAGGAGATATTGATATGAGAAGGCCGATTATTGCAGGAAATTGGAAGATGCATAAGACAGTCCAGGATGCCCTTGATATAGCTATTGGGTTAAAGAGAAAGTTTTATACATTCGGAGAGGCTGACATTGTAATATGTCCGGGTTTTACTGCTTTGAGTAAAGTTGGCGATGAGATTTCTGATTCAAGTATTATGTTGGGCGCTCAGGATGTTTACTGGGAAGAGGAAGGCGCTTTCACAGGAGAGGTCTCTCCTAAGATGTTAAAGGACGTAAGAGTCAGATACGTAATTGTCGGTCATTCCGAACGAAGGAGTTTATTTGGAGAAACAGACGAAGCTGTAAATAAAAAAGTAAAGGTAGTGTTTAGATATGGCATGATTCCTATAATGTGCATCGGCGAAAAATTGGAAGAAAGAGATAATGGCACAACATATGAAGTCCTTGAAAAACAACTTACGAGGGGACTTAAAGACCTGACAAAAGATGATATCCCAAGGCTTATTATTGCGTATGAGCCTGTATGGGCAATAGGAACAGGAAGGACAGCTGCGCCTCGCGAAGCACAGGAGGCGCATAAGTTTATAAGGAATTTTATAGAGAAGCATTTTGAAAAAGAAGCTTCAATGAAGGTGCGAATTCAGTATGGTGGAAGCGTGAAGTCTGATAATATTGCCAAATTGATGGCAGAGGAAGATATTGACGGCGCTCTTGTGGGCGGCGCAAGTTTAGATGTAAATACGTTTGTCCAGATTGTAGAAAATTCCATCTTATGATGTTAGAAGAAAAAGGAGAAATATGTATTCTATTTTGACAGTAATCCACGTAATCATAAGTCTTTTTTTAATAGTTGTAATATTATTACAGGCAGGTAAAGGCGGAGGCCTTGCAGATACATTTGGTGGTTCCCAGATGCAGAATCTTTTTGGCACAAAGAGCACCACTGTCCTTACCAAGCTTACAGCTGTATGCGCCATAGGTTTTATAGTTACTTGTATTAGCCTGGCAATTATATCCAGCCGTCAAACCAAATCTATTGTAGATAATGTAAATATGCCTCAGGTTGCGCCTGTATCTGTGTCTCAGGCCAATAATTCAACGCCGCAAGCTCAAGTTCCAGCTACAGCTGAACCAGTGCCGCAAGGAAGCGCTAACGAAGTTAAGTAGCGCGAGGGGCGACTCATTATATGAACAAATATTCTAACAGTACATCCGCCGCTTTTAAAAAAGCGGCTTTTTTATGGTATGGAATTTCAAAAACTGAAATTCCAACCACTAAAAATCGCTTAAAAAGTTATCGCAAAGCGATTTTCTTGGTTACAATTCTATTTTTACTGGGATTTACGCCAAACTATGGAGATACCATAGTTACAGGATCTATAGGAGAGCCAAGGACTCTTGTGCCAATTTTGGCATCTGACAGCTCTTCTGGGACTATCTGCAGCCTTATTTTTAATGGCCTTGTAAAATACGACAAAGACTTAAACCTCACAGGGGATCTGGCAGAGAAATGGGAGGTTTCGCAGGATGGACTTGATATCACATTCTATTTGAGAAAAGGAGTTTTATGGCATGACGGAGCGCCATTTACTTCGAAAGATGTAGAATTTACGTATAAAAGTTTAATTGACCCAAATGTAAGGACTCCATATGGTGGAGATTTTCAGATGGTAAAAAGCCTTAAGGTCATAGATGATTATACGTTAAAGGTTTTTTACAAAGAGCCTTTTTCTCCAGGGCTAGCGAGCTGGGGCATGAATATTATGCCAGCGCATTTATTAGAAAAAGAAGATCTTAACGCTACAAAATTTGCAAGAAATCCTATCGGCACAGGGCCTTATAAATTTAAATTATGGAAGACAGGCGAAAGAGTAGAACTTGTTTCGAATCACGATTATTTTGAGGGCAGACCTTGTATTGACGGGTATATCTATAGGGTTATACCTGACACGGCCACCCTGTTTCTTGAATTAAGGGCCCAGGCAGTGGATTATACATCTTTGACACCCATACAATACAGGCGTCAGACAGAAACAGAATTTTTCAAAAAGAATTTCCAGAGGTTTAATTTTCCGAGTTTTGGATATACATATATGGGTTATAATTTAAAAGACCCTAAATTTAAAAATGTAGATGTGAGAAGAGCGATAAATTATGCTGTAAATAAAGAAGAGATTATAAAGGGAGTGCTTCTTGGGCTTGGCAGGATTTCAACAGGACCTTTTATACCAGAGTCGTGGGCATATAATAAAGATGTCTTGCCTCTTGAATACGACCCCGGAAAAGCAAAAGAGCTTTTAAAAAATGCAGGTTGGTCGGATTCAGATGGAGATGGCATTTTAGAAAAAGATGGGATAAAATTTTCATTCACGGTTATTACTAATCAAGGCAATGACGAACGCAAGATGACGCTAGAGATAATACAAAGAAGGCTCAGAGAAGTAGGGATTGAGGTTAAGATAAAGATCATAGAGTGGAGCGCGTTTGTGAGTGAATTTATAGATAAAAGGCGGTTCGAGGCTGTTCTTTTGGGTTGGGGGCTGTCTTTGGATCCAGACATGTATGATATATGGCATTCCTCAAAGACAAGAGAAGGAGAATTTAATTTTATCGGGTATTCTAACAAGGAGGTAGATAGGCTGCTTTTAGAAGGCAGGCGAACTTTTAATCAAGAAGAACGTAAGCGTATTTACCATAGGATACATGAGATTTTATACGAAGACGAGCCTTGTTTATTTTTATTTGTTCCAGATGCTTTACCTGTATTGCATAACCGTTTTAAAGGCGTTGAAGTCGCGCCTAGCGGCATAGGGTATAATTTTATAAAATGGTTCGTGCCTCGCAGCGAACAACGCTACACCCGCTAAGTTGACACTCTGACATTGTTAGAGTGTCAACTTAGGGAATAAAGGATATATGGGGAAGTATGTTTTTAAGAGGATTATTGGGTTAGCGGCGCTTTTATTGGGCATAACTATTATCACATTCAGCGTTATTCATATTGCGCCCGGGAGGCCTACTGATTTAGAAGCGCAATTTAATCCTAAGGTTTCAATGGAGGCAAGAGAGCGGATCGCTCATTTATATGGACTGGATAAACCATTACATATTCAATACATTGAATGGCTGAAAAGATTCGCAAGGCTTGATTTTGGAATTTCTTTTATGGATTCAAGGCCTGTGATGCAGAAGATATTGGAGCGCATGCCTATAACCCTTACAATAGAATTATTTTCAATTATTTTGATATTATTAATCGGCATCCCTATAGGGGTGGGTTCAGCGGTTAAAGAAGGAAGTTTTTATGATAGATTTATGACAGTTTTTGTATTTATAGGTTTTGCAATGCCGACTTTCTGGTTAAGCCTTATACTTATGGATTTTATAGGCGTAAGATGGGGTATATTGCCGATATCTGGGATAAAATCTTTGGAATTTGAAAAGTTTGGAAATTTTGAGAAAATTATTGATATGTCAAAACACCTGATTCTCCCGGTGTTTGTTTCGGCTTTCGGAGGCCTCGCAGGTATATCAAGATATATGAGAAGCAGTATGTTGAATGTTTTAAAACAGGATTATATTCGGACAGCTAGAGCTAAAGGATTAAGAGAAAAGGATGTGTTGTATAAACATGCATTGAAGAACGCGCTTTTACCTGTTGTAACTATACTAGGCTTATCTGTGCCAGGGCTTATAGGAGGTAGTGTTATTTTTGAATCTATATTCAGCATACCAGGCATGGGCAGGCTTTTTTATGAATCAGTAATGGCAAGGGATTATCCTGTGATAATGGGGGTTTTGGTTATTGGAGCAGTACTCACGCTTTTAGGAAACCTATTGGCAGATATTTCATATGCGGCAGTTGATCCGAGGATAAAACTTGAATAAATTAACTATTTTTGGAATATGTATTGTAGGATTTTTTATAATAATAGCTATTTTTGCGCCTATCTTTGCGCCTTATAATCCAGGACAGATTGATATTGAAAATATACTTACAGCGCCTACAAGTTCACATATTTTTGGGACAGACAGCCTGGGGAGAGATTTATTTTCTAGAATGGTTTACGGGACTAGGATATCTTTAATGGTAGGTTTTATAGCAGTTGGCATTGCTAGCCTGATAGGCATAGCTCTCGGCGCAATAGCAGGTTATTACGGTAACTGGGTGGACGGTATTATCATGAGATTTATAGATATAATGCTTTGTTTCCCGACATTTTTCCTGATACTGGCTGTGATTGCGTTATTGGAGCCTAGTATAATAAATATAATGATGATAATAGGCGCGACGAGCTGGATGGGTATGGCCCGGCTTATGCGTGCAGAAATATTGAGTTTAAAAGAAAGGGATTTTATATATGCTGAAAGGGCGATAGGCGCAAGCGACTTCAGGATAATTACCAGGCATTTGATTCCGAATGCAATGGCTCCGGTATTAGTGAGCATAACTCTTGGAATAGCAGGCGCTATTTTAGTAGAGTCAAGTTTGAGTTTTTTAGGCATAGGGGTTCAGCCACCTACTCCAAGCTGGGGCAATATTCTTAGCGAAGGAAAAGCTGTTATGGGCGCTGGCTGGTGGATGATGTTATTTCCAGGTATGGCGATTTTTATAACAGTGTTGGGTTATAACTTGCTGGGTGAGGGAATAAGGGAAAGATTGTTGAAATCATAAACAGGTGACAAGATATATGTTATTGCAGATAAAAAATTTAAAAGTTGGGTATAGGAATATAGAAGTTGTGAGAGGGGTTGAATTGAATATTGATAAGGGTGAATGCGTGGGCCTTATAGGCGAATCAGGCTGCGGGAAAACTACAGTAGGCTTAAGCGTAACAAAACTTATACCGGAAAGAATAGGAATGACTTCCGGAGAAATTTTATTCGAAGATAAAAATATATTAAAATTAAACCCTGAAGAATTAAGAAATATAAGAGGCAAAAAAATTTCGTACGTATTTCAGGAGCCATTCAGTTCGTTGAACCCTGTTTTTACAGTATACGAACAGATAAGGGAAATGCTGGAAAAAAAGAATAATATCTACATCCAGATAGCCGAGATTTTAAAAAGCGTTGGGCTTGAAAAAATTATAGGCAGGAAAAATGTATATCCTCATGAGCTTTCAGGCGGCATGCAGCAGAGGGCAATGATAGGGATGGCAATTGCGTCTAAGCCAAGTCTGGTAATTTTGGATGAGCCAACTACCGCGCTTGATGTAACTATCCAGCGCCAGATATTAGATCTTATTACAGGGCTTAAGAATAAGATGAACCTGTCAATTTTATTTATATCCCATGATCTTAGGATAGTTTTCAGTATTGCTGACAAGATTGGCATTATGTATGCTGGGAAGATTGTAGAATATGGCACAAAAGAAAAGATTATTTCCAGCCCGTCTCATCCTTATACAATAGGCCTTATTGATTCGATACCATCATTTGAGCATAGAAAGCAACTTTTTAATGTAATAGGAGGAAAAGCGCCTTTATTTTCTGAACTGCCCAAAGGTTGTAAATTTTATCCACGTTGTAGGTTCAGGATAAAGGAATGTTTAAAAAAAGAGCCGGAATTAAAAGATATATCTGCTGACCATTTTTCAAGATGCATATTGACTTCGGAAATCGCCGCACGGCGACTTCCGAAGCAGAATAGGTCTATATGAAATTATTAAAGATAGATAGTTTACATAAGACTTTTAAAAAACATAAGGTTAGCGCTGTGGATGGCGCAAGCTTTTCAATTTTTAAAGGTGAAGTGCTGGGCCTTGTAGGAGAATCAGGGTGCGGAAAGACGACACTTGCAAAGTTAATATTGCGTCTCATTGATGCGGATAAAGGCAGTATCTTTTACAAAGATAAGGATTTATTAAAGATTTCCCATAGCGACATGAGAAAAACGCGCAAAAGTTTACAAATAATATTTCAAGATCCATATGCGTCTCTGGATCCTAGAATGAGAATAGGAGAAGTAATAGAAGAGGTTTACGATATTCATAAAAATGTTACTGGGCGAGAGAAAAAAAATAAAGCAATAGAACTGCTAGAAACAGTAGGGCTTGGAGAAGTATACTTACAAAGGCTTTCTTCAGAGCTTTCAGGCGGAGAACGCCAGCGCGTCGGCATTGCCAGAGCATTAGCAACTGACCCGGAATTTATAATATGCGACGAACCAGTGTCAAGCCTTGATATATCTATCCAGGCGCAGATCCTGAATCTTTTAATAGACCTGCAAAAAAGGAAAAATCTTACCTATCTATTTATAAGCCATGATCTTGGAGTCATAGGGTCTATATGCGACAGGGTAATGGTCATGCAGTCAGGAAAATTTGTTGAATCCGGTTCCTGCGAAACTATATTCAGAAACCCAAAGCACGAGTATACAAAGACCCTCCTTAAATCCGCTTTATTGTCGTAAGAATATAACCCCTGATGCATCTATATAAAGGACAAAATGTAATACTTTCAATGTTAGGTAATATTATAATGAGCTCTTGCCAGCCCTGGCAGGTTTTGAGAAAAGCCTCGCCGATTCGAGCGGGCACGGTGTCTGCTGAGCTAGCTGGAGCCTCGGGCGCAGAGAGTGTTTCGCCGGCCGCTACGGTTTACGGCTCGTTTTTTATACTGTAGGTAGTCTTGACAGTATAAAAAACTTCGCCGTAATCCCTTGCGGCCTTATATGCAAAAGAATCTATTATGCCGAAACCTCTCAAATGCGCCCGGGGCTCCAGCTAGCTCAGCAGACGAGCGAGAATTGGCGCGGAGCGAAGTCCGCCACGCTGGGGCGGACGAGCCTCCTTAGGAAAGCTCATGACTAAAAGTCCCAAGCGAGGCAGAAGTCCAGGGACGTCTTTTCGAAAGCCTGCCAGGGCTGGCGATTACGTAATGTGTTACCTGACCATTCAAATAATACAATGTAAAGGGCAATAAGATTTGCATTTTATTTAAGGTTATTGTATAATAAACTCTCTATGCGAAATGTTTTGACGTTTATAATGGCTGGTGGAAAAGGAGAGAGGCTTTATCCGCTCACTAAAGACAGGACAAAGCCTGCAGTGCCTTTTGGAGGTATATATCGAATTATAGATTTTACGCTTTCAAACTGCATTAATTCAGGCCTTAGGAAAATTCATGTCCTTACCCAGTATAAATCTTATTCGCTTACAAGGCATATCTCAAGAGGATGGAATGTTTTGAATGAAGAATTGGGCGAATATATAGACGCTATTCCTGCGCAGCAAAGGGTGGACGAACACTGGTATAAAGGCACAGCTGATTCGATTTACCAGAATATATACGCGATCGAGGATGAGAAACCGGAATATGTGCTGATCCTAGCCGGAGACCATGTATATAAAATGAATTACATGGAGATGCTGGAGTTTCATAAAGAAAAGAAAGCAGATCTCACTATAAGCGTAATAGAAGTTCCAAAAGAAAAGGCAGGCGAATTCGGAGTATGCGAGATTGATGAAGATTTAAGGGTTAAAGACCTCATAGAAAAGCCAAAAAAACAAATTGAAAAAATAAGCGGTGGAAAATTTATATATGCCTCAATGGGTATTTACGTATTTAATACAGAGATTTTAGAGGAAATTCTGGAGAAAGATGCTTTAGATAAAGAGTCCACGCATGATTTTGCAAGAAATATTATTCCTAAGATGCTTTCTTCGAATAAGGTTTACGCATTCGATCTTAAAGATAAGGATGTGAGTCAACCTAAATACTGGAGGGACGTAGGAAGTATAGATGCGTATTTTGAGGCAAATATGGATTTAATCCAGGTGGTGCCTCCCATGAATCTGTATGAAAAGGAATGGCTTTTCAGGACATATCACGAACAGTATGGTCCTGCAAAAAGCGTATGGCTAGAAGAAGACACTAATAGAATCGGTATGGCTTTAAATTCTATTATATCAAACGGCTGTATTATAAGCGGAGGCAGGGTCAAATCAAGCATTCTATCTCCTAATGTTAGGGTAAACAGTTTTTCGGAGGTCAATGATTCAATACTTATGGAAGGCGTAGATATAGGCAGATACGCTAAGGTTAAGAGGGCGATCATAGATAAAAATGTAAAGGTGCCGCAAAAGATGGAAATAGGGTATGATCTGGAAAAAGACAGGAAAAGATTTACTGTGACTGAGTCAGGAGTAGTGGTAATACCAAAAGGAATAGCGTTATAAATGATAAGAAAAGCTACGATTGACGATATAAAGGATATTCAGGAGCTTATAAATTTTTATGCGAAAGCGGATCGCATGCTGCCTAGGTCATTAAATGAGCTATATGAAAATATCAGAGATTTTTTTGTGTATGAAGATGCTGGAAAGATTTTAGGATGCTGCGGCCTTCATATTGCATGGGAGAATCTCGCAGAGGTAAAGTCTCTTGCAGTAAGCGAGACTAGCCAGAAAAAAGGTATAGGAATTATGCTTGTAAGAGAAGCTTTGGAAGATGCTAAAAAATTAAAAGTAAAGAGAGTTTTTGCTTTGACTTATGTGCCTTTATTTTTCGAGAAACTTGGATTTAAAAAAATAGAGCATTCAGAATTGCCGCATAAGATTTGGTCAGAATGCATCAAGTGCGTAAAATTCCCTGATTGCGCGGAAAACGCTTTAGCTTTAGATATTTAAATGGCTTATACAATTACTGAAAAGATATTACTGGCTCATACGGACAAGAAATCAATCGCGCCCGGAGAGTTTATTTATGCAAAAATAGACCTGGCGCTTGGGAATGATATTACTGCGCCTATTGCCATACAGGAGTTTGAAGCAGTAGGGGCTAAAAAGGTATTTGATAGGCGCAAGATTGTGCTTGTGCCTGACCACTTTACGCCTGCGAAAGATAAAAAAAGCGCAGAGCAGGCAAAGATACTCAAGAATTTTTCTAAAAAGCACAAGATAGTTAATTATTTTGAAGTCGGCAGGATGGGCGTAGAGCATGCACTTTTACCTGAGATGGGACTTGTAGGGCCTGGAGATTTAATTATAGGGGCGGATTCTCATACTTGCACATACGGCGCATTAGGCGCGTTTTCAACAGGCATTGGCTCAACTGATTTAGCAGCGGGTTTTATAACCGGATGCGTGTGGCTTAAAGTACCTGAAACTATAAAGTTTGTATATAGCGGAAAATTAAAAGCATGGGTTGGCGGGAAAGATTTAATTTTGCACACCATTGGAGATATTGGGGTTGATGGCGCTTTATACATGGCAATGGAATTCCAAGGAGAAGCCATAAAAGCGCTTCCTATGGACGATAGATTCGCGATGTGCAATATGGCAATCGAAGCTGGCGGAAAATCAGGTATCATTGAACCAGATGAGGTTACGAAAAAATATATTAGAAGCGAAAGGAGAAACGTGAAAGGTGTATTTTATAAAAGTGACGAAGGCGCGAAATACTCTAAAGTGATAGAATATGATGTAAATAAAATTGAGCCGCAGGTTTCAGCTCCGCATTTACCGAGTAATTCCGGGCCTGTAAGTAAATTTAGAAAGGTAAATATAGACCAATCAGTTATTGGCTCATGCACAAATGGAAGGATTTCTGACTTCAGGATAGCTGCCAAGATTTTAAAAGGCAAAAAGGTAAACTCAAGGGTGCGGCTCATAGTTATTCCTGCAACTCAAAAGGTTTATTCCCAGGCAATTAAAGAAGGCCTGGCGGATATTTTTTTAAAAGCAGGAGGCTTATTTTCAACCCCAAGCTGCGGACCATGCCTCGGAGGGCATCTGGGAATACTTGCAAGCGGAGAAAAAGCCATTGCTACTACAAATAGGAATTTCAGAGGCAGGATGGGCCATCCTGACAGCGAGGTGTATTTGTCAAATCCAGCAGTAGCTGCAGCGAGCGCAATAAAAGGAAGGATTGCACATCCAGAAGAAGTTTAATAACCTGTCCACCCCGTAGGTGGCCAAGCTTGGCCACCTACGGGGTGGACAGGCAGGAGTATATATGAAGTTTAAAGGCAAGGTCTGGAAATTCAAGGATGATGTGAATACAGATGAGATAATTCCTGCGAGGTACCTGAGCACTACTGATCCAAAGGAATTAGGAGATCATTGCATGGAGGATATTGATCCCCAGTTTTCAAAAAAGATTTCCAGGGGTGATATAATAGTTGCAGGCAAGAATTTCGGTTGTGGTTCTTCTAGGGAGCATGCGCAAATTTCAATAAAAGGCGCAGGTATTTCGTGCGTAATTGCAGAAAGTTTTGCCAGGATATTTTTAAGGAATGCAATCAATATGGGCTTGCCTATATTGGAGATTAAAGACATAAGAGGAATAAAGGAAGGGGATTATTTAGAAGTAGATTTAAATACAGGCTCTATTTTGAGCCTGACAGAACATAAGGGATACAAGGCGAAGCCGCTCCCAAAATTTATACAGGAAATAATCCGCTCAGGCGGGCTTTTAAAATGGATTAGAAAGAGAGGAATGGCAAGATGCGCAAGATAGCGATAATAGGAGGAGACGGAACAGGCCCTGAGGTTGTAAGAGAAGGTTTGAAGGTATTGGCTGCTGTAAGTCAAAAAGCGAGTTTTAAATATGAAACAGTGGATTATGATTTAGGCGGAGCTAGATATTTAAAAACAAAAGAACTTGTGCCAGATTCTGTTTTAAAGGAATTAGAAAAGATGGACGCTATATTTCTCGGCGCAATAGGCCATCCAGATGTCAAGCCGGGCATACTGGAACAAGGCATTCTTTTAAAACTCAGATTTTCCCTGGATCAATATATTAATTTAAGACCTGTAAAGCTTTATAGCGCTGATTTTTGCCCTTTGAAAGATAAAAAACCAGAAGATATTGATTTTGTCGTGGTGAGAGAAAATTCAGAAGGTCTTTATAAAGGGCTCGGAGAATTTCAGAAAAAGGGCACCAAAGACGAAGTTGCGATTCAGATTTCTCATAACACAAGAAAAGGCGTTGAGCGTTGCATCAGGTACGCATTTGAATATACAAAGAAGAGAAATAAGGATAAAAAATTAACGCTTTGCGGGAAGACAAATGTCCTTACATTTGCCTGGGACCTATGGCAAAGGACATTTAATGAAGTAGCCAAAGAGTATAAAGACATAACTACTGACTACGCTCATGTGGATGCTACTACAATGTGGTTCGTAAAGAACCCGGAGTGGTTTGATGTAATCGTGACCGATAATATGTTTGGAGATATTATTACTGATTTAGGCGCAATGATCCAAGGCGGAATGGGAATTGCAGCAGGTGGAAATATAAACCCGGAAGGCGTTTCAATGTTTGAGCCTATAGGCGGTTCAGCCCCTAAATACACAGGCAAAAATATAATCAATCCTCTGGCAGCTATCTCGGCAGTTGGTATGTTGCTGGAAAATTTAAGAGAAGATAAAGCTGCAAAACAGGTAGAAGATGCTGTTATAAAAGTAGCGAAGACTAAATTAAAATCATTAGCAGCAGGAAAAATGGGGTATTCGACAACAGAGGTGGGGGACTTAGTAGTAAAAAACTTATAAAATAATATATAAGTTGACACTTTAACATTGTCAAAGTGTCAACTTATATTGATAAGGGGAAATATGAGCAAAAAATATAATGTTGCAGTTGTAGGGGTTGGGGTGGTTGGGATAGAAATGCTGAGAGTTTTAAAAGAGAGGCATTTTCCTGTTGGTAAATTAAACGTTTTAGCGCGTTCAGCTAGGAATATAAATGTAGATGGCGCTACGTATCCCGTGCAGGCAATTTCTAACGAAGCCTTTGAAGGGATAAATATCGCTTTATTTGCAGGGACTGAAGGCGAAAAAGGCGCAGCTACCACTTATGCCAATGAGGCAGTAAAAAGAGGCGCTATTGTAATTGATAATGGCGCTGATTTCAGAATGGATCCAAAGGTGCCCCTTGTAGTGCCGGAAGTTAATGCTAAAGACGTAAAGAAACATAAAGGCATAATAGCAAATCCGAATTGTTCTACTATACAGATGGTAGTTGCATTATGGCCTATTTATAAAAAAGCAGGCCTGAAAAGAGTGATTGTAACCACCCTTCAGGCTTCATCTGGCGCGGGCAAATCAGCTGTTGAACAATTGAAAGAGGAGAATTCAAAGATCGCAGAAAGCGGGTATATTAATGTGCAGGTTAATATGGAAAATAAAGCTATGCCCCAGCAACTGGCGTATAATGTGTTTCCTCATATAGGAGGGTTCAGCGATTCTGACTATACAAGCGAAGAATGGAAATTAGTCAAAGAAACTCATAAAATTATGCATGATGATAAAATAAATATTTCCGCAACTACTATTAGGGTACCTGTAAGGACAGGACATTCTGAAGCAGTTTATGTTGAAACCGATAAATTTATTTTGCCCGAAGAGGTTAAGGATATTTTTTCCAAATCCAGCGGGATAATCCTCGTAGACGATCCTCAAAACAACCTGTATCCTATGCCAAAGGATACAGAAGGCAGGGATGAGGTTTTTATAGGACGCATAAGAAAAGACCCGTTTGTGAAAAATGGACTGTGGCTTTGGGTAGTGGCTGATAACCTGCGCAAAGGCGCTGCTACAAACGCTGTGCAGATCGCGGAATGCGTAATATCAAACTAATAATTGAATATGATGGCTCTGGGTTTAACGGCTGGCAGGCGCAGGTTCAAGGCAAGAGATTAAGAACCATACAGGAAGAAATAGAAAAAGCAGGTAAAAGGCTTTTCGGAAAAAATATTTCTCTTACAGGCTCATCCAGGACAGATGCAGGCGTTCACGCAAAAGCCCATGTTGCAAATTTCAGAATAATTTCAAATCTCCCTCTTAATAATATTATAAATGGCTTGAATAGTTTTTTGCCGTGGTCTATCTCGATAATTTCCGCAGAGGACGTAGAGCTAAAATTTCATTCCAGAAAGGATTCTAAATGGAAAATATATAAATATACAATACTAAGCAGAAGAGTAAGGTCGCCTCTATTTTCGAAATACGCCGCATTTGTGCCATATGACCTGGATATAGCTGCCATGAAGAAGGCATCCAAATATCTTATAGGAAGAAAAGATTTCAAGTCTTTTCAGACAGCCGATAAACAGAAAAGAGTTTCGATCAGGACTGTTAAAAAAATACAGATAATTTCCAATCTCCCGATAATAGATATTTACATTCAGGCAGACGGTTTTTTGTATAATATGGCGCGTAATATTGTAGGTACTTTGATTGAAGTCGGAAGGGGCAGGTTTAAGCCTGAACAGGTAAGAGAGATCCTTGCGAAAAGACATAGATCTAGCGCCGGGCAGACTGCGCCTGCAAAAGGCCTGTGCCTTGAAAGGGTATTTTATTAATGGGGTATGAAATCGCTTTAAAAAAGGCATGGGATGCGGTTCAGGATGCTGGCATAAAACAGCAGTATCTTAAATTCCTGAACGATGAGTATGAAATAGATTATGCAGAGAAGAATATCATTTCTATGTCATGCAATGCTCCTGCCAAAGATTTTTATAAATTATTGTTGCTTCATTACATAGCAAACGAGAATAAGGTATTGAGGCTAAAACGCGATGAGTGGATATCCTTCAAAGAAATGGACGGAGGAGAGGTGTATTTTCCCGCGTTTAAAAAAAGAGCCATAGAACCTGTTCTGAAAAAATACGGAGACAACCCCTCCAGTTTATTTGAACGCTACAAATATTTTAATGCAGAAAAAATAGACACAGGCACTGCGGCTATATCAATAAGCGCTTTTCCAAAAATAAAAGTAGTTATTGTACTCTGGGCTGAAGACGATGAATTCTCCGCAGACTGCAACATGCTCTTTAACCCTGAGATAAAAGAAATCCTGCCTACGGAAGACGTAGCTGTACTGGGCGGTATAATCGCTTCTTTGCTGTAAGTTGACAAACTGACATTGTCAGAGTGTCAACTTTGAAAGGCAGGTGGCACGCATGGACAAGGTTTTTTATGAAGTGGATCCGTTTAACAGGCTGATTATTAGGCCGGCTGACAGGCGTTCAAGGGTTAAAAAATTCCGCCAAGTAGCGCATGGGAGATTTATTGTGGATTCAGGCAATAATCTTTCCTATGAGGTGAATAAATCTCAAGGATTAGACATCCCGCAGAAGATAGGATTTTCAGGTAAATATTCTTTAGATAAAAAGCATAAGTTAGTTTTTACTCTAAATAAATGGAATAATCAGTGTGAAGGTAACAGGCTTACCCTGAAGGCTAAAATAATAGACGCAAAAAGTAATGAGGTCGCATTTTTAATAAATTCAAAAGCAAGTGAAAGTAAAGGATTAAGCTATATAATGAAACTTTATGGTTCATGGCAGGCTGATAAACATAACAGGTTGACTTTTGGGATTGAACGGGATAGAGGCGATGCAGACAGCCTTGTTTTATCAGGGGCGTGGGAAATAAATAAAAATAACGAAATGGTCTACAGGTATGGAAAAGAACCCAAGGTTATTGCCTTCAGGGGTTCTTGGGATATTTCAGACAAGCATAGAATCAGTTATGTCCTGGATAAGAAAATTAATTCAGGGTTTAATTTCAAATCTTCTCTAGGTACAATGGTTTTGAAAGGAAAAGAAAAATCTTTGGCATTTGATGTGGGCATAGGAATATCTAAAGCTAAAAAATTAAAAAGAAAGATTATTTTGTCTGGCAGGTGGAAAATAGCTAGAGATAAAGAACTAATCTTGGAAACAGCTGATATTAAAAAAGGCGGAGTAAGATTAAAACTTACAAAAGAAATGTTTGACAGACAGGGCATGGCTTATATAGAATCTATAGTTAAAGAGAAAGAGCGTTATATAGGAGGCGGCGTAGCCTTCAAATGGTGAAAGGGGGATAGGATGAAAAAGGCAATGGTTTTATTATTAGGGTTGATTTTTATTGCTACAGTAGCAGAAGCTGGCCAGAAAGAAAAATTTAAACATCTAGATAAGAATAAAGATGGCTCTATAGATAAAAAAGAGATGCATATGAAGAAGGACTGGGAAGCTCATAAAAAAGAAAAGGCAAAAAATATTTTTAAAGAAGCAGATGTTAATAAAGATGGCATGGTTAGCGAATCTGAGATAAATAATTGGAAACCTACAAAGAAGGCGGACTCCTGGTGGAAGAAAAAAGCAGATACAAATAACGACGGAGTGGTGAGCGAAGGAGAAGTGGCAGCTTGGAAAAAACTTTGCAATGAAAAGATGGATTTAAACAAAGACGGTAAGATTGACCAGAACGAAAAAAGAAAATGCTGGATGCACGCTAAAAGCAAAGTGAATACCGCTATTGAAAAGAAATACGATACTAATCAAGACGGCTGGCTTCAAGAATCAGAAGTAAAAGAGATGTTGAAGGACAAGCGCGAATTAATAAAGACAAAAGGCAAGGCGAAAGCCGATACTGAGATTGAAAAAGGATACGACGCCAACAATGACGGAGTTATAGATTCGAATGAGGCTGAGTCCATGAAAAAAGATGCTAATCTTTAATAAGCCAGTAAAATATGAGCATGGGTTTACTCTGCTGGAGCTGATGATCTCCGTGAGCGTGCTTATCGTGGCGTTAGCTGGGCTCTTAGGAGTTTTTGCTCATCTTATATCACTTAATGAAAATTCCAGCAAACTTACTCTGGCTGTAGCTGCATGCCAGGCTAAACTGGAGGAAATCCGGAACTCAACTTTTTCTAATATCTACACAACTTATAATGGCGCAAGTTTTAACCCTCAAGGATTTGCTTCAAGCGAGGCAAAAGGCGCAATTTCAGTAAATAATTCTAATCCGAATCTGCTGCAGGTTTATATCAGCGTGTCATGGAGAACGCGTTCAAATAGAATCATAGGAGAAGATAGAAATCTTAATGGCGCATTGAATGCAGGAGAAGATTTGAATCTAAACAACAGGTTGGATTCACCTGGCCAGTTAGCAACCTTAATGGCTCAAAGATGATAAAAGATGACAGAGGATTTACATTACTCGAAATAATAATAGTTGTATTTTTATTTTCAGTAATCTCTGCAGCTATCTTTAGCGTTCTTGCAACAGGCAGAAATTCATTGAGCGCAGGAGAGTCACAGATAGGCGTGCAGCAGGCATGCCGCAATGGCTTAGATTCTATGATAAAAGAACTTCGCCAAGCAGGTGTTTCCACAATAACAGACGTTCCTGCGAATGGAACGAATTATAGCTCTATCACGTTTCAGATCCCCACATCTATAGCTGCAACCGGGATTACATGGTCCAGCAATATTCAGTATGCTCTTGGCGGCCTAAACAATGCGCAGTTGCTAAGAATGCAGTCAGGAAGCCAAAGAGTTCTAGCAAATAATATTTCAGCATTAAGTTTTAATAGAAGCGCTACAAATCCAAATGTGGTAAATATCAGCGTTACTGCGCAAAAAAACACGTTTCCAGGATTTACAGCTAGGCAATCTACAATAACCTTAGTTTCGCAGGTAAGGCTTAGGAATTGAAATGTTTAATTTAAAGAATAATAAAGGTTTTGTGCTGATCACAGCTTACATGGTAATAGCAGTATTGGTTATATTTGCCACTAGCTTTTCTAGCAGGACTATTGGAGAAAAAAGAGTCGCTGATAAAGAAAGAGATACTGTTCAGGCATTATGGCTTGCAGAAGCAGGTGTGGACAGGGCTATTGCAGAATTTCCCAATACCCCTTTATCAGGCACGGTTGGAAACGGGGCTTATTCTACGCAAACTACTGAGTTAACATCTATCAGGTATCTTATAAATTCTACGGGCGGAGTTCCATCTACAGCAGTAAGCCCTAATAATGCCATCCGCAAGGTAAGCGCTATAATTGAAAGACCATTAAACCTTGCAAGCCCAGGAGATATCACATCAGCTATTACTGCTAACGGAGACGTTACAGTAAAAGGAAGCGCAGAGGTGAACGGCGATATAGACGATAACGAGGCGTTTGATTTTGAGGATATTTTTGGAGTTTCAAAGGATACAATGAGAAATGGCGCTACTCATTATTATACTGACCCAGTGAATAATATAACTCCTGTGGATCATGTTACCTGGGTTGATATAAATTCTATAACAGAGATGAAGATAACAACGAGCGGCTGGTCAGGAAGCGGTATTTTAGTTGTAGACGGAGACCTTAATATAACAGGCGGTCATTTTTCAGGCATTATCTGGGTTATAGGCACATTGCGCGTGAGCGGCAATCCTATTATAGACGGAGCAATATTTGTAGAAAGCGGAGCTGAATTCGAAACTACTCTTACAGGAAACCCTACTGTAAGCTTTGACTCTAACGCCATAAGCAGTGCATTTGTTTTTATACCATCCGCATCTGCGCCTTACGTAATAAGCTGGAAGGAAGATTGATTTCGGACAGGAGATTATGCGAGTAGGAATGTATTATAGTAATAACGATGTGCGGGTTGAAGAAAAGCCAAAGCCAAAGATAGGGCAGGGCGAGCTTCTCGTAAAGGTAATGGCAAGCGGCATATGCGGCACAGATGCGGTAGAGTGGTACCGCAGGGATAGAGTGCCGCTTGTTTTAGGCCATGAGATAGCAGGGGAAATAGTAGAAATCGGTAAAGGCGTTAAAGGTTATAAAATGGGCGATAGAATTTCCGCGTCTCACCATGTGCCCTGCGGAGAATGCCACTGGTGCCTTAGCGGTCATCATAGCGCATGTGAAACACTCCGCAAGACAAGTTTTGATCCTGGAGGATTTTCGGAATTTTTAAGGATACCTGTTATAAACATTGAAAAGGCCGGAGTATATAAATTAGCGGATACGGTAACTTTTGAGGAGGCAACTTTTGTAGAACCTCTTGCTTGCGTAATACGTGGCCAGAGATTGTCATGGCAAAGGCCGGGCAAAGGGCAAACTGTTGTTGTAATAGGAAGCGGCATATCAGGTATTCTTCATGTACAGTTGGCTAAGACTAAAGGGTTTAGTAAAATAATTGCTACTGATATAAATGATTACAGGCTCAAAGAGGCGCTTAGATTTGGGGCAGATCATGTTATTAACGCAAAAGAAGATGTGCCTCAGAAGGTAAAGGAGCTTAATAACGGCCGCATGGCTGATTTTGTTATTCTATGTACTGGGGCAAAATCTGCAATTACACAGGCAATTAAATCTCTGGACAGAGGGGGCGTAGTTTTAATATTTGCTTCAGCAGAGGAGGGTTTTAATCTTTCGTTTCCGATGAATGATTTTTTCTGGAGGAGCGAAAGGTCAATAATATCCAGTTATGCGGCAAATCCCAAAGAACATTTAGAAGCGCTTGAACTTATAAGCAATAAAAAAATTAATGTAAAAGACATGATTACGCATCGCTTAAGCCTGGAGGAGATTCAAAAGGGGTTTAAGCTGGTAGTTGAGGCAAAAGAATCGATAAAAGTAATAATAGAACCACAAAAGGGGGTTTAAAATGGATTGGGGTATGAAGAATAGGATTTCACAGATAATAAAACCTGAAACAGGAAGAACTGTAATGCTTGCAGTTGATCATGGTTATTTTTTAGGACCTACGACAGGCCTTGAAGAGCCTCGTAAGATTATTGCTGAACTTTTGCCTCACGCTGACTCGCTTATGCTTACTAGAGGGATGTTGCGCACATCAGTGGATCCGATAAATTCTGTTCCAATAGTGCTAAGAGTATCAGGCGGAAACAGCATCATAGGCGATGATCTTTCTAATGAAACAATAACTGTTTCAGTAAAAGACGCTGTTAGACTTAATGTCTCGGCAGTGGCGCTTTCAATATATGTGGGCGGAAAATACGAACACCAGACCTTGAAAAACCTCGCTACGCTTATAAGTGAATGCGAAGAATACGGGATTCCAGTTCTTGCTGTTACTGCTGTTGGCAAGGAAATGGTAAGAGATGCTAAATATCTAGGCCTTGCCTGCAGGATTGCAGCTGAGCTTGGGGCTCATATGGTAAAAACTTATTACTGTGAAGATTTTGAAAAGGTCGTAAAGAGCTGTCCTGTTCCTGTAGTAATTGCTGGCGGTAAGAAGATCCCAGAGAAAGACGCCTTAGAGTTGGCTTATAATGCTATTAAAGATGGCGCAGTTGGCGTTGATATGGGTAGAAATATCTTCCAATCCAAAGACCCTGTGGCTATGATAAAGGCTGTCAGGAGCATTGTCCATGAAAATGTAAGCGCAAAAAAGGCCTTTGAAACCCTGAAAATATAGCCTAACTTTACAAATGGTGCCAGTGTAATACTTTCAATGATAGGTAACAGTTATTGCCTTTGCCAGCCCTGGCAGGCTTTGAGAAAAGCCTCGCCGATTCGAGCGGGCATGGTGCCCTGGCCAGGCTGGGGCCGTTCGGCACAGAGATGGTTTCGCCGTGCGCTACGGTTTACGGCTCGTTTTTTATACTGTAGGTAGTCTTGACAGTATAAAAAAACTTCGCCGTAATCCCTTGCGCACCTACATACAAAAAATAGCATATGCCGAAACCTCTCAAATGTGCCTCAGGCCCCAACCTGGCCAGGGCGAGCGAGAATCGGCGTGGAGCGAAGGACGCCATGCTGGGGCGTCCGAGCGTCTTTTCGAAAGCCTGCCAGGGCTGGCTATTATGCAATGTGTTACCTATCTATTCAAATAGTACAACCAGCTGGCATTTTTTTTGCTTGACAATAATAGATTTTATGGTAAAATTTAAACTTCTATTAATTGGAGTAAGATATGGATACTAGCCTTATAACAAAAAAAGAAATAGACAGAAAGCATTATCTTATAGATGCCGAGAACCAGATCCTTGGCAGGCTTGCGGTAAAAGCGGCAATGTTTTTAAGCGGAAAACGCAAGGTAAGCTATACTTCTAATGTAGATAATGGAGATTTTGTAGTTGTTGTAAACGCAGCTAAGATAGCTGTGACAGGGGATAAGCTTAAGGCAAAGACATATACGAGTTTTTCAGGTTATCCTGGAGGATTAAAGATAAAGACCCTGGAGCGGGTTTTAAAGACACGTCCTACAGAAGTTATAAGGCATGCTGTTAAAGGAATGCTTCCGAAAAATAAATTGGGTTCCAGGATGATTACAAGGTTAAAGATTTACGCAGGGTCTGAGCATCCGCATAGCGCTCAGAAACCAGAACAAGTTAAGTGAGGATTAGATGACAACGCAGAATGTAATATGGGCTACAGGAAGGCGAAAGCGAGCAATTGCCCGCGTACGGTTAATAACAGGAAGCGGCGAGATAGAGGTCAATAAAAAGTCTCTTGAAGAGTACTTTGAAAGACCTACGCTTAAAATGATTGTTATGCAGCCCATACATGCTGCAAATATTGGGAATAAATTTAATATAATTGCGACTGTTGAAGGCGGAGGGAAATCCGGTCAGGCAGGCGCATTGAGGCATGGAATTTCCAGGGCCATAGCGCTTACCAGCGAAGAGCTGAGAGTTTTATTGAGAAAGAAAGGCTTTCTTACAAGAGACTCGAGAAAAAGAGAAAGAAAGAAGTACGGCCAGAAAGGAGCTCGCAAGAGATTCCAGTGGACAAAGAGGTAACTTATAAGTCCGAACTTATCCTTGACATTTTGCGGGGGATTTGAACGCACTAGAAGCCAGTTGTTTTAATGTACTGCGCAAAATGTCAAGGATTAATTCGCACAATCAAAGAAGCAATTCGGAGCAGATTCAGTTACGGCAACTAAAGTTGCCGTAACTGAAGTGCTCATTAAACGCCTATCCAGTCATTTTCCGACGAGAAATAAATTGACAGGGTAGGCGTTTTTGTTTATAATCTTAATATTCTATACACGGAGGATTGTATGTTAAAAGTCGGCATAATGGGCGCAAGCGGTTTTGCAGGAGAAGAACTTATAAGGATATTGCTTGCTCATCCTGAAGTTAAAATTACAGCCTTGGCGGCAAAGATAGAAAGGATGCATGTATCTAAATTATATCCCTGGTCAAAGGCTATGCTTGACATGGATTGTTTTGACATGAGAGCAGAGGATATAGGTAAAAAGACAGACGCTGTGTTTCTGGCGCTGCCTCACAAGGTTTCAATGGATTTTGCTCCCGTGCTTTTGAAACAAGGTAAGAAGGTAATAGATTTAAGTGCTGATTTCAGGATAAAGGATATTGCGGTATATGAAAAGTGGTATGAGATAAAACATGAATGCCCTGAATATTTAAAAAACTCAGTTTATGGGCTTCCTGAATTATATAGGAGAGATATCAAGGCTGCGGATTTAATAGCGAATCCAGGATGCTATCCTACAAGTATTATTTTAGGATGTGCACCTTTCTTAAAAAAGAAAATAGTGGATACGGATTATATTATCTGCGACTCCAAGTCAGGCGTGAGTGGGGCAGGAAGGTCCCCTGTCCAAGCTTTGATGTTTACAGAGATAGCTACCAATAGTTTCAGGCCTTATAAGGTCAATTTCCACAGGCACATGCCTGAGATAGACCAGGAACTGAGCAATTTGGCAGGCGTGAAGATAGACGTAAATTTTACTCCGCACCTTGTTCCAATGGAAAGAGGGATTTTGAGCACTATTTATCTGAAGCTTGCTAAAAAGATAAATACAAAAGAAGCGCTCGAGATTTACAAGGATTTTTATAAAGGCGAATATTTTGTAAGGGTTTTGGAAGACGGGCAATTGCCTGACACGAAAAACGTAGTAAGGTCTAATTTCTGCGACATAGGCATAAAGGTTTTTCCTGAAAAGTCACTAGCTGTAGTCATGACTGCTATTGATAATCTCGTAAAAGGCGCGAGCGGACAAGCTGTGCAAAATATGAATATTATGTATGGATTTGAAGAGAAATTAGGGCTGTAATATGAAGATTATTAAAGGCGGGGTAACAGCGCCAAAGGGTTTTTTGGCAGGGTCAACAAGCTGCGGGATAAAAAAGAGCGGTAAAACTGATCTGACGCTACTATTTTCTACAACGCCGTGCGTTGCAACAGGGACATTTACAACTAACAAGGTAAAATCAGGCTCTGTGTTTTTATCTAAAGAGCGTCTTAAGAAAGGCTTTGCTCAAGCAGTGATAGTGAACAGCGGTAATGCAAATTGTTGCGTTGGCAAAAAAGAAATCAAAGATGCTAAGGAAATAACTGATTTAATTGCTAAAGCGCTAAATTTAAAGAACGAATCTATCTTAATAGCTTCCACTGGTATTATTGGAAGACCTTTACCTGTCAATAAGATTAGGGATGGGATAAAAGGATTGATTCAGGATTTATCAAGGTCAAACGGCACGAGTTTCGCAAAAGCCATAATGACTACAGATACTGTTCACAAGGAAATAGCTGTTGAAATAAATATTAAAGGCAAAGTAGTCAAGGTTGCAGGCGCTGTTAAAGGCGCAGGCATGATATGCCCTAACATGGCAACTATGCTTGCGTTTTTTACAACAGACGCGGCAATAGAAACAAAAGCCTTGAAACAGGCATTTAAAGAATCTGTTTATGATTCGTTTAATAAGATAACTATTGACGGAGATATGAGCACGAATGACTCTGCCATAATATTTGCCAATGGCCAGGCGGAAAATAGTATTATAAAAAATAACACAAAAGATTATGCTATTTTTCTTGATACTATTAAATTTGTGACAAAAGAACTTTCAAGGAAGATTATACTGGATGGGGAAGGCGCCACAAGGTTTATAGAAATTATTGTAAAAGGCGCAAAGAGAGAAATGAGCGCGGAACTTGCAGCTAGGCGCATAGCTAATTCAAATCTTGTAAAGACTATGATAGCTGGAGGAGATCCAAATTGGGGGCGTATAGCTGCAGCCGTAGGTTCTAGCGGGATAGATATAAACCCATGGCGGATGGATATATATTTTGGAAAAGTTTTAGTGATGAAAAACGGAGCTGGAACCAATGCGTCAAGGCCTTTGCTTCTGGATATATTCAGAAAAAAAGAAATAGAAGTTGTCGTTGATTTGAAAACCGGTAATAAGTCTAGTAGGGTTTGGACTTGCGATTTTACAGAAGAATATGTAAAAATAAACGCGGAGTACGAGACTTAAGTGAGGACATAACTTACGGAGTTATTGACGAATAAAAGGCGACGTAAGTTATATGTATGAACTTATCCTTGACATTTTGCGGGGGATTTGAACGCACTAGAAGCCAGTTATTTTAATGTACTACGCAAAATGTCAAGGATTAATTCGCACAAACAAAGAAGTAACTCATAGGAGATGTACTTACGAAAATCAAAGATTTTCGTAAGTACAGTGCTCATTAATGGAAAAAGCGATAAAAAAAGCTGATGTGTTGATCGAGGCGCTGCCGTATATAAAATCTTACAGCGGCAAGATATTTGTCATTAAATATGGCGGGAGCGCTCTCATAAACCCTGAGATTAAAAAAGGCGTGCTCGAAGATATTGTTTTTATGAGTTATGTGGGTATAAGGCCTGTTATTATCCATGGCGGCGGACCTTTTATAAATGAAGAATTCAGAAGACTGGGTAAAAAGGTGGAATTTACAAAAGGTCTGAGGGTGACTACCAAAGATGACATCATTGTAGTCGACAAGGTCTTAAACCATGTGAATGAAGGCATAGTCAGCGACATTAAAAAATTAGGCGGCAGGGCGCTGAGCATGAATACGGTTAAGAAGAATGTGATGAGGGCAAAGCCTCATAAGGAATCTAGCACCCTTGGGTTTGTTGGGGAGATTGATGAAGTTAAGTCTGATGTAATAAGAAATGCCGTTAGGCCCAGGGCTATACCTGTTATATCTCCTGTGAGCGCAGGGAAAGACAACGAACTTTATAATATAAATGCAGATGATGCCAGTTCGGAGATTGCAATAGCTTTAAAGGCAGTAAAACTTGTTTTGTTGACTGATGTAAAAGGCATAATGAGGCATAAAGGGGATGAGAGCAGTCTTATTTCAACTCTAGCAATGAAAGATGCAGATACGCTTATAGAAAGAAAGGTTATTCAGAGCGGCATGATTCCAAAGGTAAGGGCCTGCATGAATGCTTTACGTTTAGGCGTATCTAAAACGCATATTATAGACGGAAGAATACCTCATAGCCTGCTTCTTGAAATTTTTACAGACAAGGGTATCGGAACAGAGATAGTAAAGGACAAATAGCTATGATAAGTTGACACTTTGACATTGTCAGAGTGTCAACTTTGGGAGAGGTATAAGAAACGATGAACACAAAAGAGGTAATAGCGCAATATGATAAGTATGTAATGTCCACATACACCAGGATTCCCGCAGTTATTGTAAAGGGCAAGGGCCTTAAGGTGTGTGACCTGGACGGAAATGAATACCTGGACTTTTTTCCAGGATGGGCAGTTACCGGCCTGGGCCATTGCCATCCAAAGGTAGTGAACGCTGTGAAAAATTATCTTAAAAAGATAATCCACGTGTCGAATAATTATTACAATATGCTTCAGGGCAAGCTGGCGCAGAAGATAATAGAAAATTCCTTCGAAGGCAAAGTTTTTTTCTGTAATTCCGGGGCAGAGGCAAACGAAGGGGCGATAAAATTAGCTCGTTCATATGGAAATGCCAAAGGCGGTAGATATGAAATTATTACCATGGAGAATGCGTTTCACGGGAGAACACTTGCCACTATAACAGCAACAGGACAGCCTAAATACCAGAAGGGGTTTGAACCTCTGCCTTTAGGATTTAAATCAGTAGTCTTTAATGATATAAATGCAATTAGAGACGCTATAACAGATAAGACTGTAGCTGTGATGATTGAACCTATTCAAGGAGAGGGTGGGATAAATGTAGCAGGCGAAGATTACATAAAAACCCTGAGGGATCTTTGCGATAAAAAAGATTTGATCCTGATTTTCGACGAGGTTCAAACAGGCATGGGCAGGACTGGCAAGATGTTTTGCTTTGAACATTATGGGGTAGCTCCTGATGTCATGACCCTTGCTAAATCTCTGGGCGGAGGGTTGCCTATAGGAGCGATGATTGCAAGTAAAAAATTTGCAGATGTGTTGAAACCAGGTATGCACGCGTCTACATTCGGAGGAAGCCCTGTTGTATGTAGCGCCGCATTGGCTGTTTTTGAGGCTATTCAAAAAGAAAGGCTTCTTTCAAATACAGTTAAGATGGGCGGATATCTGGTAGAGAGGCTTAATGAATTAAAGAAGAAAAAAACTGTTATAAAAGAAATAAGAGGCAAGGGCCTTATGATAGGGGTGGAACTTACTATCCCAGGGAAAGATATTGTGGAAAAATGTTTCAAAGAAGGCCTTTTGATAAATTGTACGCATGATAAGGTATTAAGAATAATGCCTGGAATGATAGTAACAAAGAAACAGATAGACAAGGCGATAGAAATTTTAGATAAGGTGATGATATGAAAAAGGATTTATTGACAATTAATGATTTGAGCTCGAGCGAGATAAATGACATATTCAAACTGGCCAGTGAATTAAAGAAAAATAGACAGGGTTTTGGCGAGCCTCTCAAAGGAAAGACATTAGGCCTTATATTTGAGAAACCATCTAACAGGACCAGGGTCTCTTTTGAGGTGGGCATAACAGAGCTTGGAGGCCACGCAATATATCTTGGCTCATATGAAATAGATCTTGGGAAGCGCGAATCCCCAAGGGACGTAGCAAAGGTCCTTTCGAGATATTTGAACGGCATTATTGCTAGGACGTTTTCACATAAGACAGTTGTGGAGCTTGCGAAACATTCTTCAATACCTGTAATAAATGGATTGACTGATTATCAACATCCTTGCCAGGCCTTGAGCGATTTATTTACCATAAAGGAAAAGAAGGGTTTGGGCAATGTTACAGTAGCATTTATAGGAGATAGCAATAATGTATTGAATTCACTTTTATATATCTGCCATAAGATGGGCTTAAAGATTAACGTCGCGTGCCCTAAGGGGTATGAGCCTTCTAAGGATATATTAAAAGATGCAGCTGGTTCTGCCGCAATATTTAATTCTCCTAGCGATGCTGTTAAAGGCGCAGATGTAATTTATACAGATGTATGGACCAGCATGGGCCAAGAAAAGGAATACAAAAAAAGATTAAAGGTATTCAAAAAATATCAGGTAAATACTGAGCTTATGAAGCTTGCGAATAAAGACGCTATAGTCCTGCATTGCCTGCCTGCGCACAGGGGTCAGGAGATTACAGATGAAGTTATGGATGGAGCTAGCTCTATGGTTCTGGATCAGGCAGAGAACAGGCTTCATGTACAAAAGGCGATATTGATAAAATTGTTAAAATAACGCCGCGTCAGACTCTTGGAGTCGGACTGACGAGAGAGAGGATTGTATGAATAAAAAGGTTGTGTTAGCATATTCAGGAGGATTAGATACATCTGTTGCAGTGGCATGGCTTGCTGACAAAGGCTATGAAGTGATTGCCTATATGGCTGATGTAGGTCAAGGCGGCGATTATGAGAAACTAAAGAAAAGGGCAATAACAGCAGGCGCTTCAAAGGTCATTATAGAAGATCTTAAGGAAGAATTTGCAAAAGATTTCGTATTTATGTCTTTAAAATCAGGCGCAGTTTATGAGTCTAAATATCTTCTTGCGACTGCGCTTTCAAGGCCTATTATTGCAAAAGGACTTGTAGAAACTGCAAAAAAGGAAAGAGCGGATTCTATTGCGCATGGCTGCACAGGAAAAGGCAATGATCAGGTGAGGTTTGAGGTTACGGCTATGGCTCTCGCGCCTGAATTAAAAATAATAGCCCCTCTTAGAGAATGGCATATGTATTCCAGGGAGGAAGAAATAGAATACGCTAAAGAAAATAATATACAAATAGATACTACGAAAAAAAGCCCTTATAGTCTGGATAAAAATATCTGGGGTATGAGCATAGAATGCGGTATCCTTGAAGATCCATGGAATGAACCGCCTGAAGACGCCTACCAGATGACAATTGATCCAAATAAGGCGCCCTCGAAGCCGACATATGTAGAGATTGAATTTGAAAAGGGAGTGCCTATTAAGCTTAACGGAAAGAAATATAATCCAGTTGATCTGGTATTGAAATTAAACGAAATAGGCGGCAAGAATGGGATAGGAAGAACCGATTTAGTAGAAAACAGGCTCGTTGGGATAAAATCAAGGGAGGTTTATGAAGCGCCTGGCGCATGGATTTTATATCATGCCCATAAAGACCTTGAGAGCCTGGTGTTTGACAGAGAGCTTTTGCATTTCAAAGAAACAATCTCTTTGAAATACGCAGAGCTTGTTTATTACGGGTTATGGTTTACGCCTTTAAAAAAGGCATTGGATGCATTTATAAATAATACGCAGAAACATGTGGCGGGAAAAGTAAAGATAAAATTATTAAAAGGCGTTGCTAGCGTTGTCGGCAGAATTTCTCCATATTCATTATATAAGAAAGAGATGGCCACATACGATAAGGGTGATAAGTTTGACAGGTCTGTAGCAGAAGGATTTATAAAGGTATGGGGAATGCCGTATAAAAAATAGCTTGAGGTTAAAGGTTTAAAGTTAAAGGTGGATTATGAAAAATAAATTATGGGGCGGAAGATTTAACAAGAAGACAAGTCCTTTAGTCGAAGAATTTACCAAATCTATTCAGTTTGATAAAAAATTAGCCGAATATGACTGCGTAGGCAGCATTGCGCATGCCAAGATGCTCGGGAAATGTAATATTATACCTAAAAAGGATGTGGCTAGTATCGTATCTGGCTTGAATTCAATTTTAACTCAAATTAAAAAAGGCTCATTTAAAATTGATAGCTCTGTAGAGGATATTCATACCCTTATACAGAATGCATTGGATAAAAAAATAGGCAAATCCGCCAGCATGCTTCATACTGCAAGAAGCAGAAATGACCAGGTGTCCCTAGATATGAGAATGTATTGTAAAAAAGAGATAAATTCCATAGTTACTCTGGCAGCTTGCCTAAAGGCATCGATAAAAGAATTCTCGAAAAAGAATATTGATGTAATAGTGCCGGGCTTTACGCATCTTCAGAACGCTCAGCCTGTATTGTTAAGCCATCAGATGCTGGCTTATTGCCAGATGATAGGAAGGGATATAGACAGGCTTAATGATTGCTGGAAAAGGGTCGATATAATGCCTCTCGGATCATGCGCTATAAGCGGAACGAGCTTAGCCATAGACAGGAATTTTGTCGCTAAAGAGCTTGGTTTTTCAAAGGTGTCTTCAAATAGCATGGATGCTGTGAGCGACAGGGATTTTGTTATAGAAATTATATCAAATCTGGCAATTTTAGGAATGCATCTTTCCAGGTTTTCAGAGGATCTTATTATATGGAATTCCCAGGGCTTCGGCCTTGTAGATATAGGAGATGAATTTTGCACAGGCTCAAGCATGATGCCGCAGAAGAAAAATCCTGATGTCTTGGAGCTAGTAAGAGGCAAATGTGGAACGCTTTATGGCAGCCTAATAGAGATTATGACTGTGATGAAAGGGCTTCCGCTTACATATAACAGGGACATGCAGCTAGATAAAGAGCCTTTATTTAAATCAATAGAGGTTATTGAAAGTTCTCTAAGGATTTTAACAGCCCTGTTTAAAGGTTTGAAGGTCAATAAAGACAGAGCGAGTGAACTTTTACAAGATGAGTCTATTTATGCGACAGATATGATGGAATACCTTGTAAAAAAAGGAATTCCGTTAAAGGAAAGCCATGATATTGCAGGGAAGATTGTGGCATATGGCTTGCAGAGAAAGTTAAGATTATCAGAAATTTCTTTAAGAGAGTTAAGGTTTTTCAGCTCCAAGTTTAATAAAGACGTTTATGAACTTCTGGACGCTAAAAAATCAGTGAACCTGAAAAACTCTTTTGGTGGAACGAGTTTAAAACAAGTTAAGGCTCAATTAAAAAATGCATGATTTTAATTACAAACATAATAATCTTTATTGCGAGTCTGTAAGCGTAGAAGAGCTTGCCAGAAAATACGGCACGCCGCTTTATGTCTATAGCCGCAATACGCTCATAAGCCATTACAGAAAAATAAAAGAAGCCTTCAGCCCAGTTAGTCCTCTAATATGTTTTTCAATGAAGGCTAATTCAAATATGGCTATATGTAAAGTCTTGGTAAAGGAAGGCTCTGGCCTGGATATTGTCTCGGGAGGCGAGCTTTATAAGGCATTTAAAATAGGGGCATCTTCTAAAAAAATTGTATACGCAGGAGTCGGGAAAACAGAAAAAGAGATAGAGATAGCTATGAGGCATCATATACTCTTCTTTAATGTTGAATCTATCCCTGAGCTTTGGCTTATAAATAAAGTAGCTGGAAGGCTTGGTATGCGGCAGAAAGTGGCAATTCGCATTAACCCTAATATAAAAGCCAGGACTCATCGGTACATTACAACAGGGCATGGCGAGAATAAATTCGGCGTTGATTTTGAAACAGCAAGAAAAATATTTCTTGATAAGCAAAAGTATAAAAACCTGAACATATCAGGCGTTCATATGCATATTGGTTCGCAGATAGTGGCTGCCAAGCCTTTTATTAGGGCTATGGAAAGGATGGTAGATTTTATAAAAGACATGGAAAGATATGATTTAGGCATAAAATGGCTTAATATAGGCGGTGGGCTTGGGATAATATATTCCAATGAAAAGCCGCAGACCGCCAAAGAATATGCAAAAACTATTTTACCTGTTCTTAAAAATATAAAAGCTAATATTATCATGGAACCAGGCAGGTTTATTGTAGGTAACGCAGGCGCGCTCGTAACAAAAGTTCAATATATAAAAGAAACCCCTAGTAAAAACTTTGCAATAGTGGACGCTGCTATGAATGATCTTATAAGGCCTAGCCTCTACGGAGCATATCATGAAATATTGCCTGTGAGGTCGCATTCTTATTCAGATTCAAAAGAAATCAAGGACTTTGATGTGGTAGGGCCTATATGTGAAAGCGGAGATTTTTTAGGCAAAAACAGAAAATTTATAGGCCTTAAAGAGGGGGATTTATTGAGCGTCATGGGCGCGGGAGCGTATGGTTTCAGTATGTCCAGCAATTATAACTCCAGACCGAGAGCTAGCGAAGTAATGATAGAGGGCTCTAAAGCGAGACTTATAAGGCGCAGGGAAACATACGAAAATCTAATACTCACCGAAGTTTAAATAAGTTGACACTCTGACAATGTTAGAGTGTCAACTTATAGAGCTATAACAGATGAAAAAGATAAATTTTATAAAAATGGTTGGGGCAGGGAATGATTTTATAGTGCTTGACTCTAAAGCGAAGGGTAAAGGGTTGAGAGTGAAAAATTATTGCCAATTAGCCAGGAAATTGTGCGCTAGGAAGAATGGAATCGGAGCTGACGGGATGTTGGTGCTAGAAAAATCAAAAATAGCTGATTTCAGAATGCGTATATTCAACGCAGATGGCAGCGAGGCAGAGATGTGCGGCAATGGATTGCGCTGCGTTGTTTTATTTTTAGGAAACAAAGGAAAAGTAAGAGTGGAAACAAAAGCAGGGATATACGAAGGAGAGATAACCGCCAAGGATAAAGTTAAAGTCAAAATGCAAGAACCGAAGGATTTAAAGTTGAACTTTCCAATTAATGTGAATGGCCGCAAAATAAAGGTAAATTTTATAAATACAGGCGTACCTCATACAGTAGTGTTTGTAGATGGGCTGGACAAGATAGACGTTGATGCGATAGGTTCAGCAATGAGATATCATGATGAATTTAAGCCAAAAGGCACTAATGTAGATTTTGTAGAAATAATAGACGATAATAATATAAAGATGCGGACGTATGAAAGAGGCGTCGAAGGAGAGACATCTGCGTGCGGGACAGGCGCAGCAGCATCCGGAATAATTAGCAGGGTGAAAGGCGAAAAGCATAGAGTAAAAGTGAATGTACATACATTAGGCGGGATTTTAAAGGTAGAATTTCAAAAGGTAGATAATAAGATTAAAAACGTTTATCTTGAAGGCGAAGCAAAAAAGGTATTTACGGGCCAAACAGCTTTACGCTTTTGATAATGTAAAAAGTGTAAAGTCGCTGAGGAGGGTGTTATGTTTGAAGGCGCAATGGTGGCATTGGTAACGCCGTTTAAAAAAGGAAAAGTTGACGAAAAGAAATTAGCAGAACTAGTGGAGTTTCATATAAAAAACGGGACAAGCGGCATAGTGCCATGCGGCACAACAGGCGAATCTGCCACTCTTTCTTATGAAGAGCATGACCGTGTTATAGAAGTCGTAATAGAGGCAGCTAATAAAAAAATATCTGTTATTGCAGGCACAGGTTCAAATAGTACTGCCGAAGCAGTCATGCTTACAAAACATGCAAAAAAAGCAGGTGCAGATGCAACGCTGCAGGTTTCCCCATATTACAACAAGCCTACGCAGGAAGGGCTTTACCGGCATTTTAAGACAATTGCGGAAGAATCCAATCTTCCAATGATTGTATATAATATTGCTTCAAGGACAGGCGTAAATATTGAGCCTGTGACAATGGCCAGGATAAGTAAAGTAAGAAATATAGTTGGAGTCAAGGAGTCTAGCGGAAACTTAGAACAAATGGCCATGATACGTTATTTATGCGGGGATAAATTTGACCTTATATCAGGAGATGATGCTTTGACCCTGCCTTTACTTGCGATAGGCGGAACAGGCGTTATTTCAGTTGTGAATAATATAGTCCCTAAAGATGTGGCAGAAATGGTTTTAAAATTCAAAAAAGGAGACATGGAAGGCGCAAGGAAATTGCATTATAAACTCCTGCCTCTAATAAAAGCAGTATTTTTAGAGACAAATCCAATACCTGTTAAGACAGCAATGAGTCTTATGGGTATGATAGAACCGGATCTGAGGCTGCCTCTATGCCAAATGTCCGAGGGAAACTTAGAAAAACTTAAAAAAGCGCTCAAAGATTACGGTTTGCTATAAATAAGTTGACACTCTAACAATGTTAGAGTGTCAACTTTGGCTAGCATAGAAAGAAAAGGTGATACATGATTAAGATAGTTATAAGCGGGATATCTGGAAAGATGGGGGTAAGGATTGGGGTACTTGCAAGCCAGGATAAAAATTTTGAAATAGCAGGCGCTCTTGAGATTTGTTCTAGCCCAGAGATAGGGAAAGATATCGGAGAACTGTTTGCGATCGGGAAGATAAATAAAAAGATAGAGACTGATTTTAATAAAATAGCGCCTTTTTGCGATGCTTTGATAGAATTTACAGCATGTTCTGCGACACTGGAACATCTTGAAATTGCAGTTAAAAATAAAAAAGCCATGGTAATAGGCACCACAGGTTTTTCCAAAGACGAGGTTGAGAAAATCAAAAACGCCTCTAAGAAGATACCTATGATATTTTCTCCTAATATGAGCATAGGCGCAAATCTGATGTTCAGGATTACGGAGGAGATAGCCGAAGCATTGGGGAAAGATTATGAAGCGGAGATAGTGGAGATTCATCATAACCAGAAAAAGGACGCTCCTAGCGGTACTGCTAAAAGATTAGGAGAGGCTGTTTCTAAGGTGAAAGGCAAAATACCTCAAATACATTCTGTGAGGCTGGGCGATATAGTTGGCGACCATACTGTTATATTTGCCGGTATTGGCGAAAGGATAGAGATTACGCATAGAGCTCATTCAAGGGATGCATTTGCAAAAGGAGCGCTGGATGCAGTAAAGTTTTTAATTGGCAAACAGCCAGGGCTTTATACAATGGCAGATGTTATTGGAAGGTGAATAAAGATGGGGTTTGAATTTACAGAAAGATTAAATAAACTTCCTCCTTATTTGTTTGTTGAGATAGATAAGGCAAAAAGGAATGCCCGAGCTGAAGGCAGGGATATTATCGACCTTGGCATAGGGGATCCAGACGAATCTACTCCAAAAGAAGTGATAGAAGCTCTTTGTAAAGCAACTAAGGACTCTAAAAATCATCATTATCCTTTAGACCAGGGAAGTTCTATTTTTAAAGATAGGATCGCAAGATGGTACAAAGAAAGATTTCAAGTCTCTCTTGATCCTGAAAGAGAAATCCTGCCTCTATTGGGTTCAAAAGAGGGCATAAGCCATATGCCGCTTGCATTTATAAATCCCGGAGATATTTCATTAATTCCTGACCCATGTTATCCTCCGTATAAAGGAGGCACTATCTTTGCGGGAGGGGTTCCGTATTTAATGCCTTTAATAGAAGAGAATGATTTTTTGCCAGATTTAAACAAGATAAATAAATCAGCCCTTAAAAAAGCAAAGGTTATTTATATTAACTATCCTAATAATCCAACAGCCAGCATATGCGGAAAAGGTTTTTTTGAGGATGTTGTTCTTTTTGCAAAAAAATATAACCTTATCGTAGCGAGCGACGCAGCTTATTCTGAAATAGCGTTTGACAGTTACAGGCCTGCTAGTTTTTTAAAAGCGGAAGGCGGCAAGGAAACAGGCGTAGAATTTCATTCTCTTTCAAAAACTTGCAATATGACTGGCTGGCGCATAGGATTTGTATGTGGTAATGAAAAGATTATAGCCGGTATAGCCAAAGTGAAGTCGAATGTAGATTCAGGCGTATTCAATGCGATTCAAATGGCAGGTATTACTGCTTTGGATATCGCGGATAAACATCTTGAGACAATGAATAAAATATATCAAGAAAGAAGAGATGCCCTGGTGGATGGCCTGAATAAACTCGGGTGGGTTATAAAGAAACCAAAGGCAACCTTTTACGTATGGGCAAGATTGCCTAAAAAAAGTAAGTCATCCATTGAATTTGCGAGGTTAGTCCTTGATAAAACAGATATTATAATAACCCCTGGCGTAGGTTTTGGAGAAAATGGAGAAGGTTACGTAAGATTTGCGCTTACTGTTTCTAAAGAAAGGATACAGGAAGCGGTTCAGAGATTGAAAAAAGTTATTTAGATATGCTTTGCTATATAAGTATAGGTTCTAATTTAGGGGATAGGGCGAAGTACATAGAAAATGCGATTGAGAAATTAAAAGAAACAAAAGGCGTCAAGGTAAAAAGAATTTCCAGTATCTATGAAACAGAGCCAGTGGGCGGGCTAAGGCAAGGGAAGTATCTGAATGGCGCCATAGAAGTTGAGACGCGACTTGAGCCTAGAGAGCTTATGGTAAAGTTGCAGGGGATAGAAAAACAATTAGGCAGGATTAGGACAGTTAAAAACGCTTCGCGCACAATAGATTTAGACATACTTTTATATGGCGATAAAAAGATAGACGAGTTTGATCTGAAAATTCCGCATCCAAAGATGTATGAGCGCGAGTTTGTGATGAAGCCGTTAAAAGAGCTGATTGGAGAAGAAACTCTGAAGGGTGGATTCCTTAGCTAATTTCGCTCAAGGTTACATTTCTGTCATTGTCAAAAGTGTAACCTTGAGCGAAATTCAGAGGTGGCTATGCATCTGAAATTATATAGAAGCGCAAGATCTTTGACAAAAAAGGTTTATGATGTAAAAAAACATGGTAAAACAATAGGCCTTGTGCCTACCATGGGTTTTTTGCATGAAGGCCATATGAGCCTTATAAGGAGGGCAAGGAAAGATACAGATTGTGTCATTGTCAGTATTTTCGTTAATCCTGTCCAGTTTGGCCCAAAAGAGGGTTTCAAAAAATACCCCAGGAATTTTAAAAGAGATTTCAGTCTTTGCAAAAAAGAAAATGCCGATATAGTTTTTGCGCCGAAGGCTGAAAAGATATATCCTGAGAATTACGCTACATATGTAAATGTAGAAAAAATTACAGATACATTATGCGGGGCCTCCAGACCAGGCCATTTCCGCGGAGTAGCAACAGTGGTTACAAAACTTTTTAATATTACAATGCCTGATATTGCATATTTTGGCCAAAAAGATAACCAGCAAGCAGTTGTAATCAAAAAGATGGCAGAAGACCTTAATATGAACGTGAGAATAAAGGTAATGCCTATTGTGCGTGAAAAAGACGGATTAGCCATGAGCTCAAGAAATGTTTATCTGAACCTGAAAGAACGTATGCAGGCGCAATCGATTTACAAGTCTTTAAAACTTGCAAAAGAGTTATTTGATAATGGAGAGAGAAACTCTGGAAGAATAATCAATAAGATGAAAAAGGTTATAGATAAGCAGTCCGAAGCAAAAATAGAGTATATAAAGATAGTGGATATAAAAGATTTAAAGGATGTGAAAAATATTTCTAGTGAAGCATTGGTGGCAACGGTGGTTTGGATCGGGAAAACAAGGTTGATAGACAATGTTGTAATCAAGACCAGGTCTTGAGCACACTAAAGTGTGTGCAAGACCTGGTCTTGATTTGAGATGAAAGGAGCCAAAGTATATGATGTTTAGGACTATTTATAAATCAAAGATACAGGGAGCCATGGTTACAGAGGCTAACCTGGAATATGTAGGCAGCATTACTATAGATGAAGATCTTCTTAATGCAGCTGATATTATTCCCAATGAGCGCGTTCAAATAGTAAATCTGAATAATGGAAGCCGGATAGAAACTTATGTGATAGCTGGTAAAAAAGGGTCTGGCACTATCTGCATGAACGGCGGTACAGCGCGATGGGCCGTGGTAGGCGATAGAATTCTTCTAATCTCTTATGTAATAATAGATGCAAAGGAAGCAGCGGCGTTTAAGCCAAAGGTTATTTTTGTAAACGAGAAAAATAAAATTGTGAACAAGAAGTAATATGACAATTCAGCCCTATAAAAAAGAAGACGATCTGAAGTATAAAGAAAATCTTAAGAAAAAGATCCTGAAACTTAAGAAGGAAAAACACGCTGTAATAATAGTACATAATTATCAGCGGGACGAGGTTCAGGATATAGCTGATATAAGCGGAGATTCTCTAGCGCTCAGTCAGGCTGCGATAAAGGCAGACGCAAAGGTTATTGTTTTCTGCGGCGTAGATTTTATGGCAGAGAGCGCATCTATACTAAATCCAGATAAAATAGTCCTGCTACCTGTCAAAGAAGCAGGTTGTCCTATGGCAGATATGGTTACTATTGAACGGCTGAGGGAGAAAAAGGAAGAACATCCTGACGCCGCAATTGTTTGTTATGTGAATTCATCCGCTACAATAAAGGCGGAGAGCGATATATGCTGCACGTCTTCAAATGCCATCCAAATCGCTCAATCCCTGAAAGATTACAAAGAAGTTATATTTGTGCCTGATAAAAACCTGGGCAGATATGTTCAGCAGTATGTGCCTGATAAAAAGATAATCCTATGGGAAGGATTCTGTCCTACTCATATAAGGGTTTCAAAAGAAGAGGTATTGAAGACAAAAGAAGCTCACCCTGAAGCTGAAGTGCTGGCGCATCCTGAATGCAATCCTGATGTTTTGAACGTAAGCGATCACATATGTTCTACAGGCGGGATGTTTAGCTATGTGAAGTCTTCAAAGTCAAAAGAGTTTATTATAGCAACTGAATCTGGCATGCTTTACAAATTAAGAAAAGATAATCCTGATAAGAAGTTTTATGTGCCCACAGAGAGGCTGGTTTGCCCTACAATGAAACTTACTACCTTGGGCTGGGTTGCTCATTCGCTTGAAGCAATGGAACACGAAATCAAGATAAGCGGGGATATAAGAGACAAAGCGTACAAGGCGCTGGAGCGCATGTTAAAGGTCTCTGGAGAACGGCCAGGGGCTAGTCTGGCAGGATATTAAGATGAAGAAAAAGATAGGTATTATAGGTTGCGGGGCCATGGGTTCTCAGATAGCAGAGTATATATCCAGGAATCTTAGCGATAAATCAGAAATAGTAGCGATTTCTGATATTGATTCTCAAAAAACAATAAAGCTTTCGAATGGCATAAAACCAAAACCTTTAATAACAACAATAGATGAGCTTATAAATAAATCAGATCTTGTAATAGAAGCAGCATCTCCGGAGGTTTCGGGTGAAATAGCGGAAAAGGCAGATTTCTTAAAAAAAGACGTGCTTATCATGAGCACAGGCGGGCTTTTAAAAAAACAACACCTTGTTGAAAAAATCAACGCGGGTTATTCTCGTATTCACATTCCGAGCGGCGCCATATGCGGTTTGGATGGATTAAAATCTGCAATGACAGGCGTAGTAAAAAGTGTAACCATTACTACCAGGAAACCTTTGAAAGGCCTGGCAGGTTCTCCGTATTTAAAAGAAAAAAATATAGATATAGAAAAAATAGACAAGGAGACTCTTTTATATTCAGGTACTGCAAGGGATGCTATAAGGTATTTTCCGCAGAATATAAATGTAGCTGTTACATTGAGTATGTGCGGGCTGGGAGCGGATCGCACAAATGTAAAGATATTTACTTCTCCGGGATACACAAAGAATACGCACGAAATAGAGGTGGTTGGAGAGTTTGGCAAGTTTTGGACAAAGACCGAAAATGTGCTTTCCGAGGCTAATCCAAAGACTAGCAAGCTTGCGATATTTTCCGCGATTGCCAAATTGAAAGAAATGTTATAACTAAAAAATTAAATCAAAAAATGGGAGGGGGTGATTAAGGATGGAAAAAGTAATGAAATGTGGAGTGAAGAAGCAAAAGGGATATCTTTATTTCATTGATAAGCACGGAGATATCTCCAGAGCAAAGATGGCCCGCGGCGGAAAGAAAAAGAAAAAAAGATAAGAGGTGTTAAATTCGCGCCCCTATTTACTTGTTTGTGTAAGCAAACAAGTAAAAGGGGCTCCGAAATACACAATACGATAAATGCGATCCCTAGTTTTTATTCTGCTTTTTGCACTCCTTCTTATATCCCAAATAAATACCATAGTGGATCTTGATTTATGGTGTCATCTTAAAACAGGCGAGTATATTGTAAAAAATTTTAATATCCCGCAGGTAGATATTTTTTCCTATACATTAGAAAACAAGGCATGGATAGACCATGAATGGCTTTCTCAGATTTTCTTCTATTTAGTTTTTGCTAAGTTTGGCTGGGTAGGGATTAATATTCTAAAAGCAACTATCGTATCTTTATGTTTTTTTATCCTAATATTTTTAATAATCTCTAAATATAAAAAGATTATTTACACGATATTCTTTGTAGTGCTTTCCGTTCTTGCGTTTGGTTATAGGTCATTTGCAAGGCCAGAGATATTTTCCTATCTATTGTTATGCCTGTTTTTCTATATACTTGAAGATAAAAAAGGGCCGTATATCCTGCCTTTATTACAAATCTTATGGGTAAATATCCACGGTTATTTTATACTAGGGCCTATTTTAATATTTTTATATTTCATAGGAGAACTCATTTCCGGAGATTTCATAAAAGCTAAAAGATTGGGCGGATTATTCGCTGCGACTTGTCTAGCGTGCCTTGCAAATCCATATTTTTATAAAGGTGCATTGTACCCTCTAAAAATATTAGCTGGCATTTCTAGCAGGCAACAGTCTTATATGCAGACTGTCCATGAATTGATGATGCCTATCAATGTTGAATTCGGTAGATATATTTTTTTCTGGGTTTTAGTTATCCTGTCAAGCGTCACGTTTCTAGTAAATCTTAAGAAAGCCAAGATGCAGCATATTTTAATTTTTTTGGGCTCATTTATAGCATCTTATATGGCTGTAAGAAACATCCCTATTGTTATATTTATGGCCATGCCGTTAGCTGTTATTAACTTGAACGAAGCCAGGCCGACTAAAAGCATAATTGAGAGAAAATATTACATTGCCTCAATATTGATTATTTTGACAGTGGCATATTTTTTTATTTCCAATAGATATTATATGTTTACAAAACAGTCTGCGTTTAGAAAAACAGAGTCTAAGATGACAGAGCTTTTAACGCCATCCAGCGCTTGTGATTTTTTAGAGAATAACAATGTAAAAGGCCGCATTTTTAATAGCATCGATTTCGGGCATTACATAGCGTATAGGTTTTATCCTGAAAAAAGAGTATTTATAGACACTAGGACAGAGTTATATAAGCAAGATTTTTACAAGTCATATCTAAAGGCTCAGAATTATCCAGAGGAATGGAAAGGCCTTCAGAAAAAGTATAACTTTGATATTGCGTTACTTAGGCATTTGTTTGGCGGTACAGACAGGCTGTTAAAATATCTGTATAATGCTAAAGAATGGGCTTTGGTATATTATGATGAAAGGTCGGTTGTATTTTTGCATAATACGCCTGAAAATAGAACTGCAATACAAAGATTTAGGATTGACTTCAGTAAAAAGAAAATAGAGAGATCGGATGAAGCCTTGAGCGTAGCGGACTTTTTTGAAAAGATAGGCGAAATTAAATTAGCAGAAGAAGTTTATATTAAGCTTTTAAAAGCTAATCCCAGATTTTTAGAGGCAGGTAATAACCTTGCAGTTATTTATATAAATAGTCGCCGGTTTGAAGATGCGCTCAAGGTTATAGGTAAATTTTTAAGATACTACCCTAAATCAGCAGAGCTTTATGCCAATATCGGCACAATTTATTTACGGACGGGTCAAAAGGAAGAAGGCGTTTTAATGCTAGAAAAATCTGCAAGGTTAAATCCTTATTTGAGGCAGGCGTCCTATATGCTTGGGCTTGTGTATCTTGAAAAAGAAGATACAGAGAAAGCAGCAAAGCAATTTGTAAAATATCTAGTCTTGGACCCATATAGCGCAGGCGGCCATAGAATTTTAGGTGATATCTATAAGCAGAAAGGGCTTTTAAAAAAGGCTATGGCAGAATATAATGAAGCTGATAAGTTGGAGGGAAAATGAAAATAATGCATAGCCACTTCTGGAGTAGTTTAGATGAATATTATGAATGACAAGGTAATAAAATATTTGAAAACAAATAAGAAACAAGTTGTAAATTTAGTTTCAAGATTAATAGAAATTCCTACCGTAAATCCGCCAGGAGAAAATTATGAAAAGATGGCGGATTTTCTTGAGTTGGAATGCAGAAAACTGAAACTAATTACCAGGAGATATATTACGCCAAAGTCAGTTCTTGATAAACATAGAGTTAATGGCGGTTCGAAGCGGGTAAGCCTTGTTGCAGACTTAAACGCAGGATGCAAAAAGGTACTCCATATAAACTCTCATTATGACGTAGTGCCTGCTACTGATAATTGGAAGACAGATCCTTTTAAGGCAATAGTGAAAGGTGGCAGGGTTTATGGCCGTGGCTCAGAAGATATGAAAGGCAATATTGCAAGCGTTTTATTCGCATTAAAGGCATTGAAAGATTGCGGTATGAAGCCAAAAATAAGTATACAGCTTTCTTTTACGCCTGATGAGGAAATTGGAGGCAAGACAGGACTTGGATATCTGGTTGAAAAGGGACTTGTAAAAGCAGATTACGCAATGAGCGAGGGGTATTCAGGGAATTATATTTCAATTGGCAATAAGGGTGTCCTATGGTCTGAGATAGAGGTTATAGGCAGATCAGCGCATGGCTCTATGCCGCATAAGGGTGTAAATTCTTTTGAAAGAATGAATATGCTTGTAAATGAACTTGAAAATTTGAAGAATAAAATATTGAAACAAAAGACGCGGTATAATATGCGAGACGCTATTTCTAAAAATCCGAGTTTTGTAATGGGAGGGCTTTTAGAAGGAGGCGTGAAAGTAAACATAGTCCCTGGAGCAACAAAATTCAGCATAGACAGGCGATTGATACCAGAAGAAAACATATCTGCCGCAAAAAAAGAAATAGAAGCTGTAATTAGGAAATTTAACGCTAGATATAAAGATTCAAAAGTTAATATAAGGTTTGTTTCGCAGGAAAATCCTGCTATATCCAAAAAAGACAGCGTATTCTTCAAAATAGCCTCTAGGGCCGTAGAGATTGTAACGGGTAAATATGTGAATTTTAGCGTAATGTCGGGCGCTACTGATATGCGGTATTTTATGCGGGAAGGCATACCAAGCATTGGTTACAGCGCAAGCGGTGGAGAAAAATGGCACAGCGATAATGAGTTTGTTTATATAAATAGCCTTGTAGACACAGCCAAAGTTTATGCGTTAATAATGAGTCAATTGTCTTAAATAAGTTGACACTCTAACATTGTTAAAGTGTCAACTTATGAGATAAAAATGGGTTGGTTATGGAAGATGGTGTGATTAAAATATTCGGGGCGAAGGAGCATAATCTTAAGAATATAAACCTTGAGATTCCAAGGAATAAACTTGTGGTGATTACTGGGCTTAGCGGATCCGGAAAGTCTTCACTTGCCTTTGACACGATATATGCAGAAGGCCAGCGCAGATACGTTGAGAGTTTATCCAGCTATGCAAGGCAGTTTTTAGAACAGCTTGAGAAACCCGATGTAGAGCATATAGAAGGCCTCTCCCCAGCTATTTCTATTGAGCAGAGAAAGGCTGGTGGAAATCCGCGTTCCACGGTCGGGACAACTACGGAAATATATGATTATTTAAGGCTTCTTTTTAGCCGTATAGGGAAGCCTTATTGCTACAAATGCGGGCGCGAAATAAAACAACAGAGCCAGGATGAGATAATAGGCAGGATTTTAAAATATCCGAATGGCTCATCTATATTGATACTCGCGCCTTTGGTAAGAGGGAGGAAAGGCGAATATCATAGCTTGTTCAGTGAATTAAAAAAACAGGGCTTCGTGAGAATAAGGTTAGATGGCAGTGTAATTTCTCTTGATGAGAAAATAAAATTAGATAAATTTAAAAAGCACAATATAGAAGTTGTGGTAGATAGGATTGTAATTGAAAAAGACATTAGAGAGAGATTGACTGATTCTGTGGAAACAGCATTGAAAGTAGGGAAAGGATTGATGCTGGTAAATAAGACTAATTGCGGAGATGAGCTTTTTAGCGAATTATACTCGTGCCCTGAATGCGGGGTGAACTATGAAGAGATAGAGCCCAGAATGTTTTCTTTTAATAGCCCTTATGGCGCCTGTTATACGTGCGCTGGCCTAGGCACAATAATGGATATAGACGCTGATCTTGTTATACCCGATAAGACAAAATCTTTAAGAGAGGCAATAAGGCCTTGGCGCGTAGGCGGGATGAGAATAATACTTCGTTACAGAAGGCTCTTGAGAAAGATTGGACAGGAATATGGTTTTGACATAGATACGCCTTTTAATAAAATTCCAAAAAAAATAAAAGATGTTATACTCTATGGTTCAGAAAGAGCAGATTGGGGTATTTATTTTGAGGGAGTTGTGCCGAATCTATTGAGGAGGTTGAAAGATACGGACAGCGAATTTATGAGAGCTGAAATAAATAAATATACAAGTATTTCTATATGCCCTGAATGCAATGGTAAGAGATTAAAACCTGAAGTACTTTCAATAAAGATAAACGATATGTCTATAAGCGATATTTCTAATCTTTCAATAAGAGATGCTAAGAAATTTTTCTCGAATTTAAAACTTACAGAAACAGAAGAGAATATTGGCCGCCAGATTTTGAAAGAGATACTAGAGAGGCTTAATTTTATGACTAATGTAGGTCTTGATTATATAACCCTCGATAGGATCAGCTCTACTCTTTCAGGCGGAGAGGCGCAAAGGATAAGGCTGGCAACTCAAATAGGCGCAGGCCTTGTGGGCGTGCTTTATATCTTGGATGAGCCTAGTATAGGGCTTCATCAAAGAGATAATGCAAAGCTTCTTGGTACGCTTAAAGCATTGAGAGATCTGGGTAATACCCTGATAGTTGTTGAACATGACGAAGCTACAATAAGAAACGCAGATTATATTATAGACCTTGGCCCAGGCGCAGGAAAGCATGGCGGATACATAGTGGCCGAAGGCGGGATAGATGATATTATTAATTCAAAGGAATCTCTGACAGGCAGTTATTTGCGCGGAGAATTAAAAATAGAAGTTCCTGAAAAGAGGCGTAAGGCAATAAAGAATAGATCTATCGTTATTAGAAATGCAAGAGAGCATAATCTTAAAAAGATAGATATCGAGATACCGCTTGGGCTTTTTGTGTGTATTACAGGCGTGTCTGGTTCAGGCAAAAGCACAATGGTGGACGATATACTGTATAAAGCCCTTGCAAAAAAGCTTTATGGTTCAAAGGAGAAACCAGGGGCGCATGATGAGATTGATGGCGCAGATCAGATAGACAAGGTTATTGTTGTTGACCAATCGCCTATAGGCCGGACCCCGCGCTCAAACCCAGTTACATATACCGGCGTATTTTCTTTTATAAGGGATATATTTACAAAACTTCCAGAGTCCAGGATGAGAGGGTATAAGCCAGGCCGTTTCAGCTTCAATGTTAAGGGCGGGAGATGCGAGGCGTGCCAGGGCGATGGGATTAAGCAGATAGAGATGCATTTTTTGCCTGATGTTTATGTGACATGTGAAGTTTGTAACGGAAGACGGTATAATCATGAGACACTACAGGTTCTTTATAAAGGTAAATCAATTGCAGATGTGTTAGAGATGACAGTTGAAGACGGGGTGGAGCTTTTTAAAAATGTCCCGCATATATATCAGAAACTGAAAACACTTTGCGAGGTAGGGCTTGGATATGTTGAGTTGGGCCAGTCTGCAACAACTCTTTCGGGAGGAGAAGCGCAAAGGGTAAAACTTGCCACTGAGCTTAGTAAGATCGGGACAGGCAAGACTCTTTATATACTGGATGAGCCTACCACGGGGCTGCATTTTGCTGACATAGATAGGCTGCTCAAAGTATTACATGCGCTTGTAAAAGGCGGAAACAGCGTTTTAATAATAGAACATAACCTGGATGTCGTAAAATCAGCAGATTACATAATAGACCTTGGGCCTGGCGGAGGAGACGAAGGTGGAAAAATAGTCACCTGCGGCACGCCTGAAGAAATAGTTAAGGCCCCATCCTCATATACCGGACAATATCTGAAAGAATATCTTTAATTTTATCTTTGTAATACTTTTTTCTGCCGGCAGGGCTATTCGGCACTGAAAAATTTTGCCGTTCGCTACGGTTTACAGCTCGTTTCTCTGTCGACTATCGTTTTGTCACTCGATCTAAACTCGCTGTAAATCCTTGCGGACATTTGCCAAAATTTTTCTAATGTGCCTCAAACCCTGCCAGCAGAAAAAATGGGAAATTTTCAATTCGCTGACAGGCCTAAAGAAAAGCTGCGCCGAGTCTAGCTCGTCCGCTGTCAGGCTGGGCCTGAGGCACATTTGAGAGGTTTCGGCATAGTTGGTTTTTTGAATATTAGGTGCGCAAGGGATTACGGCGAAGTTTTTTATACTATCAAGACTACCTATAGTATAAAAAACGAGCCGTAAACCGTAGCGCACGGCGAAACCATCTCTGTGCCGAATGGCCCAGCCTGACAGCAAACACGGTGTCTGATAGAATCGACAAGCGCTTTTCTCAAAACCTGCCAGGGCTGGCGATTACGCAATGTGTTATCTAACTATTTAAATAGTACGTTTTTAATTTTATTTTTCCCTTGAACATTAGCATTCTCAATGGTATATTTATAGTCAAGATGCGAAGTATTAAATATATATTTATTATTATATCCGCTATATTAATAGTAGGGGCAGAGCAGTGTTATGTCCCTGCGCCTTTAAATGCCAAAGAGAGTTCCGATTTTATCTTAGGGAAGAAGTCCTTCCAGGACGGTTTCTACGAAGTAGCTGCTAAGTCATTCGAAAAATTCTTATCTGAAGAACCAGCAAACTCTGACGCCTTAGAGGCGCGGCTCTTATTAGGGGAGTCCTGTGTGTATCTTAATAGATTCAGCGATGCCATGAAAGAATTAGACGCTGTTATAAATTCAGAAACAAACCTAGGTTTCAAAGATGAGGCAATGTACTGGAAAGCAGAGATATATTTCAGGACCAGGGATTTCGAAAAAGCGAGAGAACTTTATAATGCTATCTTAACAGACTTTCCAAAATCTAATTATAGGCCTTATGTAAAATACGCATACGCGTGGTCTTTGTATGAAGAAAAAAAATACCAGGAGTCTATTAGTAAGTTCTCCGCGTTTGTATCTGAATATCCTGCAAGCGAATTAAAAGAGGATTCTGAATTAAAAATAGGCGAGATGTTTTACAGGCTTAAGAAATATAATGAATCCATAGAGAAGTTATCCATGTTTATCCAGGGAGCTAAAGATGTTAAAAAATCCAAACTCGCATATTTTTATATAGGAGAAGATTACTATTATCAGGACAATTACAAAGATGCATTAGCCTCATTTAAAAAATCGCTTGAAATGATTCCAGATTCGAATATAGATTTTTATGCTGTATACGATACTGCGTGGAGTTATATGAAATTAGAGCAGTATGAAGACGCTGTCAAGGAATTCAGCCGCCTTGAAGATATTAAGAAAGACGATGGCCTTATGGATGCTATATTAGGAGGCAAGGCACAGGCGTTCATGAAGATGAATAAATTTGACGAGGCCCTGAAATGCTTTACAGAAATTATAGAAAAATTTCCTAAAAGCAGCCTGACAATGAAAGCATATCTTGACAAATCAGAAGCGCTTTACAAACTCGGTTTATATGAGGATGGCATAGACCTTCTTAGGGAGGGCATAAAGAAATTTCCATCCTCCAGCTATACGGATGACATGAGATATAATCTTGGTTGGCTTTATCTTAAGACAGCCAGATATGATGATGCAATAGAAGAATTCAGCAAAGTAATAAAAAGTACCGACGAAGATATCTACCGCATAACCTCGTATTGCAGGCTGGGTGATGCGTATTTTCAGCAGAATCAATTAGACAAGGCATCAGAGGCTTATGACATGGTTTTAAAAGAAGCCAATGTGAATCCTGATGCAGTATTCGGTTATGTGGATTATGCCCAGTATCAGATAGGCAGGATACAGTTTAAATTAGAAAGATATGAAGGCGCGATTCTTGCTTTCAGGAGTTTATTGAAAAATTATCCTGAGTCTCAATACATAGAAGATGCCAGCTATGGGCTTGCCTCTTCATATTTCAAAAAAGGGTCTTTTCAGGAAGCAGCTCAGGAATTTAAGGTATTTCTTGAAAAATTTAAAGATACGAAATACAAGGATGATGCTGAATTTCAGTTGGGGAGCGCTTTTTATAATAGGCCTGATTATAAACAAGCCTTGAGCACATTCCAGAACATAGCTTCCAGACAGCCTGACACACAATTTAGCCGTCGCTCATTGTATGAGATAGGGTGGTGTTATTATAAAATGGGAGATAATAAAAAGGCCTTAAACCAGTTTGAAGAATATATAACCAGGTATCCTGAAGATGAACTGGCAGGGGATGTGAGGTTCTGGTTAGGGGAATATTATACAAACAGAAAAGATTTTACTAAAGCAGAAAAATATTTCAGCGATTTGATTAAGATATATCCGGAGGCCAGCCTTACGGATGACGCCGCATACAGGATTGCTATAATCTTTTATGAAAAAGGCGAGTTGGACAAAAGTATGAGCGCCCTAGAAGACTTGAAAACAAGCTATCCCAATAGCGATCTTATGCCTACGGCTGAACTTAAGATAATAGATATCCTTATAAAAAAGGATGCTTCTGGCGAGGCAAAAGACAGACTCTTGAAATTTGTAACAGAATATAAAAATACCGCTTTTGTAAAAGTAGCCTCCAAGTATCTTGGGGATATCATGAAAAAGGAAGGAAAGATTGAAGATGCCATCAATTATTATAAAGAATCCCTGGATTCCAGGCGGGGAGATTTTAATGCCAGCGTGCAACTTACAATAGGCAAGCTTTATGAGGAATCAGGGGATGTCGAGAGCGCGATTACAGAATATATGAAAGTAGGATATATATATCCTGACTCTACTGAAATAGTTGCAAATGCGACTCTTTTATGTGGCAGGTTGCTGGAAAAACAGAATAAAATTTATGAAGCAGTAAAGCTTTATGAAAAGATAGTAGAGATGGATACGAAGGAAGCAGCGCTTGCTAAAGAGAGACTAAGAGTTTTAGAAGAGAAGGAATAGGTTTCAATAGAGGTTGCTTAACATGGGAGAATATGATGTTTGAATTTATCCAAAAAGGCGGGCCTGTGATGTATCCGATTATGTTATGTTCTATTATAGCTTTTGGCATAATCCTGGAAAGATTTTATTATCTTCGTAAGATTAGAATAGATACAGTGGCTTTTATGCATAATATAGAGGGCGCTTTGAAGCGTAATAAGATTGCAGAAAGCGTGAAGATATGCGAGGATACTGATGGCCCTATCGCGCGTATAGTTAAAACAGGGCTTTTGAAGTACGACAGGCCCAGACAAGAGATAAGGGAAGCAATAGAAGATGCAGGCCATCTGGAGGTCCCGAAACTTGAAAGGTATATAAAAATTTTAGCTACCATAGCGCATATCTCTCCTCTTCTAGGGCTATTGGGAACTGTTGTTGGGATGGTAAAGGTTTTTCAGGTAATTCAGGTAAAAACAATTGCGCTTAATCCTGTGAGCGCAGGGGATTTGGCAGGCGGCGTATGGCAAGCGCTTTTGACTACAGCCTTAGGTCTTATTGTAGCAATACCTGTGATAGTGGCTTATCATTATCTAACCGCGAGGGTTCAGGATTTTGTGTTTGAAATGGAGAATGCCGCAACAGAACTCATAAACATATTGTCGCAGAGGGTGGAGGGATATTAATGTTAGATCTTAGATGTTTTATCTTCGTAAGAAATAATCAAGTATCGAGCATCGAGCATCGAAGAAAGCGAGCTAACTTGTTATGAAGTTCAAACAGAGCTTACACATAGAAGCATGCGCAATAGATATGGTGCCTCTAATAAATTGCGTGTATCTACTTTTAATATTTTTTCTGTTAACCTCGAATTTTATATCCCAGTCAGGTATTAAAATAAGCCTTCCAAAGGCAGTGACAAGTGAAGTTGTGCAAGGGGATACAATTGTAATTACTGTTACCTCTGATAACAGATTTTATCTGAACGAAACGCCCGTGACTTTAGTGGAGCTTAAGAGTAAACTTGAAAAGGCCTCTAATGCAGAGCCTGTATTAATAAAAGCAGACAGGGATGTAACTCTAAGCAAAGTAGTCAATATATGGGATTTTTGCAGGGACCTTGGCATAAAACAGGTTAATATAGCTACGAATCAGGAAGTGAGATGAAGTAAAAAGTCAAATTTTATTATGCAACTATTTAAAGACCGCGTTTTGAATATAGCAATATTAATCTCAGCCTTATGGCACTTTGTGTTTATATTTTCAATTAAGCCGGTATTGCCAACGGGTCATATATTAGAGCATAATACTTCTATAGCATTTCTTGGGGATATCCTGGAAAGCGTGGGAAGTTATATTACTGAAGTCCCTTTGGCCTACTATTCTCAGGATCAAAAAAAATCTACCAGGAATTTTCGCCCAAAGAAGATTTTTCTTGAGAATGAAATGGATAAATTGGATACCAGTGTTTCAGGTTTTATAAATATCCAGCCTGAGAAAAAGGAATTTTCATACTTTCCAGGAGATCGCAACCCTTTAAATTTAAACATATGCCGCAAAAAAGAAGTCGCAAGGGTTAATTTTTATAATTTTTTTATCAAAGGAGACGCCAGGGGCAGGGTAATTATATATAAGCCGGATTTAGATAAAGTTACAATGCTGCCTTCAGACTTCAATTCAGATTTCAGCGCGAACATTAAATTCAGAATATCAAAAGACGGATTTGTTAAATATGCAGAGTGCGTCATATCCAGCGGTTTTTCTGAAATAGACCAGGCAGCAATGAGGTATGTAAGGAAGTGGCAGTTTGTGCCAGCTAGCGAGGATGATCAAGAAGGCGTGGTTCGCGTTAGTTTTAAGTGATGATAAAGATTGAATTTTCTTTAGCAGTTGCGCTGTACCTTATTTTAACAACATGTATTATATTATTGGCCCTTGTATTCAAAAATAGAAAAGAGCCAAAACAATTTTCTTCGGAAAAGAATTTTTTATGGCAATGTTCTATATGTACTTATGTATACATAGATAGTAGGTATACTAGTATGTCACAATGCCCAAGATGCGGGAGTTATAATAAGAAAGATGGGGTAGTTACTAGTTCTTGACACATAAAAATATGAAAGTATAAAAGGAGGTAAATATGCCTGACGAAAAGATCATAAACGAACATCAAGAGGAAAAGTTGCCCATAGCTCCTCCTCTAAAGGTCCTGGATTACAGAACCATTAGCAGGGGTTTTGGGTGGTGGTCAGCAGTAGTGCTGGTTGAATCATGGGGCAATAAGCGTCTGTGTATGTATCTATGGCAGAAGTCAGATAACGGTTGGAAAAGAAAGCAAAAATATACGATACATAGCCAGGAACGCTGGCATCTTATATCCGAGGCAGTTGAGACGTTAATAGGGGAGTTACAGTAACTTATTGCAGTTAAATAAGTTAAACTAAAAAGTAAAAAATTAAAAGGCAAATCAAAACTTAAAATTGAAAAAATTTTAAATTTTTAATTGTAGTTTTGACTTTTTAGTTTTTACTTTTGATTTGAGGATTTTTATATGAAAGCATATAATGACAAAGGCATAGCTATTTTTTTAACCTTAATGCTTTTATTTCTTTTGTCTCTTATTACTATTACAGTTCTTTTGACAGCATATAACTATAATAGTATTTGCGAAAGCCAGACAAGAAGACTAAAGGCCATGGTTTCAGCAGAATCAGGCATTAATTATGCTTATTATCAGCTTAGAACTGATGCATCAGCATTTGTTGCTGCTTACAGTGAAGTTAGTCCATGCGCCATTTCCCTGAACAGCGGTGTTACTGTAGGAGTGTGGGCAACAGGACCTGTGTCTGGCATATATACAATAAAATCCAAGGCCACATATCTTAAAACACAAGTACCATAATTTTTATATAACTCTTTATAATTAGATAAGTTATAATCTATCTAACTCTGTGAGTTACTTATGACGACTCACAGAGTTAGATTTTTTTTGCCTTTCTATTAATTTTTCCATAACCCATTTATTCATAATAAGTTACTATGAACAATGGATCATAGACTTTGAATTATTTCTCTTGGCTGCCTTGACAAAGTAAGTTCTTTATGGTATATTTGGTTTCACCTGTAAAATCGGTAAATCTATTAGGAGGTATTATAATGTCAAGACTCATGGATACAGATGAATTAGCCAGGTATCTTAAGTTAGAGAAACAGACTATTTACAATTGGCTTCATCAAAAGAAGATTTCAGGCATAAAAGTAGGCCATGTCTGGAGGTTTGATAGGAAGTCTGTTGATGAGTGGTTGAATTCTCAAATGGTAGAGGCTAAGGCTAAAACATGAATACCTTAATCAATTTTGTCCTAGCTGCTTCGCTTTTGCGAAGCAAAACTGCTAGGACAAAATTCAAAGGTGTCTATATATATGAATAGAAATATATTATCCATTTTAAATCCTAAAAAAGTTATCGGCTTATACGTAAGCCAGGATACTGTGGATTTAGTTGTACTTAAATCAGGCCTTGGAGGCCCTAAGCTTATTAAGTTCGGCCAGGTATATATATATCCCAAGAAAGATCAACATAGTGGAGAAATTATTCCTGAGTCTTATGCGGCTAGCGTATCCGCCAATGCAACGCCTTCCAATGATGAGACACCTACCAAGAAGGTTAAGACAAAAGAAGAATATATCATAGAAGCTATAAAAAGAGTTTTCATAGAAAACGATATAAAGCCTGGCAATGTGATTACCGCTATCCCTAGTGAAGAAGTCATGGTTCGGTATTTTCAAATGCCAAAGATCCCAAAACAGGAAAGAGAGGCAGCTATTAATTTCGAAGCGAAACGATATATACCTTTTCGCATGGAAGAGGTGGTTTCAGATTTTCAGGTGCTGCCAAGCAAATCTGTTCAGAATAGCATGGATGTAGTGTTTGTCGCAGTGAAAAAAAATACTATAGAGCAGTATTTAAATATGCTCAATGCTGCAGGGCTTAAGCCTGTAATAATAGAACCTGCGCCCTTTAGCCTTATGAGGGCTTTTAATGCCGCCCAGCAGATAGACACCAAAGTTAATACCGCAATAATAGAGATAAATCTTAATTTACTTAATGTCAATATCCTTAGAAGCGGTGTTCCTTATATAGTAAGGGATATCCCTCTCTTTGAAATTACCACTGAAGACAAATCTTTTGAGCCTGTATTTGAAAAGATACTGGCAGAGATGAAGCTTTCTTTTGATTTTTATGAAAAGCAGTTTCCAAGCGAAGTTATAGACAAAATAATTATCTACAGTAAATTACCTTTGGAGAATTGGCATGAAATAGTGGGCAAGGAATTGCAGATACCTGTAGAGGTAGGAGACCCTCTGCGCGGGATAAAGGTTGCCTCAGGCGTTGTGCCTGCAAGGGCAGCTATATGTTTTGGCCTTGCGCTAAGAGGATTGACCGAACCGCTTATAGATATAAATTTATGTAAGGAGAAATTACTTGTTTTTAAAAAGAAAGAATTATTTTTAAAGATGATATTTCTTGAGGCGTCTCTGGCAGTATTTTTATTAATTGTATTCAAGGTTTTTGCTGTTAGGATTATCGTACCTCTTACTAATGAGTTAAATAAGACATTATCTGAAAGGCCAAAGACTGAGGTAAATATAAAAAGCGACAACATACCTGACCTGGAGAAAATCAAGAATGAGATGGAGACAAGAAAAGATCTTTTGGAAAATCTAATATCCTCTAGGACTTACTTGACTTCCAGGTTGCAGGATATAGTAAAGATAATACCCAAGGATATGTGGCTCGCCGAGGTAAACTTTGAAGAAAAGATAGATAAGAAAAACCAGTCCAAGATTACTAGATACCTTAATATAAAAGGTTATTATATAATAGATGAGAAGATTGGAGAAAAAGATATCGTGAATGTCTTTTTGAGCAAACTGAAAAATGAAAGCGGGATAAATAACGGCATGTCAAGAGCTGATATAGTATCTGTTAAAAGAATAGATATGAAAGGAAGAAATGTTTCGAGTTTTGAAATATCTTTCACAGGGCCATAAATATGAAAAAAAAATCCGAGAAGAAAACAGGAAATAAACTTATTATAATAAGCGCTATCATTATAGCGTTGGTATTGGCGATAGGTGCCATGTTAATTTACTTACCCTTTACCCATAAAAACGAATCCATAAGAGCTGATATATTAAAAGAAAGAGATAAAAATTTACTTATAGGCAAGATAAAGGCATTGAGTAAATATATAAAAATTTACGATAAAAAGATACCCGATGCTGAAGGGGTTTCATGGCTTTTAAGTGAGATATCCAATATGGCTTCAAAAGAACATATAGAGGTAACCTCTATAAAACCTGGAAATCCGGAGAATTATGGATTATATGCGAAACTATCTGTGATAGTTGACGTAGCTTCTACCTATAATCAGCTCGGCAAGCTTATCGCAGAGATAGAATCGTCAGAAAAATTTCTGAAGGTCGAAAGTATTAATATGAAAAGGATGGATATTGATGAAAAATTTGAAAAAGATTCTGGAAAATTTAAAGCATTTGATATAAAGGCGAATATTGTCATAAGCACGGTTGTTTCAAAAAAGTGAAAGGTTTAATTCCTTAACCAATTTTATAGTCTCGATGAAATAAATCTGGACTATAAAATTCAGAGGTAACTATACGTTGGCAGAACAAACACCCAAAAAACAACATACTATAGAATATATAGCTATAGGCGCATTGGTAGTAGTGGCTCTTATCATAGGTATCGCCAGGTTTAAAAAGGGCGATGCTGATGATGAAGTCTTTTCCAGAAAAGAATTCAATAAGAAATGGAAAGAGGTGGAGATATTAGAGGCTAAGGTTCCCAAAAATGAAAAGAAAATAGCTTATACCATAGAAGATAACAAATTCCCTTTTAAAGGCCCTCTTGATGAGATAGTAGAAAATAAGGGGCCAGAGGATGAGAATATAGTGCTTCCAGAAATGCAGTTTCAGGGCATGGTGTGGAAAAGTTCAAGGCCTCAAGCAATCATAAATAATAAGGTATATGATATAAAAGATGTTATTAACGTAGGCGCAGAAGGATTAGGGGAAGAAATCAATATTATAGATATAAAGAAAGATGGTATTCATTTAATATATAAAAATAAGGAATTCATCGTAAGGCCAAAATAGGAGGTGTACATATGAAAACAATTAGGTTATTTACCGCTATTATATTTGCAATTTTTATCTCAGCCCCTTTTTCATTTGCCGCTAGTACGTATGCCAAAGATATGTCTTCTAGTAGGAACAATATGGTCTCAATGGATTTTCAAGACGCAAATCTTAAAACAGTGCTGAAGGTTTTTTCCCAGCAGTCAGGCCTGAATTTCATTGCTAGCCAGAATGTCCAGGATAGGACCGTTACCATCTATTTTGATAATGTAAAAATAGATGACGCCTTGAATTATATAATTAATGCAAATAACCTGGCTTATGAACAAAAGCCAGGCACTAATATATTCATAGTAAAGGAAACAGGAAAACCCGAGGTAGAGACGATTACAAAGATATATGAATTAAAATACACTCAACTGTCTATGCTTGGTAAAACGAAAACAAGCTCGTCAAACCCAGATAAGCCTAGTTCTTCAGCAGCAGATCCTAATAGTACAGATATAGTATCAATTGTACAAAGCGTGCTTTCTGCAAATGGAAAGGTAGTAGCTGATAAGAGATCTAACAGTCTTATTATAAAGGATGTCCCGAGTCAATTTCCTATAGTAGAAGATTTGCTGTCCAGGTTAGATATAAGGACGCCTCAGGTAATGATAAAGGTAGAGGTTTTGGAGACTACGACAAGGCTGATAGAAAATCTCGGAATAAAATGGGCAGATGGTAAATTCGGAGTATATACAGGACCTGCTCATAACACTATATGGCCTATGAATAATAGTCTTGGGAGAAATGACTCAACAGGAGAAGGTATCGAGTCAACAGGTCTTTTTAGTATGGCAAGTACAAACGCCACTATATATGCGTTACTAAACAATGCTGATACAAAACTTCTTGCCAGGCCTCAAATCATGGCTATGAATAATGAAACAGCAAGGATAGAACTTTCCTCCAAAGAAAAAGCCAGCAAAATAACTCAAACTTCAACTGCCAATAATGTAAGTAGCACAGGCGACACCTATGAAGAAAAAGATACAGGAGTTATTTTAGAAGTTACGTCGCAAATCAGCAAAGACGGATATATAACCATGAATCTAAAGCCCAGCTTTACTGAATTAGAGCTTTCCAGGTTTTCAGGTGCATATGATACTCATAAAAGAGCCACAGAGACAACCGTTGTAGTTAAAGACGGAGAAACAGTTGTTCTGGGAGGACTTATTAAATCCAAACATGAAGGTGGCGTTCAAAAAGTCCCATTTTTCGGGGATATACCTATTTTGGGCGCAGCATTTCGTTATAAGTCCAAAGAAAATATCGATAGGGAGCTTATAATATTCATTACACCGAATATTATTAAAGATACTTCTTATGCGCTTGGCAACATCTCTGAACGGGAGCAGGAAAAACCAAAGGCAGTGAGGGAAAAAGAAGTTAATAAGGTTTTGGATCTATTCGGCGGATGATTATATTTGTTCACTAATAAGACGCGAATTCTTTAGTCAATTTACACCCGCTAAAGTTTTTTGACGGGTGTAAATTCAGAGGTAACTATACATTGAAAAAATCCAGAGAAAAATTAGGTCAGATATTATTGAGCGAAGGCCTGATCACAGAGGAGCAATTAGACAAGGCTATTGAGATTCAGAAGAAAGAAGGCAGCAGGCTTGGGGAGACTTTTATAAACCTTGGGATTTTGACAGAGAAAGACATTGTCGTTGCAATGGCAAAGCAGCTGTCGATACCTTATGCCTCTTATGCAAAAGGTCTTTTAAGGCCGGCAGAGAACCAGGACCTTAATAAATTGATACCGGAAGATTATGCCCGTAAAAACATGACTCTTCCTATTTCCAGGCATATGAATTCTCTTACAGTTGCTTTTATGGATCCCCTGGATTTGATTGCCCTAGACAATTTAAAACGCATGTCAGGTTGCGAGATAAATCCGGTTATAGCCACTAAGTCAGACCTCCAAAGAGCTATTAATGAATTTTACGGCAAAGAGGATTTATTGAAAGATGCTGTAAGCGATTCATATGACCTAGAGGAATTTAAAGTAGAAAAAAACGTAGAAGATGATCTTAGTTTAGATGATCTTATTGCAAGGGCGGAAGAGGCGCCTGTTGTAAAGCTTGTGGATCTTATATTGATGCAGGCTATAAAGGACAGGGCCAGCGATATACATATAGAGCCTTATAAAAATAAGATTAATATACGATATAGGATAGATGGAGTTCTATATGAGATACCACCTCCTGCAAAGCATCTGTTGCCAGCTATTATTTCGAGAGTAAAAATACTTTCAAATCTGGATATTGCAGAACGCAGGCTTCCGCAGGATGGCGTATTTTTTGTAAAAGTGGACAATAAAGGAATAGATATTCGTGTATCCACTATCCCTGCTATATTTGGCGAGAAGGTGGTAATGAGGATATTGGACAAATCCGCTACGCCTCTAAATCTAGGAGAACTGGGATTTGATCCAGAAGATCTGGAAAAATTCAGAAAAGCTATAGCTAGTCCTAATGGCTTGATTTTGCTCACAGGCCCGACAGGAAGCGGTAAGACTACAACGCTCTATGCATCGTTGAATGAAATGAAAAGCCCGCGCAAAAACATCACAACAGTAGAAGACCCTGTGGAATATAAAATGGAAGGTATAAATCAGGTTCAGATAAAGCCGAATATAGGCTTTACTTTTGCCAGCGCGCTCAGGGCGTTTTTAAGGCAAGACCCTGATATCATAATGGTCGGAGAGGTTAGAGATCTAGAGACTGCCCAGATATGTATAAGGGCATCTCTTACGGGGCATCTTGTTTTAAGCACTTTGCATACTAACGATGCGCCAAGCGCAATATCCAGGTTGATAGATATAGGACTTGAACCGTATTTGATAAGTTCTTCGCTGATTATGGTAGGAGCTCAAAGGCTTGTCAGAAAGCTGTGTCCAGAGTGCAAAGAAGCTTATGAAATAACCCCTAATTTAGTCAAGGATTTCGGGATGAAACAGGAGCTTTTGTATAAGCCAAAAGGGTGCGATTATTGCGGCCATACCGGCTACAGAGGCCGAATAGCTATTTATGAAGTATTATCGATGAACGATCCGTTAAGGGAATTGGTTGCAAAAGGGGCTTCTATCGGGGCGATTAGGGATAAAGCGAAGGAAGTTGGCGCAAGATCTCTTCTCCAAAGCGGGATAAAAAAAGTAGAAGAAGGCCTGACAAGTATTGAAGAAGTGCTCAGTATAACGTTAGTGGCATGAGAATAATAGATAAGAAAGTTGCATGAGGTCGCCAAGAATTTTACGTAACGTCCATAAGTGTTTAAAAAGGAGTAAAGTATGCCATTTTTCAGGTACGTAGCAAGAGATAAATTTGGTAAATTAATAGATGAAGTGACAGAGGTTTCAAATGAAGACGATCTCGTAAGTGGTTTACAGGCAAAAGGCCTTCTTGTAATATCTGTGGGGGCTGTGCTCGAAGTTAAATCAAATAAGAAAGTTACTAAAGTTAAATATCATACAGCGGTTAAGCCGCATGATCTTATAATGTTTTCAAGAGAACTGGCAACGCTTTTGGAAGCAGGCGTGACTCTTATAAAGAGTTTGGATATATTATGCAGACAGATAGAATCTCAGACGCTTCTGAAGGCAGTAGAGCAGATTAGAAAAGATATAGAGGGTGGGTATACATTTCAGAATGCGTTAAAAAAACATGATAAGATATTTTCTAATTTCTGGATAAACTTGGTTGAAACAGGAGAGGCTTCAGGGCATCTGCCTTTAAGCCTTGACCAGGTGGCTGCTTATCTAGAGGAGAACGCTGCATTAAAAGGAAAGATAATATCAGCACTTATGTACCCTCTTATACTGGTAGTTGTGGCAACAGGCGCGATAGCAGTGTTTTTACTAAAAATTATCCCTATATTTGCTGAAATATTTAAAGGTTTTAATGTTGAGTTACCGGCTCTTACACAAATGGTTATTAATCTAAGCAATATAGTGAGGAGGTATTTCTTTGTTGTAACAGGAACTCTCATAGCTTTATTTTTTGTTATGAAAAAATATATATCTACGGAAAAAGGCAGGTGGCAATTTGACGATATTACGCTCAAAATACCTGTTGTGGGCCAGTTAATGCAGGAAATATCTACAGAGCGTTTTGCCAGCGGCCTTGGGACGCTTATTAAAAGCGGGGTACCCATACTTCATGCGCTTGAGATAACTGAAAAAACAGCGGGTAATAAAGTGATGGAGAAAGCGCTCAGAGAAGTAAAGATGGCTGTTAAAGAAGGCAAGGGTATGGGCCAGACCATGCAAAACAGTAATTTATTTGCTCCACTAGTTGTCCAGATGATATTGGTTGGAGAAGAGATTGGCGAATTAGGCAAGATGCTGGACAGGGTATCCGCATTTTATAAGGATAGGGTAAATACATTTATCTCGCGGCTTACTACAATGTTTGAACCTATAGTCTTAGTTTTTATGGGCATAGTAGTGGGAGTTTTAGTAGTAGCGATGTTTATGCCTATATTTAGCATATCCAGCGCTGTAAAATCAGCGGGTTAAAATTATAAGTAATATAAGTAAAATTTATTTGACTTGTTTTTATTTATAACGTATAATTAATAGTAGAGGTACTAAAAGGAGGAGGTAGAAATGAATAGAAAAGGTTTTACGTTAGTAGAAGTTCTGATAGTAGTTATTATCATAGGCATACTTGCTGCTATAGGCATACCTCAGTTTGCAGCTTCCATTGAAAAAGCAAAAGGCGGAGAAGCCAGGGCAGGCCTTGGGCATCTCCAAACAGGTGAAAAGGTATATTATGCGGAACAGGAATATTATACAACTGACACAGCTGATCTTGATATAACTTTAACCCAGAAATTTTGGGCATTTACTATATCTACGCCTACTTCTACTACCTATACAGCGACAGCTACTCGTTCAGGCGGTACTTGTAGTGGCCAGACTTTGACTATGGATCAAGCTGGCACAGTTTCTGGAAACTGGACGTATAAATAGTTTATACATTCGCAGCCAGCGAAATCCCTAGCGGAGCACAGAGAAATCAATAATTATGAGGAGGGTTGCTATGCATAGAAAAGGTTTTACTCTTTTAGAAGTTCTTATAGTGGTTATAATCATAGGAATCCTTGCTTCTATAGCTCTGCCACAATATATAATGACTTTGGAAAAATCCAAATCCGCAGAAGCAACTACAAATATAGGTAGCATAAGAGCAGCTTTAGATAGGTACTGGTATCAAAATGGGGCTATCACCACAACTATAGGTAGCTTAGATATAGATGATCCAAATAGCGTTACTAATAAGTTATATACTTATAGTGTGACGGATGACGGAACAACTTCTTCAACAAGAATCTATACCGTAACTGGTACTCGGACAGCTGGCGGTAATACTTATACTGTACAATGGAAGCAAGATAGCAATACTAGCGGCAAACTTTTAAGAAGCGCAAATCTCGGAGGCCCAACATCTTAATTAACAATAATCACGGATTCCTTAGCCAATTTTGTCCCCGTCGTTTTGCTTCGCAAAGCGAAGCAGCGAGGGCAAAATTCAAAGATGGCTATCCATCTGGGTTTACCCTTTTAGAACTACTGATTGTTGTTATGATCATAGGTATACTTGCTACAATAGCCTTGCCTCAATACATGGCAACTATAGAAAGGGCTAGATCCGGGGAAGCAATAATAAATATAGGATCTGTAAGAGTAGCTTTAGACAGGTACTGGTATCAAAATGGGGTATTACCTGTCAATAATAATTTTGCAGAGTTGGATATAGATAATCCAAATAACATTACAAATAAATTATATCTTTATTCATTCAAAGATAACGGGACCACCAGTGCAAAGAGAAAATATGATGTTACTGCCACAAGATTAAACGATCCTGGTACGTGGGTAAAGTGGAACCAGACAGATAATATTACTGGAAAGCTTACTAGAAGCGTAAATCTTGGCGGTCCTACTATTTAGCAATATTAATGCTATACCGCTATGAGAAAAAATAATACGATATACAGGAAGTTTAGCGCTGGTTTTACACTGACAGAATTATTAGTAGTAGTTATTATTGTTGGAATACTTGCCACTCTTGCTCTTCCTATGTTAGTTAAAACAATGGAAAAAGCAAAGCTCGGAGAAGCCGCAAGTAATTTGAATCTTATCAGGACAGGAGAAAAGATATATTTCTTAGAAAACGGATTTTTTTCGGGCGGAGGTACAGGCCTAGACGCATTAAATATAGAAGATCCTAATGATGCTACGTCCAGGTACTTTGACTACACTATTACGAGTGCTTCAGGTGCCACTAGTGATTTTACTGCAAGAGCCCAGAGGCAAGGCTCAGCGCCATCCCCTTATAGTACTTATTATTACGAAATAAGCAAGGGCGGCACCATTACTTCAAACGGCCCTCTTCAACCTTAGTATGTTTTTATCTCACACCAGATTCGAGTCTCTTAATCAAGGCAAAAAAGGCTTTACCATGACAGAGGTAATCGTTGCCGCTCTTATTGTGGCAATACTTGCCGCAGGTGTAGCTAGCGCATTTTGGGGTGCGCAACATTTTCTTAACCGCGCAAGACACAAGATACAGGCGTATAATTTTGCAGTTGAGGCTTTGGACAGGCTGAAAAGTAATTATCAATATTCATCAAATCCAACCATGGTGATAGGCATTGATCACGCTCAGACAGAAATCGATGCAGGAGGCATATTGAAGGGAGATATTACAAGCTTCGGCGGGACGCTTAAATATGATATCACAGAGCCTCAGGTTAATGGGTATAAGCAGGTTACTATTAAGGTACACTGGGATGAGCCAACTTTTTAAAAATAAAACAGGCACAACAATGTTAGAAATGATGATAGCTGTGGTTTTAATGAGCATCGTATTTTTAGGAGTATCAAACCTTTATGTCGCAAGCCAGAGGTTTTATATTACTTCAAGCGGTAAGGTTATCATAAGTAACGAGGTGCAATATGCAATACAACATATATATAAAAATGTTATGCAGGCCATAGGCGATGAAATATCTCCCCCAGGCACATCTGCCATTGATGTACCAAATGCTGAAAGAGTGGATTTTAGGATAAATAATAACGACCCTATTACAAGAAGCAATTATAGCACTGTGACAACATATAGTTATTACAAATCAGGAAATACTTTTGTATTCAATAACGGTGTTACTGCAGAGTCATTAATTCCAAAGGTGACTGTTACAGCTGTTAATTTTACAAAAAGCACAAATGCTTTAACAGGATATATAACCGCAAGTTACAATAACCAGAGTCTCACGTTTTATTTTGCCTGTTATCCCCGCCTTGCATCGTTTAATTAATATTCTAAAGTTGTGTCCTCCCAATATGATAATGTCCTGTTATACCAAAATAGAAATGTCCGGTTTTAAAGATGCTATAATGCACTCCTTACAAGGAGGTCGCTATGGCAGGAAAGGACATTATCACAATGAGCCAGAAGGAACTAAAGAGG
>JAHJQM010000004.1 GCA_018819285.1 Candidatus Omnitrophota bacterium
AAAATAGCGCCGATTTTCGTGCCAAAATTATAGTTTACTTTTTCGCCTTTTAATTCAGCCCCAGGGGTTGTTAAGACTACATTACCTTCTGCCTCGCTATCTTTGGTTTCAGTATAAACAGTAACCCTGTCGCAAGTGAGCTTTACTCCTTCGTAGTCAATTGTGATATTGCCTTTACCTATAACCTTTTTCTCTTTAGGGAAAAATTCTATCTGGTCGCCGTTTACCTCTATGGGCTTCCCGCTTTCTGCAGCATAAGAAACGCCGCAGAATAAAAATATCGCCAAAAATGCACTATAAATTATAAATTTAACCATACAATTCCAGCGTAAGTTGACACTCTAACATTGTCAGAGTGTCAACTATGGGTTAGAAGAGACGCGCCGATGATGCCTGCGTCAGCGCTGAGCTTTGCCAGGACTATTTTTACGTGTTTGGCCTGGTCTTTCATGGCGCGGGCTTTTATTTGTCTTTTGAGCGGGTTTAGAATAAGAGAACCTGCTTTACTTACCCCGCCGCCAATAATGATTTTATCTGGATTCAACAGATTAACAATCCCTACCAGAGCCACAGCTAATTTTTCAGCAACATCTGTCCAGATGGCTACAGCCTTTTTATTGCCGGATTTAGCGAGGCTAGTCAAGGTTTCAAGCGTGATATTGCCGCCAAACGCGTTTTTAGCCCTTTCTAGTATATATCTATTTCCTATATATCTTTCAAGGCAGGCAATGCCGCCGCAGTTACATTTAGGCCCAATTTCATTGATAGGCATATGGCCTATTTCGCCGGCAGCCATAGAACCGCCTCTATAAAGTTTCCCGTCTATAATAATACCGCCGCCAACTCCTGTCCCAAGCGTAATGCAAACCAGGTTATCGCAGTATTTGCCTGCGCCGAATACGAATTCGCCAAGCGTTATGGCATTTACATCATTATCAAGCTCAAGGTCTAAGCTCAACTTCTTCTTTAATATGGATTTAAGCGGAACTTCTTTCCAGCCTTTTATATTGGGGAAATAATGAACAATGCCTTTTTTAGAGTCCACTGGGCCTGGAACGCCGATGCCGACCCCGGAAACTTTTTTGCCTGAAACTTTAATAATATCCCTTATATTATTTATAATAGCATCTATGAGAAAGGCTTTATTTAAGCTCGAAGGCGTCTCGATTTTGCGCCTAAAACAGACCTTACCCTTGTCATCTACAAGGCCCATCTTTACGAATGTCGCGCCAAGGTCAATGCCTACAGTGTACATAGGTAAGTATATTACATTAAGTTAGGAAATAATGCAAATGATTTTTAGGTTGGGATTCAAGCGTAAGTTGACACTCTAACATTGTCAGAGTGTCAACTTATGCTATGCGGTTACGGCCATCTTCTTTTGCCTTGTAAAGAGCCTGGTCTGCTGATTCAATGAGGGTATTTTCGTCCACGCCATCTTCAGGGAAACTGGAAATGCCTATACTAATCGTACTAGAGACTTTTTCATCGTATGCCTTAAATACAGAATGTTCAATGCTTGAGCGGAGACGTTCTGCAACCTGGAATGCGCCAACCCTGTCTATACCTGTCAAGACCACGCTAAACTCTTCGCCGCCGTATCTGCCGATTATATCAATCTCGCGAAGATTTGATTTAAGAATTATGGCAATCTCTTTCAGTATGACATCTCCGACCAGATGGCCGAACTTGTCATTTTTTTCTTTAAAATAGTCCAGATCAATCATAAGAAAAGACATACTGGCTTTCCTGTGCATGGAACGCCGGATCTCTTCACTGAACCTTTCTAAAAAATAGCGCCTTGTGAAAACTTCCGTCAGTGAATCTGTAATAGCCATTTCCTGGACCTTCTTATACAGGATCACCTTCTGGAGCTCGATTGCAAACTGGCCTGAGAGAATCAGGAAATTTTCGAAATATATTTTGGGGATGTTTTCAATATACACTATACCTATTATCTTTTCTTCTGATATAAGCGGCATGGCTATCAAAGTCTCAAAACTTTTTATGACAGAAAGTCTTCTTAAAAAAGGCAGGTCTTCCTGAGACGTGATCAGAATTTCTTTTTGCGTTTCAAAAACTATATTTACAAGTTCTCTGTCAAAATTATCAGGCGCGACTTTGGCGTAAGAGCGTCCAAGCTCGATCTCATAAATAGAATCTATAGCGTCCTTAGGCTCTTTCAAAAGCACAAGCCTCGCGAGCCTGAATCTAAAGGATTTTTTGAGGACTGAGGAGAATATATTAAATATATCCTCAAAGGTGAGGCAACTAGACATATCCTTCGATATCTCGTATAGAGAGGAGACCTGCTGTATCTTTCTATCTATCTCAAGGTTTGATTCTATCTGTTTTTTATCCACCTGCAGGAGACGATCGTAGACTTCTCTAACAGATTCAAGTTCGGTTTTCATGCGGAATTTATAGGCGTTAAAATTTTTTCTGAATTTTTCCGTAATAAAAGGTATGGCGTTAAAAAATAAAATAAACAAAACTGTCTCATATGAAACGCTCTTTATTTTGAATATCAAAACAGATAAGCTTATCAAGCCGGAGGAGACCAAAGACCAGGATAATTTTATCCTGTAGCTCAAAACCAAAAGTAACACATAAAAAATAAAATATATAAAAGGATTCATAAATATTGCGCGGGGCTTCGTCCCGCTACTCCATTATTACTCTATCTTTTCCCCCACGCTTGGCTTTATAGAGGCGTTCATCAGCTTTCATGATCAGTTCGTCCTGCATCTTAGTATCTTCCGGGAATGCGGCCACACCAATAGAAACCGTAATATGAGTCTTTACCCTGCGAAGCTCTATATCTTCTTTTTTCACAGCCTTTCTGATATTATCAGCAATGCGAATAGCTTCTTTTTTCGAAGTATCAGGCAAGAGCAGAGAAAACTCTTCTCCGCCGTAACGGCAAGCTATTCCTGAATCTACAAAATTTAAAAGAATCCTGGAAATTGTTTTCAGCACCATGTCTCCGGCTGTATGGCCGTATTCGTCGTTATAATTTTTGAAATTATCTACGTCTATCATAAGGAAGGAGCAGCTTGAATCATTCCTGAGACAATGAGATAATTCTTCCTTTAGTCTGTCCAAAAAATATCTTCTCAAGAATAAGCCTGTAAGGCCATCTCTAATAGCCAGGGCCAGAGTCTCTTTATATAAGCCTGCGTTCTGAAGGCTTACTGCTCCTATATCGCATATAATATCCAAAAGCCTGAGGTCTTCGGAATTATAGTTATAAGGCTTGAAGTTTTCAAGCCTCAATATGCCTATGACTTTATGGCCTTCCATCAAGGGGCACGAAATAACAGAGCGGAACAGCCTATCGCAATCATCAAGCTTATCTTCGCTGAACCTGAAATCTTTTCTTATATCTTCTATTAGAAGGGCCTGGCGCTGTTTAAAAACCCAGCCATCCAGGATATCTCCTTTTTTTGTTTTTATTTTTTCCAAAAAAGTTTTGCTTCTTGAAAGAGTAAGGTGTAATTCCTGTTTTACGGTGTCCACCAGAAATAAAAAGCCATGATCTGATTTACCCACAATATTAAAAGCATTACCCATTATCTTTCTTGCAACATCCTCCATGGATAACGTGGAATTAAGCACAGAGACAACCTCCTTCAGGGAATGATACCTCTCTTCTTTCTTCTCTAAAGATACAGCTTCTTTTTTATGCCTGGCGTGATCATCCTCAAGGACATTGGTGTTTTCCCTTATTTCTTCTATGCGAGTTTTCATGATATGAGAATGATAGTTATATTTCTTTATTTCATTTTCGGCAATTAAAAATGTTATGAAAAATACAGGGACATTCCAGACATAAGAGAAATGCGCAGTGATAGATACGAGGAGCGTCAAAAAGATACTTACGCCCAGAAAAAAAAGGCTTCTATTATGCCCGAGCTCATGCAGGCTGAAGATTATGATAAGATTATATAAAAAAATATCCGGCAACTTAGGAAGGCTGGTGCGAAAAATAAGATAGGAAGCGATTATAAAACTGGCGCTTAATAATAAGATTGTTGTTGCGAGGTTTTTATTTTCTGATTGCATAAGTACCCTTCGACGTGCTTGCTATAGTTTGGCTAGTGCAAGGGTTCTCTCGATCAGGGGTCAGGTTTATATTATTATTTCTTCTGTGTCTTTATTAAAGAAGTGGGCCTTTGACATGTCAAACACAAGGTCTATATCCTGATTAACTTCCGGCCTGTCATGCCCCCCTACTCTTGCGATAAGCGAGCTTTTTCCGATTGCGATATACAGGTATGCTTCTGCGCCCATAGGCTCTATCATTTCAACAATGGCTTTTACTGTATTTTCAGAAGATGCTTGAGAAGTGAAAAGTTTGTCATGCACATCTTCAGGCCTTATGCCGAAAAAAACTTCTTTGCCTTCATAAGGGGCTAGTTTTTTGTACATGTCTTCTATCGTCTTCACAGTAAAGTTATCTTCTGTAAAGAAAAACTTGGAGTCTTTTTTGATTATCCTCCCATTTATAAAATTCATAGGAGGGGAGCCCATAAAACTTGCTACAAATTTATTGACCGGCTTATCGTAAAGCGTGCTAGGATCTGCTACCTGTTGAATGATGCCGTCTTTTATTACAACTATGCGATTACCCATAGTCATAGCCTCTGTCTGGTCATGGGTTACGTATATCATGGTAGATTGGAGCCTGATATGGAGCTTATTTAATTCTGTCCTCATCTGGACGCGCAGCTTAGCGTCAAGATTACTCAATGGCTCGTCAAATAAAAATACCAGCGGCTTGCGGACAATGGCCCTGCCGACCGCAACTCTCTGGCGCTGGCCGCCTGAAAGTTCCTTGGGCCGCCTGTTTAAAAGCTTGTCAATGCCTAGGATATCAGCTGCTTCTTTAACCCTGGATTCTATCTCTCTCTTAGGATATTTGCGCAGCTTGAGGTTAAATGACATATTTTCGCAAACAGTCATGTGGGGATAAAGCGCGTAATTCTGGAAGACCATGGCAATGTCTCTATCCTTGGGAGGCACATTATTCACCATCTTATTGCCTATCCAGATTTTGCCTTCTGTAACATCTTCCAAGCCTGCTATCATTCTTAATATAGTGGACTTGCCGCAGCCTGAAGGCCCTACGAGGACAATAAATTCCTTATTCTCAACGCCTATGCTTATGTCGTGAACAGCCTGTATATTGCCAGGGTATGTTTTGGAAACATCTTTTAAGCTTACTTGCGCCATAGATTTATATTTTATCTAAGTTCCATAAAGATGTCAAACATCTTTAGGATAAATATGTAATAAGCTGTAAGACAATGTTTCTAAGGTTCTTGCGATGGCTGATCATATCTATAAGACCATGCTCAAGAAGAAACTCCGAGGTTTGAAAGCCTTCTGGAAGTTTTTGGCGAATAGTTTGTTCTATTACTCTGGGACCCGTAAAACCAATGAGGGCTTTCGGCTCTGCTATTATAATGTCGCCCAGTGTGGCAAAACTTGCAAGGACTCCAGCCATGGTGGGATTAGTAAGTATTGAGATGTATAAAAGGCCGGCCTTGTTGTGCCTGGCAAGGGCAGCGCTTGTCTTAGCCATTTGCATCAGAGAGATCAAACCCTCGTACATCCTGGCGCCGCCGCCTGAGCCTGATATTATTATTAAAGGTAACTTATTTTCAGTAGCGTATTCTGTGATTCTCGTGATCTTCTCGCCTACCACCTGCCCCATGGTACCCATTATGAAACGTGAATCAGTGACGCCGAGGGCAATCTTATTTTTCTCAAGAAGCGCTTTGCCTATCACACAGGCATCTATCATGCCTGTAGATTTCTGGTCCTCTGCTAGCTTTATAGAATACGCCTTAGGGCCTTTGAAACCTAAAGGATCCCCTGATTTCATGTCTTTATCAAATTCTTCAAAGCTATTTTCGTTAACGAATTGACTTATACGCTCATATGCTGTAAGCGTAAAATGGAAATTGCATTTAGAACAGACCTTAAAATTTTCATCAAGAGTTTTTTTATAAATGATCTCGCCGCAATCTTCGCACTTTACCCATTGGCCGTCAGGCACGCCCTTGCGCTTTTGCGGGATATTACGGGTTTTAGATTTCGGATTACTGAATAGAGTCATATTAAAATACGTTTATCACAAGGCCTGTGATGACCTTGGGGTAAAAATATGTTGATTTCTGCGGCATGCGCCTGCCTAAGAAAGCAACATCCCTGATTTCCGTAATCTTTACAGGGTTAACTAAAATGGCAAAACTGAACTTGCCCTTATTGACCTCCTTAATAGCATAATCCAAATCTTTTGTAAAATCTATAAAAAAATTCTTCAGAGGCTCGATGATAAGATTTTTGGCAATAGTAACGTCCATGTCCTTTTTGTCTTTAAATATAAGGCCTGTGAAATGTTTCTGCGCATAGATTACAAATCTGGCTTCAGTGGGCTTGGCTTTACCAAGAAAGGCTTTGAGGTCTTTTTTAGATCCAAGGGCTTTTGTAATAAATTTTTTCCTTAAATCATTTTCCAGGCTGGAAAGCCCTTTTTTATCTATGCCTCCTACTAATCTATGGTAAGGCAATACCACAAGGCCGTCGCCAAGAAGGTCTGTGAAATAGGTCAGGATGTAGCCATATTTAGGGTCTTTTTTGATCTTACTGAACGCGAGTCCCACTTCGTACCTATGGTGTCCATCCGCGATGAAAATCTTTTTATTTTTCATGGAACTGCAAAGCGCATCTATGATTTTTTTATCAGAGACCTGCCAGAATTTATTTCTGATACCGTGACTATCCATTATATTTACCAATGGTTTGGACAACATCTGTTTCCTGAGAATATCGGAGATAGACCTGTCGCGGTCGTCGAATATAGCGAATACAGGCCCGAGATTCGCTTCAATAGCATGAATGAGTTTAGCCCTGTCTTCTTTTGGAGCGGACAGCGTATTTTCATGAGGATATATAGAGGACTTTTTCGTATCAAATTCTTCGAGCTTTAAAAGCGCGATAAAGCCGATCCTTCTCTTAATCTTGCCGTCCAGCTTAAACTCCTGGAGATTTATATAGATGCTCGGTTCAGGGTCTTTTTTCAAGGCCTTGTTTTCCTGCCATGCTTTAAGATATTTTTTAGCGCGGGTGTACTTATTCTCGTTTTCATTGTCTCCTGAGCGGTCTTTTCCTAAAAGCAGGCGGACGATATTATATTCGCTCATTTTATAAAGCTCATCCTGTTCATCTTTGGAAATCACGTCATAAGGCGGGGCAACTACTTTTGAAAAATCCTGTATCTTGTCCTGATTATAACGGGTGCCTTTAAAAAGCGCAATATTTGCCATAAAAAATAGCTCCTATTGTTCCACCTACGAGATCTGCCATTACATCAAAAGCATCGCAACTGCGGCATGACACAAAAAGCTGGTGAAATTCATCCGATGCTCCGTAAGTTACAGCTGCCAGGACTGCCAGTATTTTAAAATTTTTATGGAGAACTTCGCGGGGAGAATTTTTGAAAGCCCTGGCAGCTAGAATGCCGAGAATAGCATATTCGATTATATGCAAAAATTTGTCAAAATAAGGTATGGAAATCTGGGGCAGAGGCTTTGGGATGCTCGAAATATAAAATATAACTCCCGCATACAGGTATAAAGGCGCCCAGTATTTAAGGAATTTTTTAATCAATGCTTACATCCTTCCTTACATGTATTGCATGGGCTAGAAGGGCTAGAAGGGCTGTCCTTTTTTGCCTTTTCCTTATAGCTGGAACTCCTATTGTCAGTAGCGTAAAAACCAGGGCCTTTGAATATAAAACCGCCGCCAGAACCTATAAGGCGCTTTACCTTACCTTTACATTTTTTGTCAGGGCAGGCGGTTAAAGGCTTATCTTTCATGCTCTGAGATATCTCAAAAGTCTTTTTGCATTTTGCGCATTCGTATTCGTATGTTGGCATCTTAAATCTCCTTATTACGCGAAGCTTCGCTTCGCTACTTCAGAACCTTTATTTTTTGAATAATCTTTTCACTTTATCCATAAAAGATGCGGACATTGGATTAACGCTTCCATTGCACACCCTTTCGAATTCTTTCAGATACTTTTTCTGTTCTGAAGTCAAGTGGGTAGGCGTTTCCACTATAATTTTCACAAGTTGATCGCCTGTGCCGTAACCGCGCAGGTTCTTCACGCCTTTTCCGCCCAGACGGAATACCCTTTCACTTTGAGTGCCCTCAGGAATCCGCATCATTACATTGCCTGTAAGAGTAGGGACTTCGACTTCTCCGCCAAGAATGGCCAAAGGGAAACTGATAGGCACTTCGCAAATTATATCATAACCATGTCTCTGAAACACAGGATGCTCTTTTACGTTTATATAAATATAAAGGTCTCCGGAAGGGCCGCCCTTTGAGCCAGAATCTCCTTCGCCCTGGACGCGTAAACGCGAACCTGTGTCAACGCCTGAGGGAATAGTTACCTCTATCTTTTGAGCGCCCCTGACCTTGCCAGCTCCGTCACACTTGGGACATGGGTTTTTTATAGTAGAGCCTTCGCCTCTACATTTAGGGCAAGTCTGGGAAACATTTATAAAACCTGCTGAATATAAGACCTGGCCCCTGCCGTTACAGGTGGGGCAGTTAGTTTTTTTAGTGCCAGGTTTGGCTCCGGAACCGCTGCAAGCGTCGCATATTTCATGCCTTGGGATATTTATAGTTTTTTTAGTCCCGAACGCCGCTTCTTCAAAAGAGATTTCCACTTCAAATTCAAGGTCTCTTCCTTTTCCAGATCCGCGGCTTCGCCTATGGCCAGAGCCTCCGAACATTCCAAAGCTGCCAAGGATCTCCTCAAATATATCCCCGCCAACGCCCATGTCTTCAAAGATGCTTGAAAAATCAGCGTTTCTAAATATATCCTCGGACGAATACTTAGAATCAATGCCTGCATGGCCGAACTGGTCATACTGGCTGCGCTTCTGGGAATCGGAAAGGACTGCGTAAGACTCTGAGATTTCCTTGAATTTCTCTTCAGCTTCTTTTTTCTTGTCAGGGGTGACGCGGTCAGGATGATGTTTAAGCGCAAGATTTCTGTAGGCTTTCTTTATATCCTCTACGCTTGCGCTCTTCGGCACGCCTAATATCTCGTAATAATCTCGCTTTGTTGTCATATTAATCCCGTCAAACCCAATCTAAGTTGACAAACTAACATTGTAAGAGTGTCAACTTACTCTATTTCTCTTTGAATTCGGCGTCAATAACGTCTTCGCCGTCTTTTTTCTTGGGTTCTTCGCCGCTAGATGCTTCAGAAGGCCCTTGCCCGCCAGCTCCTGCATCTCCTGCTCCTGGTTGGTCACCAGGTTTAGCCTGTTTCGCCTGAGCTTGTTTATAGACCTCTTCAGCCAATTTATGCGCAACCTGAGTAAGTTCTTCCATTGACTTTTTGATTTTTTCAGCGTCAGTGCCTTTTAAGGCTTCTTTAAGGTCAGTGAGTTTTCTTTCGATATTTAGCCTGTCGTCCTGGCTGACCTTATCCCCAAAATCCTTCAAAGACCTCTCAACTGAATAAGCTAGGGTATCTGCCTGATTCTTTATCTCGATTTCCTCTCTCTTCTTTTTATCCTGGTCTGCAAACTGTTCGGCCTGCTTAACCATCTTTTCTATCTCGTCTTTTGAGAGCTTGGTCGGAGCAGTGATTTTAATAGTCTGCTCTTTGCCTGTTCCCAGATCTTTGGCGGAAACATGCACGATTCCGTCACGGTCAATATCAAACTTTACCTCAATCTGAGGTATGCCGCGCGGCGCAGCAGGAATACCCACTAAATCAAACCTTCCCAGCTCCACGTTGTCGCTTGCCATCTGGCGCTCGCCCTGTAAAACCCTGATGGTAACCGCTGTCTGGCTATCCGCGGCAGTTGAGAAAACCTGGCTCTTCTGCGTGGGGATAGAGGTGTTTCTTTCTATTAATTTTGTACTCACTCCTCCCAGCGTTTCTATACCTAAAGAAAGAGGGGTAACGTCGAGAAGCAAAACATCTTTCATGTCGCCGGTGATAATAGCGGCCTGGATTGCTGCGCCTAGCGCAACGCATTCCATAGGATCTACTCCGCGCTCGATCTTTTTACCCACATAATCTTCCAGGAACTTCTGGACAATAGGCATCCTGGTAGGCCCGCCCACCATAATGATCCTGTCAATATCTTTAGTGGAAAGATTTGAATCCTTTACTGCCTGTTCAACAGGCTTTTTGCACCTGTCTACAATAGTCTTCACAAGGTCTTCAAGCTTTGCCCTGGATAAAGTCACGGTCATATGTTTCGGACCTGAAGCATCCGCTGTTATAAAAGGAAGATTTATATCCGTAGAGACTGTGGAAGATAATTCTATCTTGGCCTTTTCAGCGGCTTCGCGCAAGCGCTGCACTGCCATTTTATCATTCATAAGGTCAATGCCTGTTTCGCGTTTGAATTGCCCTGCCAGGTATTCAAGCAAGACTTTGTCCATATCAGTGCCACCCAGCTGAGTATCCCCGGAAGTTGCCTGCACGTGAAATACGCCCTGGTCCATTTCCATTATAGTAACGTCCAATGTTCCTCCGCCAAGATCAAATACCATAATCTTCTGCGATTTTTGAGCCTTGTCCAGGCCATAGGCCAGGCAGGCGGCTGTAGGTTCATTGATAATACGCAAAACCTTTAAGCCCGCTATCTCGCCAGCATCCTTGGTAGCCTGACGCTGGTTATCGTCAAAATACGCAGGGCAGGTAATGACAACGCCCTCTACCTTCTCGCCCAGATATGCCTCTGCGTCCTGTTTTATTTTCTGCAGGATAAAAGCGGATATCTGCTGAGGGGTATATTCATTGCCGAAGATCTTGAACTTGAAGTCCGTGCCCATCTTGCGCTTGGCTGCCTGAACAGTGCCTTCGGAGTTTATAGCTGCCTGGCGCCTGGCAGGTTCGCCTACGAGCTTCTGGCCATCTTTGGTGAATGCCACATAAGATGGGAAAGCCTTACCACTGGCCACTCCCGCTCCTTCTGCGCTCGGGATTATAACGGGCCTCGTGCCTTCCATTACCGATGCTGCTGAGTTAGATGTTCCTAAATCTATTCCTATAACTTTTGCCATAATACACCTCCTGTTTGTGTGCTCAAGACCTGGTCTTGAGCACAGTTATTCTTTGGTTTTCGGTTTTTTCGCAACCTTTACCTTGGACGGCCTTATGACGCGGCCGTTTAAGGTATATCCTTTTTGCAATTCTTCTATTACATAATCCTCAGGATGATCGCCTGTCTCTTCCTGCATCATTGCCTCGTGCTCATGAGGATTAAACAGTTTCCCTTCGGCCTCTATTTCTTTGATGCCCTCTTCTTTCAAAAAATCACTCAGGTCTTTATGTATCATCTCTATACCTTTATATAGGATGTCAAAGTCATGCTTTATCTTGCCTGCCTCAACTGCCCGCTCAAAATCATCCAATATCTTTAAGATCTCCGCGATGATTTCCTCATTGGCGAATTTTATAAATTCTAACTTTTCTTTTTCGAGCCGTTTTTTATAATTGTCAAAATCCGCCTGCAGCCTCAAAAGCCTGTCATAATATTCATCTGACTTCCCGGCCTTATCTTCCAGGACCTGAAATTCTTCCGCAGTCAGAAGGATTTTATTTTTCTTAGTCTCTTCAGCCAAGGCTCTCTAACTCCTTTCCAAGCTCACTAGAAATATATTTCAGAACAGATATGACTTTGCCGTATTCCATCCTGGTGGGGCCTATGGCCGCAATCGCTCCGATAATCATATCATTGACCTTATAATTACAGGTAACTATGGACAAATCCTGTATCTCGTTATAAAGATTTTCTTTGCCGATGTGAATCTTTACGCCTTCCAGCTCCATATCCTGGTTTAAGAGATTCAAAAGGCCTTTTTTATCTTCGCATGCCATTAGAAATAATCTTGCCTTTTTAATATCCATAAATTCCGGATGCGACATTATACATGCTGCGCCGTCAAAATACAAGTGATCATCCGCCTTGAATAAATCAGGGACAGATAAAATATCCGCTGCCCTCTTTAAAAATATGTAGAACGAGTCTCTTTCTTCCAGGAGTTTGCGGGTCAGGTATGATTTTATCTCTCCCAAAGACACGCCTTCCAGTTCGCTGTTTAAGAATTCTGTGATGCGCGTAAGTTCCTGCCCAGTGAGATGCTCTTCAAAATCCATTATTGAATTTTTTACAAAACCTGAGGTTGTGACAATAACAGCCATGATCCTGGAATCATCCATATTAAAAAGCTCTATATGCTTAAAGATGCTTCTTTTCAGCCTAGGCGTAAGCACTACACCGGCAACGTTTGTTACAATGCTTATGGCCTTGGAGGCGTTTTGCATTACATATTCAATGTCGCTAGTAGACTGATGTATTAATTTATTTATTATGGCCTCTTCTTCCTTTGTAAGATGTTTGAGTTCAAGTAAAGAATCCACGTAGAACCTATAGCCTTTATCAGTAGGGACTCTGCCTGCAGAAGTGTGCGGATGCGAAATAAGCCCTTTTTCTTCCAGGTCTGCCATGACATTCCTGATTGTAGCAGGGCTTATGGTATTCCTAAACCTCTGAGCAATAGCCCTGGAGCCTACAGGCGTAGCGTTATCCACATAGGATTCAACTATTGCGTTCAATATGCTATTTTGTCTCGACTCAGTATCAACTTTCTTCATATACCACTCCTTGAACTGATTAGCACTCTAACACTTAGAGTGCTATTTGTCAAGTAATTTTTTTGGGAAGGTTATATTAAATGCTTTAGGCGAACTGGAATAGTTGCTTCCAGGTAAACTGATTCTAGCCTGTCTTCTCTGTAATTTACCTTGCCATTCTCATAAATTAAGTTTACCAAGTCCATTCTGTTATGGGGTATATCTACTTTGATATCAGTGACAAGGCCTGAAAGCAGCTGAGATATCTCTTCTATGAGCATGGGCATGCCCAGGCCTGTCAGGCTGGACACAAGCGTAGATTTTTCAAAATCTTTTTTCAGGCGGTTTATGCGGTCCGGGCTGCCCACAAGATCTATTTTATTCAGCACATCTATAACAATTTTATTTTCCGCCCCTAATTCTTTTAATACCTTATATACAGCCTCCTCCTGCTCGTGGATTTTTTCGCTTGAGGCATCCAATACGTGCAAAAGTATATCAGCCATCTTTACTTCTTCAAGCGTTGACTTAAACGCCTCCACAAGATGATGCGGCAGGTTATGCAGAAACCCGACTGTATCCAAAAACAAAACCTTCTGATTATTCGGAAGCGTATAACTCCTTGCGATCGGGTCAAGGGTGCTGAAAAGCCGGTTCGCGACAAGATTTTTAGAATTAGTTAATTGATTTAAAAGAGTTGTTTTACCTGCGTTTGTATAGCCTATGATCGCTACTGTTGTAAGTATTGCTTCGCTGCGCCTTTTGCGTAAAGCTGTACGCCTTTTTTCTATATCCAGCAATTTTTCTTTCAATTTTAAGATACTGCGTTTGATCTTGCGGCGGTCATATTCTAATAACTTTTCTCCAGGGCCCCTGGTGCCTATGCCGCCTCCAAGCCTGGATAGATGAATGCCTTTTCCTGTAAGCCGCGGCAGTAAATATTCTAACTGCGCCAGTTCTATCTGGACTTTGCCCTCTACGCTCCTGGCATTCTTAGCAAAGATATCCAGTATAAGCTGGGTCCTGTCAATAGTCCTGATATCAGCCAGACCTTTTTCTATATTCCTAAGCTGGGTAGGCGTAAGGTCATTATTAAATATCACTAGATTTGCCTTTTTCTGGTGAACAAGCTGGCATAATTCCTCAAACTTACCTTTACCTATAAATAGATCAGGGGTAGGTTTTTCCTTATGACATAATAGCTCAGCCACTACAGATGCGCCGCTAGAACGTGCGAGTTCTTTGAGTTCCGCAGCCCTTGCCTCAAGCGGCCACTCGAGCTTTTCATTCATATCAACTGTCACTAATATCGCTTTTTCCATGTTTAATCCCTCTATGCATTACCCAAAGTTGACACTCTAACATTGTCAGAGTGTCAACTTTGATGGGGGAACCCAGTGTATGCGACGATCTGGCCGGAACCAGGTCAGTTGTTTCTTGGCAAGATGGCGGGTGTTTTTCTTAAGAAGCTCTTTTGCCTCTTCTAAAGAATACTTGCCTTTTAAATAGCCCAAAACTTCACCATACCCCAATGCCTTCCGGCTGGTTATGCTGAGTTTTTTCTTGGAAAGCTTTTTTACCTCTTTAACAATGCCCTTTTTAAACATCTGATCCACTCTATCATCTATATTTTTGTAAAGTTCATTTCTATCAAGTTTAAGGCCTAAGATTTTAAAATCATATTTCAACGGCCTTGTATCTATCTTTAATTCAGAAGGCCGCTTTTTTTCCGTATGGTAGATTTCAAGCGCTCTTATAACGCGCCTTAAGTCATTTGGATGGATTTTTTTAGCTCGATCAGGGTCTATCTTCCACAATTTTTTATATAAATAGCTTTTGCCATATTTATCAGCAAGAGCAACCTGCTTTTTTCTAAACCTTAGGTTTTTTTTAGCTGACGGGAAAAGGCCGTCTATAACCGCTTTGACATACAAGCCGCTGCCGCCAACAAATAAAGGGGTTTTTTTGCGCTTCAGGATCTCTTCTATTTTTTCAAGCGCCATAGAGCGGTATTCAGCAACACTAAATTCTCTAGTGGGCTGAATTATATCTATAAGATGATGTTTTATTTTTTTCATATCGCCCGCGGGAGGCTTAGAGGTAAGTATGTCCATGCCCTTATAAACGCACATAGAGTCGCAGGACACGATCTCGGCATTTAGTTTTTTGGCTAATTTAAGAGAAAGTTTTGTTTTTCTTGAAGCTGTAGGGCCGACTAAGAAGATGACTTGCATATCTGATATCAAGACCAGGTCTTGAGCATACTAATTACTGTGCTCAAGACCTGGTCTTGAGCACAGTAATTTTTTATTTGATAAGATATTTCTTTGTAAATCTAGAAGCAAGGTGTGGCGCCTTTCTTTTTCTTTAAGAGTCACATCATCTTTAAATCCAGCTGCTTTTGTAAAAGGCCTGGGAGAATATTTAAAGATATAGGCTGCGTCAAATTGAAGCTTTTTGACTATATTAAAGGTGTCATTAAAATCTTTCTCTGTCTCGCCCGGAAAACCCACAATAATGTCGCCGCTGAGATTACCACCTTTAACAATTTTTCTGTAATCAAGCGCGAGTTTTTTATATTTCGCTACTGTATATTTTCGATTCATTCTCTTAAGGATTTTATCCGAGCCGGACTGGATAGGTAGGTGCAGGATATTTACTATGGATTTAAGATCCCTCATTGCCTTGAATAATTCCAGGCTTGCATCCTTCGGATGGCTGGTAAAAAAACTTATTTTTGCGCTCCGAGCAATCTTATCTATTTTTTTAAGGAGGGCGACAAAATTGATTTTTTCCTGAAGGCCTTTGCCATATGAATTAACATTCTGGCCTAATAGTGTAATATCTTTAGCGCCTTTTTTTATCAATAACCCTATTTCTTCTAAAATCTCCTTTGATGCCCTGCTTCTTTCCCTGCCCCGAACATAAGGAACTATGCAATATGAACAAAAATTATCGCAGCCCTCCATTATTTTTACATACGCAGTTTTTCCGGTAAATCTCTTTCTGGAAAAGGCTGGGATTATTTTTGATTTATAGCCCTCCAGATACATAATACGGCCTGCGCCGTTTTTGATTTTATCAATAATGTCAGGGATCCTGTCAAGATCAGCTGGCCCGCATAAAAAATCCACAATCGGCAGCTTTCTAAAAATCTCGTCCCTCCGGGCTTCTGCCATGCATCCGATAATGCCTATTATGAGGCCAGGCTTTTTTATCTTAAATTCCCCGAGCGTCCCAACCTTGCCATAGACCCTGTCTTCAGCATGTTTTCGGACGCTGCAGGTATTAAAAATAACCGCGTTAGCATCTTCCGGGCTGCCGCAGATGGCATAACCCCGCTCAATAAGCAGATCCTTTAACCTGGCAGAATCATGCTCGTTCATTTGGCAGCCGAAACTGCGGATGAAAACTTTCTTATTCATCTTTTTTAGCATATACTTTTATGCTCACTACCATGTTATCAACCTGGCTAATGTCTTTTTTAGACATATTCTTTACGGCATCATTCAAAACTTTGTCAGAGCCCAAATAATCCATGAAATGGACAGCGTCCTCTTTCATTATCTTTATTTCGCTGAAACCTGCTTTCCTGATTTTATTCAGATAGTCTTCCTTGATTAACGCGCCGGCAATGCATCCTACATACATCTCGGCTGATTTCGCAATCTTCTCCGGCAAATCCTTTGTAAGCACCATATCAGAAATCATCAGCCTGCCGCCCCTTTTTAATATCCTGTAAGATTCATTGAACACTTTCTGCTTGTCTTCCGCCAGATTAATGACACAGTTACTTGTAACACAGTCTGCAACACTGTCTTCTAAGGGGATTTTTTCTATATCGCCAAGCTTGAATTCCACGTTTTTATAGTTCCCTTTTCTGGCGTTCGCTCTTGCTTTTTTAATCATTTCCTCGGTCATGTCAATTCCGATCACTTTTCCTTTATCGCCCACTCGCCTTGCAGCCAAAAAAGCATCTATCCCGCCACCAGAGCCCAAATCCACAACCATCTCACCTTCTCTCAAGGAAATAAGCGCAAGTGGGTTGCCGCATCCCAACCCCATATCTGCTTCTATCGGGAGATTAGATAATTCTTCTTTTGAGTAGCCTACTTTTTCTGAAATTGTATTGCATCCAGAACCACAGCTATTGGCAGAACCGCAGCAGCTTTTTGTTTTGCCTTTGGCTATCGCACCGTATAACTTTTTTACATAATCTTTCATCAGAATTACCTTTCCTAAAGATTGAATTTGTCTTACTTATTAAATTTTCCCTAACTCTCTGCATGATAACCATTTACCCGTTTTATTATCCCCAAAATCATCACGCGGTACTTACACCAACGGCCAGCCGAAGGTCCTGATAAAGACTTTATTTTTTTTCATCATTCTGTACCATCCTGTGCTCCCGCAGTATTTCTGCGGGTATCAGCTTCACGGCGATAAAAATTAACACAGGAACAATAACCAAGTCATCTAAATATCCTAAAATTGGAATACAGTCAGGAATTAAATCAATGGGATTAAGCGCATACCCGACAGCCAAACCAAGGAAAAATCTACTCAGTTTGGGCGTCCGTGGATCCTTAAGAACAGCCTGATAAAATTGAATCTCTTTTTTAAACCTATTCAACAGAAAATGTTTCATTTGCTCTCTGAAGTTACGATTTTTAACGATGACTCCATACTTCTTAATTGTTTAAATTCTAACCACGTCAAAATAATGATTATGACATCCAAAACCGTTAGGATAATTAATTCAACAGCAGGGACAATTGTATAGCGATACATTTGATATATAATAAAAATACCAAAAACACCCATCGCCACCGGGTATGCCCACAGTTTGCGTTTCCATAACGATACAATTAAAAATATTTTAACAATCCCATGAGAAAGCAAATAAATAACTCCAAAAAGCTGAGTACTAATTGATAAATTTTGAGCGGCATGCATTAAATAATTTGCCACTATATCATGCGGGTCTTCACTAAGTTCATGATAAGTAACCGCAGCAATAATAGAGGGCACCATTTCAGTCCTGATAAATAAAAGGAGCGCACCGCCAACTATTTCCAACAGGCCGTTAATCCCTTTCAACAATATCCCTATCTCAAACCCTTTGTGTATTATCGTACGTACGCGTTGAGCGTTCTTCATTCCTATCGTCAATCTTTATCCTTTAACAATTTCATTTTTATCAATCCTTGCAACTCTTTTAGTATTATTTCATAGAGCGGCAGGTTAGGAATTTGTTTTTCTAATCTAATCTGCCAATTTCTCTTGTATGCTTCCTTAGTAATTTCAGTTAAAAGATTAGGCAGATAAATATCGTAGCCATATCTTTTCTTGAGTTCTATTTTTATTTTTATAACATCAAGCTCTAATTTCAAGAGATACCATAAATCATAAATATCGCGCGGTTCATTATCTACATCCAATATCCGAGATATTTTATCACTCACTACCGACTCTAATCTATACGTTTTTAGACTTAAATTCTCTTTCTCAAATTCCTGATAACTATAGAGTACCCTTCTCGTTTGATAAGAAGGTGTAAAGCTATCTCTTAAAATGTCTACTTTTAATTCTTTAACAGCTTTTATCTCCGTAAAAATATCATAAAGAATAAAAAATTGAAGCCTGTCTTTGTGTAAATCTAAACGTTTATCTAAGCGGAAAGGGTACTTCGAATTAATTACCGCTAAAAACTCATTGATTCTCTGTTCATATTCTATTAGGTTTTCTTTATCATCAACTAAAAAATCTAAATCTTCTGAAAAGCGATAATCTGGAAAATAAACTTTCTTCAAGGCAGTGCCACCCCGAAAAACAAGCCTTTCTTTAAAAAACCCGTCTTTGGTAAAACAGAATAAAATAAGTTCAATAAGGTAATCCTTCTCAATTATTTCCTCTGGAAGCCCCTGTTTAGCAGCTAATCTTTGAATCTGAGAATAAGTTATCATAATGTATCAATGTCCTACTAAATTAAGAATTTGTCTTTGACCCACATTATCAATCAGATGCCAATTATTCTTATCGATCTTTTCCCCAGGCAAAGCAGGGTCAAATAAATCATACCTTTTTCTAATATATTTTTTAAGCTGCCCTAATAACGCTGTCTGTTCAATCTTAAGTATCTCTAAAATATAACCTAATCGCTTAGCCACAACATTTTTACCGTATTTATCGACATAATTTTTCAATCGCTCATAATCTATTCTTTCTTTCACCAACCAAATTCCTTTTGCAATTTCCGTAATTCCACCGCAATATTGAGGATGAGCCACGGCATCAATGATTGTCCTTTCTAAATCAGAAATCCTTACCTTTTCAGTCTTTGTTACCCACTCTTCTTTAATGCCCCAAGTAGATTTCTCCTTTACAAAAATAAAAATCAATTTATCTCTCATCTCCAAAGGCACAATCTGCCTCTTGGGGGTAGCTGTAAAAATCTTAATCAAAGGCTGAGTTAACATTCCCCAATAATGCATGGCACTATAAAAGGCGATATAATATAAAGAAGAATTAACTACTTCTCTGGCTGCTACATACCAATTACCCATATAGTGTTCAGCACTGCCTAACTCTTGAGGAATAATCAAAAATTTGCCTGCTTTTAGACGAGTAATTACTTTTCTTTTGACTAATCTACTCAATAGATCTGTAGTATCATTATAGTTTTTGCTTAAAATCCATTGAACATCGTCAATCTCAAAAATAGTCTTATCTTCGTCATAGAGTCTACTAATTAAATTAGCGCTAACTTTACCTAATGTCTTCATGTTTCCCATATTATCCACCTTTTGTGTAAACTATACAGTGTCATATACTATATTTTATGCACTATTAGTGGCTTAAAGTCAAGCTAAAAAGCAACTTTTCTACCTAATCCTGCTCAAATAAGTCACGATAGTCGTATAATACTGCTCCCATAGGCCAGCCATAGTTTTTCAAAAATACCTTCATTTAAAAACTCCTTGTATTTTTGAAAATCTAAACATGGGTACCCCCCCATTCTTAGGTTTCGAGGCCAAAGGCCGAGAAACCTATGAGGGCATCCTTCAGCTTGAAACTTTATTTCTTCCATAATTAAAAATGATTCCAAATATCTCAGCTGGATTTAGATGAATTCCTCTTGTAATTAAGAAGCAACATTATAAAAAGCACAACAATAGGAGTCCCTAAAGCAACAGGCAAAACCTGCCCCGGATTCAAATTGCGTTTCGAGTTTACTGTGAAATGAACAATGCCACTTACTTGGGGAATTTCCTGCCCGGTTATTTCCGCAACAATTATCAATGAATATTTTCCTGCCTTGACAAAATGGATTTTCCAATTTAAAGGAAGAGCCTGGCCTGCATCAATCGTCCCGATGAACAACCCTTTCTCTGCGCTCCAATCTTCCAAATCAACAGGCATTTTATTTGATTCATCTACAAGAGAAATGTAAGTTGTAATATCATTTAAAGGCTGCAATCCTGAATTGTTTATTTGCGCCTTCACTGTTGCAAAATCCCCAGCTGTTCCGCTTAAAGTTTTTTCAGAAAGAATCCTCAAAGTTAAAGGCTGGTTTATAGTTTGATTCTCGGCATAAGCATAGGCCATGCTCAGAATCAGAAGACTGCCTAGCACTCCAAGCATTAAAAGCCTCTTAATATCATCCATTTTTAACCACCCCTGCTTGCTTAAATCTTTTTGTGGCATAGACAAGAAACATCAAGGTTATCAGGCAGAACAGCGCTAAAGGAAGAATAAACTGTCCGTTATGGAAGAGGGAGGTTTGGTAATCCACCAAGACATTGTCGAGAGATGAAAATATATTGTCTACTGGATTAACTTTGCCTAATGCCAAGGCAAAAGAATTATTCTTAAGAGTAGTAGAAAACAATGAAGGAATAAAAAGAGCAAGAAGAACGACTAAAGAAGTTGTCAGGGTATTTTTGCTTGAGCGAAAAAGCAAGCTGATTGCAAAAATAAGCATGATAAATCCAAATACTCCGAGGCTTCCTAGCAAAAAAACATAATAGAAGAAAGGAAAAAATAACTTAGTGCCTGCTGAAGTAACAAGAATGTATGGAATAGAAACAATAAAAATTAAGAGCCACAGCGTCAATGACGCAAGCAGTTTGCCCGATACAAAATCTTTCATCTTAATAGGAGAAAGAAACAGGCTCTCAGCAGTTTCTTTTTCAAATTCATTGCTGATTATTGAAGAGGCGTCAATACTGACAATCAAGAGCCCTATGCTAATGATCACCTTGGCAAGCATCCACATCATCTCAGTCTGGTCCAGAAGACTCAATTCCTTGTCAGTAAGCAGGAGGTAGCTTATGAGGCTGAAAGTCAAGGAAGAAATTACAAGCCACAGAGTGCCTTTCCATGTATACAACTGCTCCTTCAGCTCTTTAAGCCAGATATTTCTAAACATGGTTATTATTGGTTAAGGCAAGGAAAATGTCTTTTAATGTGCTGCCTTCAAGGTTTGTCTTTTTTTGCAGTTCAGCAATTGTTCCTTGCACAACCATCCTTCCTTTATTGACAATAGCTACTCTTGAGCATAGATTGGAAACTTCGTTAAGCTGATGCGATGAAAGAAATATTGTTACTCCGTTTTGGTTTAATTGCTTTAAGAGATTCTGTATTTCCTCCTGAGCTTGCGGATCAAGCCCTAAGGTAGGCTCATCCAAAAACAGGATTTTAGGGTTATTGATAAGTGCCCTTGCTAAGGTCAATCTCTGTTTCATGCCTCTTGAAAATGTTGCTATCGCGCTGTTTTTTCGCTCTGACAGATTAACTTTTCCAAATAGCTCATCAATTTTTTTATGGGGATTAGAAATACTGTAAAGCTGTGCAAAAAATAATAGGTATTCCTTGGCAGTCATCCACTCATAAAAACCCCTGCTTTCAGGAACAACCCCAATCAGATGCAAGATAGGTTTCAGGTTTGGATAAGCATTCCCTGCAATTGCTATCTCGCCATTATCAGGCTCAATGATGCCTGTCAGCATGCGGATAGTGGTTGTTTTGCCTGCTCCATTAGGGCCAAGAAAACCAAAGAATTCACCTTGAGCAATCTCCAGACTTAAGCTATCAACTGCCTTGATTGAGCCATATGACTTTGTGAGGTTGTTTATAGAAATTATCGTTTTCATTCTGATTGTTTGTTTGAATTTTTATTTTTAGGAGAGTTCCAGAACAAATTAATCAACAAGCCTGATGTCCCCACAATAATGAAAAACCAGCTTGTGAAAAAATTAATAGTTTCCTGGCTGTCAGGCACATCATAGAAAAATTTCAGGTACAAACCTATGCCTGTAATTGCCAAAGAAACAAAAAGAAATACCTGCCTCATTTGTTCTCCCAACTAAAGTTTTGAATAATTGAATTTAATAAAGGATAGGTTTCATTAAAAGATGTCTGTTTTGCTGTAAATGCGAGAACTCCTGCCTGGTCAGAGCCAGCGATGTAAATTTTCACTGTTTCATAAACTTCATTATCCTTACTGCTTTGATATATTAACTGATATGCTTCATTATTCTGAACTGATAATTTTTTGTAATTAACTCTATGATACCCGGGGATTGTTTTTTTAAATTGGGGTTCCTGCTGGCTTAATATAAACAATTCCAAAGTGCTGTTGTCAGGCACATCCATTAATGATATTGTCCCATTGCCCCCAGAAAAATTTACAGAGTAACTCCCTGCCTTCTTGCCTACGCTGACACTCCATTTTTGAGGCAACTGCACGCTGTAATAGTTTTCTTTGAGATCGCGGTTGCGATATAGATTCCAGGCTATTGAGGCATTTCCTTTATTCGCCGCTTCAGTAGATACTGGCTTTAAAGATGATGGATTGATTCCTGCTGCATTGCGCTTGTTAGATAAAGGGCCAAAACTGAACAAAGCAAGGATTAGCAGCGCAATAATAGTCAAAATAAAAACGAAGATTACTTTTTTGTTCATGTTAATCCTTTTTTTCAGGTATCTCTGGCAGTTGTCTATTTCAAAATAATAATAAAAGCTCCCACCGTCATTAAACAAATACCCAGCCATTGATAGATACCTAAACGTTCACTCAAAAATAAAAATGACAGAACCACTACGAAAACCAAACTTAATTTGTCAATCGGAGCCACTAACGAAGCTGGTCCAGACTGTAGGGCGCGGAAATAACAAAGCCATGAAAGTCCTGCGGTGATACCAGAAAGAATAAGAAATATCAAATTATGCCTATCTATCAAAAACGGGTTTTTCCATTCTCGACGAAAACCAACAACGACACCTAAGAATATAATAATAACAATAGTTCTTATAAGCGTGGCCAAATTAGACGAAATATTTTTAACGCCTATTTTTGCCAATACTGCTGTCATTCCCGCAAAAATAGCTGATCCAACAGCTAATATTTTCCAATCCAACATCAACTTCTCCCTTTTCTCCTTCTACCAACCTTAAATTCTAAAGTAAACTTTCAGACAAGAAAAAGATTACCCGCATTTGCTTTTTTCAAATTCCACAAAGTGTAAAAAAGCGCAACTCCGACAAAGATGCTCCATGGAAACATCCACCCTTATTTTCTTCTCCTCTTGGACGGTCAACCATGCCTTAGGGGGACGGAAATATCCAGTTGCCTTGCCTGTGGTCTTTTGGATGATGCGCTCAGTATCCTCGTTTTATCAATGCCTGCGCTATCCTATCCATAGTCCTCCTATAACGCAGCCATTGATCAGCCAAAACTCTGAATGAAAACTTTCATATTGTCTGCGTTACATACTGGACAGGGCTTCCTGGATCAAAGGCAGGATTGCTTGGGCCTCGTCTTTGGTCATTCTTCCAAGCTTTGCGAATCTAAGGGCGCCTTCCTGGTCTCTATTCTCCCTTACTACCTGCAATTTCTTAGGGCCATTATTGTAAGAATGGACACTCACTGTGATTTTCCCATCATCATTTTCATGAGATTTAGCAAACACTTCCTTATCAAGATTTGCATCGTACGGCATGTTTCCTCCTTTACTCTGTTAAGCCAGCCACAAAGCCTGATGCCCATGCCCAGGCAAGATTGTAACCGCCTCGTTCGCCATTTACATCCAGGATTTCTCCTCCAAAATAAATTCTCTTTTTTAATTTTGATTCCAAGGCGCCTTCTTTTATATCTCTAATATCCAAACCGCCTGCTGTAAACTCCGCCTCGTTCCAGCCTTTTGCGCCTATTATATCAAATCTTTTGTCTTTTAGCATATCTACTATTTTTTCAATGTTTGCGCCTTTGAATA
>JAHJQM010000022.1 GCA_018819285.1 Candidatus Omnitrophota bacterium
GTAGTTCCTTGCCTGGGCTAAGCCGCGGCTAGAAAGAACCTTTGTGATAGCGCTGGTAAGCGTGGTCTTGCCGTGATCAACATGTCCTATGGTGCCGATATTTACGTGTGGTTTTTTACGTTCAAATTTTTCTTTTGCCATTATTTTACCCTCCGTATTGTAAGGGATAGGTATGTCTATCCCTTACGCTCCGATTATCTTTTCTGCTATATTTCCAGGAACTTCCGAATAATGAGAAGGTTCCATTGTATATGAAGCTCTACCTTGTGTCAAGCTTCTTATGCTTGTTGCGTAACCAAACATCTCTGATAGCGGAACATCGCCTCTCACGATCTTTATCTTGCCCTTTTGCGTAATTTCTCTGATCCTGCACCTTCTGGAATTCAGGTCGCCTATGGCATCTCCTGTATAATTTTCCGGAAATATCACTTCAAGATTCATTATTGGCTCCATCAATTTGCATTTAGCTTTTCTCAAGCCATCGCCGAGAGCTATTGAAGCAGCCATTTTAAAAGCCAGCTCGCTAGAATCAACTTCATGATACGACCCGTCAATAAGAGTCACGCTAGTATCTATTACAGGATACCCTGCCAGGACGCCTGTCTTCATAGCCATATCTACTCCATCTTCTACGGCGGAAATGTATTCTTTTGGTATAGCCCCTCCTATAATCTTATTTTTGAATTCTATGCCTGAGTCCTGTTCTCCCGGTTTTATAATAATCACCACATGGCCATACTGGCCGTGGCCGCCTGTCTGCTGTATGAATTTACCGACTGAGCGGACTTCTTCGCTGGGCATCTCTTTATAAGCAACCTGTGGAGCGCCTGTTTTCGCGGTCACTTTGAATTCTCTTAATAGCCTATCTATAATAATTTCCAGATGTAACTCTCCCATTCCTGATATAATTGTCTGACCTGTTTCCGCATTATAATGAACCTTGAAAGTAGGATCCTCTTCCTGTAATTTATTCAAAGCCATACCGAGTTTATCCTGATCTATTTTAGTAGCAGGCTCTATTGCCATTGAAACAACCGGCTCTGGGAAATGTATCTTCTCTAAAACAATAGGATAATCTTCATTGCAAAGTGTGTCTCCTGTTTTTGTATTTTTGAGACCCACTACGCCCACAATATCTCCTGCTCCCGCAACTTCCACAATCTCCTGTTTATTCGCGTGCATACGCACTATCTTGGCAAGCCGTTCTTTTAAATCCTTATTAGCATTATACACATAAGAGCTTGGCTTAATAGTACCTGAATATATGCGCACATATGTTAATCTTCCCACATAAGGATCCGTTACTATCTTGAAACATAACCCGCAAAAAGGCTCGTTATCGTCTGTTTTCATGGAGATCTCTTCATCTGAATGAGGATTCACGCCTTTTATAGGCAGAACATCTAAAGGAGAAGGAAGGCAATCGCATATTGCGTCCAAAAGCATCTGGACTCCCTTATTCTTAAAAGATGCCCCGCATAATACAGGCACAAACAAGTCTTTTATAACAGCCTTTCTCAAAGCAACCTTTATTTCTTCTATAGACACCTCTTGATTATGCACATATTTATCCATCAATAATTCGTCATGTTCTGCAAGTTTTTCAATCAGGTCATGCCTAAATTTCTTTGCTTCCTGCAGCATGTCCTCTGGCACAGCTTCTTCTCTAAAATTGTCCTGCGCTTTTTCTTCTCCAAATATATAGGCTTTCATCTTTATCAAATCAATCACGCCTCTAAAACCATCCTCATGTCCTATTGGAAGCTGTAAAGGAAACGCGCTTGCCCCTAATTTTTCTTTAATGTCATGAAAAACTTTCAGGAAATCAGCGCCTGTACGGTCCATCTTATTTATAAAAGCTATCCTCGGAACCCTGTAGTTGTCTGCCTGGCGCCATACTGTCTCGGACTGAGGTTGTACTCCACCTACGCCGCAGAATACAACAACCGCTCCGTCCAGAACCTTTAAAGACCTCTCAACCTCTGCTGTAAAATCCACATGGCCTGGCGTATCTATAACATTTATTTTGCAATCTTTCCAGTCGCAGGTAGTAGCTGCCGCCATAATAGTAATGCCTCTTTCCTGCTCCTGCTCCATCCAGTCCATTGTAGCTGTCCCTTCATCTACATTGCCTATTTTATATAAGCGGCCTGTGTAGAAAAGTATCCTTTCCGTAGTAGTTGTTTTACCAGCGTCTATATGGGCTATGATCCCTATATTTCTTAATTTTTCCAAAGGAGGTTCTTTTATCATAAAATTTTCATTTGCTGACTTTTGAGTTTCTATGGCCATGCTTTATATAATTATGTATACTAATAATTCTTTAGCCAATTTTGCCCCGTCGCTTTGCGAAGCAACGGAAGTAAAATTCAGCAGTGATTATGCGTTTACCAGCGATAATGCGCAAATGCCTTATTAGCCTCTGCCATCTTGTGCATGTCTTCGCGCTTTTTCATACTGGAACCCTGGCCTTTGTACGCTTCCATTAGTTCTTCTGCAAGTTTCTCGTACATTGGCTTGCCTTTTTTCTGGCGGGCAAAATCCCGTATCCAGCGCATAGCAATCGATGCGCCCCTGTCGCTCTTTACCTCTATAGGAATCTGGTATGTAGCTCCGCCAACCCTTCTGGGCTTTACTTCCAAAAGCGGCCTTGCGTTATCAAACGCTTTCTGCAAAACCTCTATGGAATTTTTATTTCCTGTTTTTTCAGAAATTATATCCATAGCGCTATACACAATACGCTCTGCAGTGGACTTCTTGCCTTTCTCCATAATCATATTAACAAATTTTGTAACAACCTTGTTATTATATTTAGGATCGGGTAATACGTCTCTTCTATCCGCTCTTCGTCGTCTCATGTAATCTCCTTATTCAAGACCAGGTCTTGGTCACAGTTTACTGTGCTCAAGACCTGGTCTTGAGCATGCTATTTTGGCCTTTTTGCCCCATATTTCGAACGACTCTTTTTTCTGTTCTGTACACCTGCTGTATCAAGCGTGCCTCTAACAATATGGTATCTGACGCCAGGAAGATCTTTCACCTTGCCTCCTCTTACAAGTACAATAGAATGTTCCTGCAGATTATGGCCTTCTCCCGGTATATATGATGTAACTTCTATACCGTTTGTTAACCTAACCCTTGCAACTTTTCTTAATGCAGAGTTAGGTTTTTTAGGTGTTTGCGTCTTTACCTGTAAACATACGCCTCTTTTTTGCGGACAACTTTTTAACGCGGGCGACTTTGTCTTCTTCTTTTTCTCAGTCCTACCAAATCTTATTAACTGGCTTATAGTCGGCATGTTTTAATCATTCCTTCTCTTTTTTTTCTTTCTTTTCTCTTGTTTCTTGTCCTCTGTCTTCTGTTTTTTCTTTTAACTCCAGCGTTTCTTTTACCATTTCTATGTTAGCATGGTCCTTGAATCCTGTTCCTGCAGGAACCAAGTGTCCCATTATAACATTCTCTTTGAGGCCTCTAAGCTCGTCTATCTTTCCGCTTGCAGCTGCATCTGCTAAAACACGGGTTGTTTCCTGGAAACTCGCCGCAGATATAAAACTCTCTGTGCTCAAAGATGCTTTCGTAATACCCAGAAGTATGGGGGTGGCGCTCGCAGATTTGCCTTTTTGCTTTGAGGCTTTCTCGTTTTCTTCCTGGAATAGATGCTTATCAACCTGCATGCCTGAAAGAAAATCCGTATCTCCCGGATCTTCTATTTTAACTTTCTTTAGCATCTGTTTAACTATTATCTCTATATGTTTATCATTTATCCTTACACCTTGCAGCCTGTAAACTTCCTGAACTTCGTTTACAAGGTATTCCTGCAGCTTCTTTTCTCCACTTACTTCAAGTATATCTTGAGGATTTATAGGGCCGTCTACTAGTTGGTCTCCGGTTTTAACCCTATCACCCTTATAAACATTCAAATGTTTTCCGTGGGGTATAATATATTCTCTCTTCATGCCAGATTGAGACTTAACAATAATCCTTCTCTGACCTTTTTTAGATGTTGCAAATTCCACAATGCCGTCTATTTCACTTATCATGGCAGGATCTTTTGGTCTGCGGGCTTCAAAAAGCTCTGCAACCCTTGGCAATCCTCCTGTAATATCCCTAGTCTTAGAAATCTGCCTTGGCGTTTTTGCTATCAAGTCTCCTGCGTTCACAAATACGCCGTCCTGAGGAATTATATGCGCTCCAGCAGGTATAGGATAAATGGCCAAAACTTCTTTTTTAGTATCCTCTATGATTATCTGAGGATGATATTCGCCTTTCTGCTCTATAATGACTCTCTCTGAAAGGCCTGTTGCCTCGTCTATCTCTTCAGCCATAGTCACTTCTTCTATAATATCTTCATACCTTACCTTGCCGCTCATTTCTGTTAATATAGGGGATGTGTAAGGATCCCATTTTACAAATATACTATTCTTGTCTATTTCATGGCCGTCTCCTACGGACAGAATAGATCCTGAAGGAACCATATGTTTCTCAAGCTCCCTATTGTTTTCATCATTTATGCTTATCTGACCGTTTCTATTGAGTACAACTATATCTCCTTCTTTTTGTTTTACTGTCTTCAAGCCATGATATTTAACAATACCTTTGGATTTAGACTTTAAAAATGACTGCTCTATTATTCTAGATGCAGTTCCTCCAATATGAAATGTTCTCATTGTAAGCTGGGTGCCCGGCTCTCCTATTGACTGGGCCGCGATAACGCCAACAGCTGTCCCGAGGTCCACTATCTTGCCTGTAGAAAGGTTTCTGCCATAGCATTTAGCGCATACCCCATATTTTTGTTCGCAGGTGAGAACGCTTCTTATTTTTATCTTTTCTACGCCTGCCAGCTGTATCCTATCCGCCATCTCCTCTGTTATCTCACTGCCTGCTTCAACAATTGTTTCGTCTGTAATAATGTCGACTATATTATCAACTGCAACACGGCCTATGATCCTGTCCCCGAGAGACACAACCTCTTCATCTGCCTCTATAATAGCACTTATCAATATACCGTTTAATGTACCGCAATCCTCTTTTGTAATAATTACGTCCTGGGCAACGTCAACAAGCCGCCTCGTAAGATACCCAGAATCAGCTGTCTTGAGGGCTGTGTCTGCCAATCCTTTTCTTGCGCCGTGAGTTGAGATAAAGTATTCCAATACTGTCAGACCTTCCCTAAAATTCGCAGTGATAGGCGTTTCTATGATTTCACCTGAAGGCTTAGCCATAAGCCCTCGCATTCCTGCGAGCTGCCTTATCTGCTGCTTTGAACCTCTTGCACCTGAATTAGCCATCATGAATATAGGATTGAACGGGTTAAGGTTTTCGAATATAAGATCCGAGATCTTATCAGTTGCGTGAGTCCATATGTCGACTATCTTATTGTATCTTTCTCGCTCTGTGATAATACCTTTCTTATATTGATCTTCGACAACATTGACCTCTTTCTTTGAGTTGGCTATAACCTTTTTTTTGTCTTCCGGTATTGCCAAGTCATCAACTGAGATAGAAATCCCGGCAAGCGTGGAATGCTCAAAACCTAGACTTTTTATATCGTCCAGCACTTTTACCGTTGCGTCATGTCCGAATAATTTATAACAGTTAGCAACCACATCACTGAGCTTTTTCTTATCCAGAACTTCGTTCACAAAAGGCATGCCCTTGGGCAATATAACGTTAAAAAGTATCCTGCCTGCTGTAGTGCTCAAGAGATCATTTTGTATCCTGACCTTGATTTTAGACTGCATCTCTATTTCTCTGTCGTAAAAAGCCAGCTCTGCCTCACCCTTATCCGCAAAAACCTTGCCCTCTCCTTTTAACCCTGATTTTTCCTGGGTTAAATAATAAGTGCCGAGTACTATATCCTGCGTAGGCGTTACAATAGGCCTTCCATCAGAAGGAGAAAAGATATTGTTGGAAGCGAGCATTATAAGTCTGCATTCTATCTGGGCTTCCATTGATAAAGGCACATGAACTGCCATCTGGTCTCCGTCAAAATCAGCATTGAACGCAGTACAGACTAATGGATGTATCCTTATAGCTTTACCTTCTATCAGAATCGGTTGAAAAGCCTGTATGCCCAGGCGATGCAGCGTCGGGGCTCTATTCAAAAGCACGGGATGATCTTTTATTACATCGTCCAGTATATCCCACACCTCTAACCTTGTTTTTTCAACCATTCTCTTTGCGCTTTTTATAGTATGCACAAAACCTTTTTCTTTTAATTTCTTTATAATAAAAGGTTCGAATAATTCCAAAGCCATCTTTTTTGGAAGGCCGCATTCCCATATCTTTAATTCAGGCCCTACCACAATTACGCTTCTTCCAGAATAATCAACGCGTTTTCCAAGAAGATTCTGCCTGAACCTGCCTTGTTTCCCCTTTAGCATATCGCTTAATGATTTTAAAGGCCTATTTGCAGGGCCTAAAACAGCTCTACCGTGGCGGCCATTATCAAAAAGCGCGTCAACAGCTTCCTGAAGCATTCTTTTTTCATTCTTTATAATAATATCTGGCGCTTTTAATTCCAGAAGCTTTTTTAAACGATTGTTCCTGTTTATAACCCTGCGATATAAATCATTCAGGTCGCTTGTGGCAAATCTTCCGCCCTCCAGAGGTATAAGAGGCCTTAAGTCAGGCGGTATAACAGGTATTACATCCAGAACCATCCACTCTGGCTTATTGTTTGATTTTTTGAATGACTCTATGGCCTTTAATCTCTTTAAAATCTTTCTCTTGGTCTGCTCTGACTTCTGCTCATGAAGATCTGCCTTAAGCTCAACTGTTATATTGTCCAGATCTGTCTCTTTCAAAAGCTCTTTTATAGCATTTGCGCCTATCATAGCCTTAAACTTAGAACCGCATTCTTCCACGCACTTTCTATATTTTTCTTCTGTCAAAAGTTCTTTTTTCTTAAGAGCAGAATCTCCGGGCTCTATTACAACATATTCCTCATAATACAACACCTTTTCAAGATCCCTTAGGCCCATATTCAAGATCAAGGCCATTCTGCTTGGCATTGCCTTGAAAAACCATACATGTGAGCATGGCGCCGCGAGTTCAATATGACCCATCCTATCGCGTCTTACCTTAGAAAGAGTAACTTCTACTCCGCAGCGGTCGCATACAATACCTTTATATTTTATCCTTTTATATTTTCCGCAGCTGCATTCCCAATCACGCGTAGGTCCAAATATCTTTTCGCAGAAAAGGCCGTCCTTTTCAGGCCTCAGAGTCCTGTAATTAATAGTTTCAGGTTTTCTCACTTCGCCCTTTGACCAGGACCTAATTATCTCTGGAGAAGCTATTTTTATGGATATAAAATCAAAAGACTTTATTGGGTTGCTTGGCATATCGCTCCTATTTCTTGGCTTTCTGTTCCCGCTTTTCTTTTTTTGCTTTTTTGCGCTTTTCTTTTAGTTCCTGAACTGACAATAGATTTATTTCAGGGGTTTTCCCGTCTTTATACTCCGTCTTTATATCCAATCCTAAACTCTGAAGCTCTTTCACAAGAACATTGAATGATTCTGGGGTCCCAGGATGCATGGCATTTTCGCCTTTTACTATTGACTCATATGCCATGGTTCTGCCTGTCACGTCGTCGCTTTTTACAGTTAAAAGCTCCTGCAGCGTATAAGCTGCGCCGTATGCTTCCAAAGCCCAAACTTCCATTTCTCCAAACCTTTGGCCTCCAAACTGAGCCTTCCCTCCGAGCGGTTGCTGAGTAACCAGCGAATAAGGCCCTATAGAACGGGCGTGCATTTTATCATCTACAAGATGCGCTAATTTCATCATATATATGTAGCCGACTGTTATCTTCTGATCAAAAGGTTCGCCTGTCAATCCGTCAAATAGCCTTACCTTGCCTGCATTAGGAAGTTTTGCTTCGCTAAGGCACTGTTTTATCTCTTCTTCTTTAGCGCCGTCAAATATAGGGGTGTCTACTTTATAACCCATTACCTTTGCAGCCCATCCAAGATGAGTCTCAAGTATCTGGCCTACGTTCATCCTTGAAGGGACACCCAGAGGATTTAAAACTATTTCTACCGGGGTACCATCCTCCATAAAAGGCATATCTTCTTCAGAGAGAATTTTTGCAATAACGCCTTTGTTTCCATGTCTGCCGGCCATCTTATCTCCAACAGAAAGTTTCTTCTTGCTTGCTATATAAACAACTACCCTTTTTAAAACGCCTGCTGGCAGTTCATCCCCTCTCTTAAGCTTATCAACCTCATGCTCTTCCTCGTAAAGAATTTCCTCCAGCTGGTCGTTGTAAACCATCAACGTGCGCCTTACCTCAAGCTCCAGCTCAAGATCAGCTTCTATTTTTATACTAGCTATGTCACATTTTTCGAATTTGAAAAGGTCTTTTTTTCTTATTGGTTTACCTTCCGCTATCAACGTAGAGCCTGTCTCGTCGGATAATAAAGGCGCTGAAAGTTTTACTCCTGAAAGAAGCTTAAACAATCTTTCTTCTCTCTCGTTTTTTACATTACTAACCCTCTTCTCGTACTCTTCTCTAATCCTGGATATCTCCTTATTTTCTGCCTGAAGTTCTTCTTTTGTTTTTGACTTTGGCCCTTTTCTTGAAAATATCTTGGCGTCCACTACAATCCCCTCTACGCCAGAAGGCACTGTAAGAGAAGCGTCCCTCACATCACCTGCTTTTTCTCCGAAAATAGCCCTTAATAATTTTTCTTCCGGAGAAAGCTCTGTTTCGCTCTTAGGCGCAACTTTTCCTACCAGTATATCTCCAGGCCCAACCTCTGCGCCTACTCTAATCATACCGTCTTCGCCCAAACTTTTAAGTGCTTCTTCGCTTACATTGGGTATATCGCGCGTAATTTCTTCATTTCCAAGCCTTGTTTCCCTTGCCTCTATCTCAAACTCTTCTACATGTATGGATGTATATATGTCGCCTTTTAAAAGCCTTTCGCTCACAAGTATAGCATCTTCGAAATTATAACCGCGCCATGGCATAAAAGCCACGAGAACATTTTTACCCAGCGCCAAGCCTCCTTCGCTTGTAGCAGGGCCATCTGCTATCACATCCCCTGTCTTTATCCTATCCCCGAGATTAACGACAGGCCTTTGGTTTACAGATGTATTGGCATTGCTTCTTGAGAATTTTTTTAACTTATAAACAATGCTGTTATTTACAACCACTTCGTCAGATTGAACGCTTGTAATTTTTCCATCTGATTTTGCCACGACTACTGCGCCAGAATCCATTGCAACTTTATTTTCCAGGCCCGTGCCCACAAGAGGGCTTTCTGTAAATAGCAATGGCACTGCCTGACGCTGCATGTTTGAACCCATAAGAGCCCTGTTAGCGTCGTCGTGCTCTAAGAAAGGAATTAAACCTGCCGCTATACTTACAAGCTGTTTAGGAGACACATCCATGTAATCTATCTTATTTGGCTGAACAAGCGGAAAATCCCCTTTATACCTGCATGCGACTTTTTCGTCTGTAAAATGCCCGTCTTTATCTACTTTTGCGTTTGCCTGAGCTACTATATATTTATCTTCAATATCAGCTGTTAAATATTCAATCCTGTTGGTAACCCTTCCATTTTCAACCTTTCTATAAGGTGTCTCTATAAAACCTAATTTATTTATTCTAGCGTAGGTGCTTAAAGAAGCTATTAGCCCTATGTTTGGGCCTTCTGGAGTTTCGATAGGGCATATTCTTCCGTAATGCGAATGATGTACGTCCCTTACTTCAAAACCAGCTCTCTCTCTGGACAATCCTCCGGGTCCTAGCGCGCTTAACCGTCTTTTGTGAGTCATCTCAGCCAGAGGGTTTGTCTGGTCCATAAATTGCGAAAGTTGACTCCTTCCGAAGAAATCCTTTATAACGCTAGAAACCACTTTGGAATTTATAAGATGGTATGGCATCATTGTGTCAATGTCATATATAGCCATTCTGTCCTTACAGAAACGCTCCATTCTCGCAAGGCCTATTCTGAACTGCTCAGATAGAAGTTCGCCCACAGTCCTGACTCTGCGATTTCCAAGATGGTCTATGTCATCCACTTCTCCTTCGCCGTTCTTCAGGTCTAATAGGTACCTGACTACGTTTACAATTGTTTCTTTATCCAGGATCTTTTTATCTAAAGAAAGATCCATATTTAATTTTCTGTTTAATATATAGCGCCCTACTTTATCTAAGTCGTACCTGCGCTTATCGAAAAATAATTTGTCTAGGAAATTTTTTGCGCTTTCAAATGTCAGAGGGTCGCCTGGCCTGAGTTTTTTATAAATATCAAGAAGCGCTTCTTCTTTGGTCTTAGTGTGATCTCTTTCAAGGGTATTAGTAATCTCTTGCACTGTATCTTTAAATACTTCTAAATAACGAATGCCACTGTCCCAAAGCGTTTCTATTATCTTGTCGTCTAATTTACTGTTACCGACCAGGAGCACCTCTTGGGTCTCCGGATGTTTTATATCCCTAACAGTCACTCTGCCAACATACTTCAGAAGAGATACTTTTCTAAGAGGTCTTACTCTTTCCACCCCTGTAAAAAGCTTCATTATCTCTTCATTTGTTTCATAGCCAAGGGCCCTGAGTAAAATAGTAGCGAGAACTTTTTTGCGCCTGTCAATAAATACATAAAGGACATCATTTGCGTCAAATTCGAACTCTAGCCATGAACCCCTGGAAGGTATGATTCTGCCAGAATATATCTTCTTGCCTGATGTGTGTATTGTCTCTTCAAAAGATACGCCGGGAGATCTGTGCAACTGGCTAACCACAACCCTCTCGTCTCCATTTATAATAAAGGTGCCCGTGTCTGTCATTAATGGAAGATCCCCGAGATAAACCTCCTGCTCTTTTGTATCTTTCTTGGATTTAAGCCTTATCTTTATCTTCAAGGGAGCTGCGTAGCTCACCGCCCTTTTCTGGCATTCTAATTTATCATACTTGGGCTTTCCCATTGAGTAAGACACGAATTCCAGCTTATAATTTCCGTCATTACTTTCTATGGGAAAAATCTCTTCAAATACTCCTTGCAGCCCTTCTAATTTCCTTTTAGTTTTAGGTACACCCATCTGTACAAAATGCTTATAGGAATCTGTCTGCAGTTCCAATAGATATGGGATATCAACTACCTCTTTCAGCCTTGCGAAATTCTTGCGGTTTGGCATTTAATGAGCACTTGATTTATGGTATCTTTGGATACCATAAATCAACCTCCTTTTAGTTATTTCTATATTTGTGCGAATTAATCCTTGACATTTTGCGTAGTACATTAAAATAACTGGCTTCTAGTGCGTTCAAATCCCCCGCAAAATGTCGAGGATAAGTTCGGCCAAATGACTTACGTTGCCCTTTGGACTCCGTAAATCATGGCCTCACTTATTTCAGTTCTACTTTCGCTCCCTGCGCCTCTAATTTCTTTTTTATATCTTCTGCTTCTTCTTTGGAAACGCTTTCCTTGACTGTTTTAGGAGCGCTTTCAACAAGGTCTTTTGCTTCTTTAAGGCCTAGGTTTGTTATAGTTCTTATTTCTTTGATTACCTGGATCTTATTGCTTCCAGATGAAGCGAGGACTACTGTAAAGGTTGTCTTCTCTTCCACAGGTGCAGCTGCACCTTGAGCTGCGCCTGGCGCTACGACTGCAACCGGGGCCTGGGCAGTTACGCCAAATTTCTCTTCGATGGCCTTTACCAGACTTGACAGCTCTAAAACACTCATCTGCTCAATAGTGCCTATCATCTCTTCGATTTTTTTATTGTCTGACATTTTATCCTCCTTTTTTATCTTTTATACCTTTTAATGCATACAATAGTTTGCATATAATACCATTCAGCGAACCAGCCAGGCCCTGCATGGGGGAATTTAAAACATTTGCAAGTTTTGCTAAAAGCACTTCCCTGGAAGGAAGAGATGCAATAGCGATTATATCCTTATTTGAAAAAATCTCGCCGTTTGAAAATCCGCCGCATATTTTAAGAGGTTCATGATCCTTTAAAAATTTTACAAGCGTCTTGGATACAACGCTGAGGTCTCTTTGATACACAATAATCCCGACCTCTCCTTGTATGAATTCCATAATTCTATTATTAACCCCATCTTTCAGCGCAATCTTTGCCATTGAATCTTTTACAACCAAATACTCGCCTGCTATCCTTTTTAATTCCTTGCGTAGTTCGTTTATATCCTGAGCGCTCAATCCTTTGTAACGAGTAACGATAAGCGTCTCAGCGCTATTAAGGCGAGATGTTATCTCTTTTACCATTGATTTTTTAGTCTCTAACGCTATCTTAGCCATATGTATTGTCGCCTTTGAATTTTACTCAAGTTTACATCTCTAACAATGTTAAAAGTGTAAACTTGAGTAAAATTGGTTAAGGAATTAACGATTTATGTCGTACCTAATTTCGCCAAATCCAATTTTAAGCCCGGGCCCATTGTTGTTGAAATAGCTATATTTTTTATAAACCTGCCTTTTGTGGTCTGGGGCCTTGCTTTATTTATCGCGTTCACAACAGTATCAATGTTTTCGCAGATTGCTTTTTCTTCAAAAGAGATCTTGCCTACACCTATATTTATATTGCCCTGCTTATCAAGCTTGAATTCTATTTTTCCTGCCTTCGCCTCTGTTACAGCCCTACCCAGGTCATTAGTGACAGTGCCTGTCTTTGGGTTAGGCATAAGGCCTCTTGGACCAAGCACCTTGCCGAGCTTACCTACATCCCTCATCATATCAGGCGAACTTATTACAACATCAAAATCCATCCAGCCAGAACTTATCTTGGCTATAAGATCGTCTCCGCCAACATATTCTGCGCCTGCAACTTTTGCTTGATTAGCGGCTTCGCCTTTACATAACACCAGCACCTTGACTTTTTTGCCTGTGCCGTTAGGGAGCATCAGAGTACCTCTTACCATCTGGTCAGACTGCTTTGGGTCTGCGCCAAGATTAAAAGATATCTCTACTGTTTCATTAAATTTTACATGCGGCACCTTTTTAAGGAGTGTTACAGCCTCTTGGACAGAATAGATTTTTTCCGCATTCGCTATTTTTTGAATTTCTTTCAGCCTCTTGGTCAGCTTAGCCATAGTTATTTCTCCACAACATCTATGCCCATGCTACGGGCTGTGCCTTCTACTATCTTCATTGCAGCTTCAACTTCTATTGTATTAAGGTCTTTCATCTTTAGCTGGGCGATTTCTTTCACCTGGGCTTTTGTAACCTTTCCCATCTTCTCCTTATTCGGCTGGCCTGATGCCTTTGCTATCCCACAGGCGCGTTTCAAAAGCACTGAACACGGAGGACTTTTAATTATAAAAGAAAATGACCTGTCTTCGTACACGCTTATAACAACAGGCAGTATTAAACCAGGTTTGTCCTTTGTCTTTTCATTAAAAGATTTGCAAAATTCCATTATGTTCACGCCGTGCTGGCCTAATGCAGGTCCGACTGGCGGTGCTGGATTTGCCTGAGCGCCTGTTACGTACAATTTTATCATTGATTTAATTTTCTTCGCCATATGTATAGCCGCCTTTGAATTTTGCCCCTGCCGTTTTGCTTCGCAAAACGAAGCAGCAGTGGCAAAATTGGTTTAAGGAATTGATGATTTATTGCTTATATGCGTTCTGCCTGCCAGTATTCTAATTCAACTGGCGTAGCTCTTCCGAATATGGAAACCATTACTTTTACCTTGCCTTTATTCGGGTTTACTTCTTCCACTGTACCGTTAAAATTTATAAAAGGGCCTTCTATTATTTTTATATTATCACCTTTTTCAAAAACCACCTTCGGCGTTGGTTTTTCCTTTTTCTCTTCTGTCTGCTTGATTATCTGGTTTACTTCGCTTTCTAATAAAGAGACGGGCTTTGACTTTGAGCCTATAAATCCTGTAACACCCGGTATATTCCTCATGACATACCAGATGTCATCGTTAAGATCCATCTCAACTAGCACATAACCTGGGAAGAATTTTCTTAAGGATATCTTTTTTTTGCCGTCTTTTACTTCTGAAACCTGCTCCGTAGGTATGAGGACCTGAAAAACATTATCTTTTAATGCACCTTCTTGTATCTTGGACTCTATACTAGCCTTTACTCTATCTTCCTGTCCTGTTAAAGTGTGTATTACATACCAATTATGAATCATATAAAGAACGACCTTTACCTTAATATAAAACCGATGAATTTCGACAATACCATATCTACCATACCTATAAACATAGCCAAGAGAAGCGTCGATACTATAACAACTGTTGTGGAGCCGACAAGTTCATCCTTTGTTGACCATGATACTTTCTGCATCTCCACTTTTACTTCTGTTATAAAATTTGTTATCTTTCCAAATAATTTCATATCTACATTCAATATGTTAGCTAAAACATGGCAGGCCAGGAGGGATTCGGCGCCCTACGCTTCGCTCCGGGTCGGCCACTCGTTCCGCTAAACAGATGCTCCTTATTCAGTCGCATCTAGCGGAACTCACTTCGAATCCCCTATAACCTACAATATGTTAGTTCAACATGGCAGGCCAGGAGGGATTCGAACCCCCAACGCGCGGCTTTGGAGACCGCCGCTCTACCAGTTGGAGCTACTGGCCTGTGTAGGCCTTCTTAAAAATTTTATTTCTCCTCTTTATGCAACGTTCTTTTCTTGCAAAATTTACAAAACTTTTTTATCTCAAGTCTTCCGGTTTGCTTCTTTTTATTTTTAGTGCTTGTATAATTACGCCTTTTGCACTCGGTGCAGGCGATGATAATAAATTCACGCATTATTACTCCGTTATGTGCATAGCGTTTCCGCTATACACTCTACGCTATAATCTCCGACACAACCCCTGCGCCTACTGTATGTCCGCCTTCACGAATTGCAAAGCGGAGCTCTTTTTCCATGGCAATAGGGATTATGAGTTCTCCTTCTAAGTCAACGTTATCTCCAGGCATGACCATTTCA
>JAHJQM010000061.1 GCA_018819285.1 Candidatus Omnitrophota bacterium
ATCCCGCCAAACCGATTGGCGGGCCTTTGGCGGACATCGAAAAGCGTGAAGGAACATTTCCTCCTAAAGCGGGACATTCTTTAAAGGATTGGTTACGGAAAAGCCCTCGAGGGTTATAACTTTACAGAATTTTTCATCGGCGCAAACAACGGCCTTAAGTTCTGCCTGACTTATTGCTTTCATTACTGAAAGTTGCATCGCATCGAGTGTTTTCAGGAAGAACATGGGGACGCCCATGTTTTTATGCGTTTCCCTCATTTTGCCGCCGATTTCGACCATGGGTTTGGGTTTGAATTCTGTCTCCTCGGAAAGCCTTGTTCCGAGACCGCCGCAGAGAATCACTATTAGGCAAGCCGGGAGTTGGGAGATGAAATGATACGGAAGCCGTGGTGCACAATGCCTTGAGAAGTTTTTTCTATGATTCCCAAATTTTTAAATCTTTTATCCCTTTAAAGTGTTTTGTATTGAACGTTTGCAGCCATACATCATTGCTTATGGCAATGCTTGCGATAAAAATATCTTTTATTTCGATATGTTGATGCCTTGATTGGGTATCTTTCCAAATACCGGCAGCAATTTTACCACAGCCAAAATCAAAAGGAACAACTTCTACTTCACTGAAAAGTAGTTCCAAATCATTCTGATGGCGAACCGTTTTTGCTCCAAGATACAATTCAAATTCAGAAATGGAAGACAGAAACAGATCATGCTCTTGCATCAGTTTTATAAGCTCTGTTGAGGATTTATCTCTGCTTCTCAGATAATCTATTACAATGTCTGTATCAATCAGGATATTTTCCACTGGTTAATTATAGTCCTTCCGGCCTTAACAGCCTTTACATCATCTTCCGACCATACATGATCATTGCAAACCAATTTTTTTAAATTCTTTTTTTTCCCCATTCTTGATATTATTACTTCAATTTGCGCACCTTTCTTAAAAGGCAAATTCATTAATTCTAAATATCCGCTTTTGCATATTTTAGCCTGTAACTTATGAGATAACATTTTACCTCCAGTATGGGAGTGATTTTTTAGTTATTTGGGTATCATTTCGTTTTTTGTCCTAATATTTTTATTATATATTGAATATGCTCCTCGGTCAACCCCGGATAAACTCCCACCCAAGGTTACTACGGGACGTTCTTCAGATTATAAGTTTATCGTTTTTATTAGACCCTCCAGAGGCGGGCAAGCCTCAGTACCATCTGCCGGAGCTACGATCTTTTGAACCGCCAAGACGCAAAGGACGCGAAGTTTGGTTTAGAGTTTTTCCCCGATCGGGTAAAACGATCAGGGAAAAGGCCAACGGCCTTGCCGGCAAATCAGTTACCTGTTTCAAGGTCTGGGGAGCATTTCCGGGACGTTCTTCAGATTATAAGTTTCTCGATAATTTTGAATGGAAAAGGTTTTTGAACCGCTAAGTCGCCCCAGTACCATCTTCCGGAGCTACGGGGTAAACAAAGGACGCTAAGGGTTATATTTTTTCCAGATCGGGACCCCGGTTAAATAAAGTTTGGAGACGTCTATGATTTTATACGTTTGCTTAGTATTTTATAAAAACTTTCTCTTTTAGCGATCATTAGTACATTAATGATAAAATCTTTCTTTTCAAGCACATATGCAACTCGATATTGCACCTTACCAGCTTTAAAGTGGTAAGAACGAATGCCAGACAAGGAGCCTGTCAGCTCTTTACCTTCATCAGGTTCTGACAATAGCTTTGGAATCCATACTTTCTTGATTTTTTCTCTTACTGCCTTATCAATTTTCCTTAGATCCTTTTTAACAGCAGGATGATATCGATCTTTAAACATCGAATGCTTCGTCCCTTGATAAAAAATTAAAATCTTTTGCTTCCGCCTCTTTTTTCCGTTTTAACAATTCCTGACCTTCAGCATTTAGTAAAAGGCAAAGAGTCTCCAGTTCTTTTACATCCATTCTGTTGATCATTCCTGCGATGTTTTCTACAGGAATATCAATGTTCACTTGTGCCATATCTCTTCCTCCATATATTTGTTGGCAACGCCCATGATTTTATTCGCTTCTCATTTTATTTTAATCTCTCACAAAGGGCGCAAAAAAACAAGGGCATTTCCGGGACGTTCTTCAGATTATAAGTCAACATAAAATTGTTTTGAGTTTTGGGTTTTGAGTTTTGTGTTAAATGCAGAAGCAAAAGCAAGAAACTGAAAAAACTGCTAAGAATTTGAACCGCAAGACGCGAAGGACGCGAAGGATTGTAGGGGTTTTTGTTGATTGGGTTTACAATCAACAAAAGATACCTTGCCGGCGGCTACTCCACTATTGAAGGTTATTTACCATACGTTTTATGCCGTCTTTCATCAGCGCCACGTTCCAGTTCAGAAGAAATCCAAGGTTCAGAGATTTGACAGCGGGACGACTTAACGTTCGTGCTGAGCGTGCACAACGAACGATAAACGGATTTTATCGGATTAGCTCTATAAATTCTTCCACCGTCAATCTGGCGTCTCATATCAGATCTTTGCCGAGATTAAAGATTTTGGGGAGGATTTGTTTGTGGATATCTTCAGGGGTGGAGGTCATAGTTAATATTTACCTTGATCATTTACGCGGCTATTATTTTTCAGAAGATCGAATACGAACACCCAATGGTGTTATCACAGTAAAGGCTTTTGCTAATTCCTGAGAATGCTTACTCATAACAGAGGTGACGATTGCGGCTTTCTTAGCGGGAGTCAATCCTGCCAATCTGATGAGAACAACACCTGCTGAAAGACGTCTCAGACGAAACACTAAATCTCCAAAGTCTTTATCCGATGTTAATAATAGAGATCCCTCTTTATTGGCCAATTCAAGTACGATATCATCGGAAATACCCGGCGCCATTTCAGCAACGTAGCTGACGGAATATCCTTCTTCACGAAGACGAACAACAATTTGTTTGTCGACACCTTCATCCGCGAGGAGGTTCATGCCGCTGCCCCGGCAGGATAAACAACATCACCACGCAAAACTCCCGTAGTATATGTCAGTGCAGCCTGAATCCCTTCGCGTGTGAGGCGTGGGTGGGATTCGAGTATTTGTTCTATAGATTCACCGGCAGCAAGTTTTTCCAGAATAAGCTCCACAGTTATACGTGATCCAGCAATAACAGGTTTACCCATCATTATAGTCGGGTCTGAAATAATCATATTCGTTTGCATTTATTACCTCTCTTTATTGTCATTTCGACATATTCAGCGATTTGCTGTGTGCAGAATTTGTACGTCGATTCATTAGAGGAGTCCGCATAATAGATTTTATACCACTCCGCCGTCATTTGCAAACATTCGTCAATCGTGAGGACGCTCGTTTTCCTGTTGAACGGAGATTGGTTTCTGGTTCATGGTTTCTGGTTGAAAAGATTGAACCGCAAAGGCGCCCAAGGTTAAATCCGCTTCGCTCAT